>CAXIBS010000007.1:0-58416 GCA_964022585.1 uncultured Colwellia sp.
TTTGAAGATGACAATAATATCATGCTCTTATCTATTTAATATGTTAACAATACTGCTTAAACAGGGTATAAGTTTTTCTTTTGTTTCGAGTATAGTAGTTAATGTTCACAACGATAAAAAATTCAATGCCACTGAGTGTTTGGTACATGATAATCTCAGCACTGGGTTTTGCTTTAATGGCTGCATGTGTAAAAGAAGTAAGCGGTTTGGGAATACCCGTACTTGAGATAGTTGCAGTTAGGTCTATCGTGTCAGGCATGATTAGTTATGCTGATATTAAGCGCAAAAAAATCTCCTTATTTGGACATAATAAACTATTGTTAATTGCTCGTGGCACAGTGGGAACTATTGCGTTAATTCTCGTTTATTATGCAGTTACAACGTTACCACTAGCAGAAGCTACAGTACTTCAATATTTACATCCAGTGTTCACTGCCATTCTTGCTCTGTTTTTTCTCAAAGAAACGATACAGCGCTCAACTATGGCGTGTATTGTTATCAGTTTACTTGGCCTATTTATAATTATTCAGCCAAATCTACAAATAGGCAGTGGCGTACAATACCCGTGGTTAAGTATTGGCGCTGGTGTATTAGGGGCGTTCACTAGCGCGGTTGCTTACATCATAGTTAAAAAGCTAACAAAAACGGATGATAGCTCAGTGATCATTTTTTACTTTCCTCTTGTTGCACTTCCTATTTCAATTATATTTTTAGGGAGTGACTTTGTCGTGCCAAATATAGCTACACTGGGCTTGTTAGTCCTAGTAGGAATATTTACGCAGGTGGGGCAGGTAGGATTAACTAAAGCATTACATTGTGCAGATGCAAATAAAGCTACAGCTTATGCCTATGTGCAAGTGCTTTTTTCGGTATTTATTGGATGGGCGTACTTCAGTGAAGTACCTATTCTCACAACTATTATTGGTGGTGCATTAATTATGGTTGGTGCATTAATCAATGTATTTTGGAAACGGTGATTAAACCTTAATTATATCGGTATCACAACGGTTTTATTGGTTAATACTCGTAGAGAGTGATGCGTATTTAGGCTCAGTTGACTGCTGTAAATACAGAGTGATCTCTTTGTGAGCTTGACGAAATGCCTTATATAAATGTGACTTTAGTTCTTTCTTTATTGGTTTAATTTCAACTTTTTTGATTACGCAAAATAATGCTAAGGCATAAACTGTTTCTAATTCAGGCAGGGCAGGTTGTCGGTTGAGGTTACGGTTATTACATGAGCCACACCCTCCCTTAAATTGGTATGCCGTATTTGCAAAAATAACACCAAATCCCATAAAACAAGCAACTAAGTCAATAGTTTGAGCCAATAAATCTTTGCCTCCAGGGGGAAGTATGCCCTGTTGCGTCACTAAAATACCTGCTTGAGCTTGAACTAAATAAGCAATTAGATCTTGTGGTTGATTCAGTTGACTTGAATGAAAAGCAATATCTATCGAAGGTATTGATGAAGTTGATTGTACTACTTCCTTTCCTGCTATTTTATAACTCACTTCGTTATTAGATTGAACGTTCTTTTGGCTTGACACTATTGCATTTTCGCCACGCAGTGATGATTGAAAGGAAAGTTGAGGCATTGCCTTTGAAGTAAAACGTTCAGAATCTACTAATTTTATTGGCCATGATGTCATGCCTGTATACTTGCTAGTATTGGCAAAAATATTCTCTGCCATCTCTTCAACACTACTTGAACTACCCGGATAAAAAGTATTATTTGGTAAAATTAATTGGCTGTTATTTTGAAAAAAATCATTATCAAGGTTTTCAATACACCATGCAAACGTATCAAAGATCCACTCTTTGCTTTCTTCATCAATTATCGGTTTTGCTTTAAACAGGGTTGAGAACATGAATAGATAGCCTTTTGTTGATGGTTATACAAATTGATATTTTTAGAGCTGAGTGACTTCTCGTATTATAAGTGAAAACGTATAATAAAAAAGCCTGTGATATTAAATATGACAGGCCTTAAATGATGAATAATTAAGCGTTAAACACCTTAATGACTTGTTCCTCGTTCATAATTGATTTTGTTATAAACATTGTATTTGCCAGAGGGTTTTTTCATAGGCATGCGTTTTACAATTTCTAGTGTGTTAGCATCGTAAACAATCAGTTCACCGTCTATATCCCATATGCTAAGCAGTACGTATTTCCCATCTTTGGTGAACTCTACATGAGCGGCATTTTTACCCGGTGCTGGCGCTAAGGTTTTAACTATTTCTAAGGTACTTTTATCAATAACATGTACCTTGTCGTTATTTGGACCAAAGAATACGTCAGTCCATGCGTAAGGTGATTTACTATGGCTGCGCATAAAGAAACCAGGGCCTTCGGTTTTAATCTCTTTGATAATGTTCCAGTTTTCCATATCAATAACGGTAATTTTACCTTCTTTGATATTAGGAGACGCGAAGACTTCTTTGTCTTGATAGTTCCACGTAATGCCTGAGCCTAAATGTGGCATGCCTGTTAAACCAATCGAAGCGACTTTCTTCTTAGTGTCTAGGTTGATAACTTGGCCATTATGGCTATTACGTGCAGTACCAATTAAATTAATGTAATCAGGATCAAAGAAAAAATCATTAAGGTAATCATCTGTTTTTATACGGCGAATAGGAAATTGCTCTGTTTTTTTCGATAAATCAGCTTTCCAGCCTTCGGCTTTTGCTTCTACTCTGTAATCATGTGCCCAGCCTTTATACACCTCAACGCCGCCTTTATCACTATAGGGAATTTCCCATACTTCTTTTACGTCTTTTAGTGCAACGATAAAGCTATGGCGTGGAGGCGCGTTATATACCGCACTTACGCGAGAGCTGTTGCCGTCACTGTCTATGGCATCAATCACTTTAAGCGGGGATAAATCGCTAGTATTCAGTATAACTACGTTATTAGGTAAGTAATTACCCACAATTAAATAATTTCCGTCGCTTGATATAGCAATATTACGTGTATTAATTGCGGCTCTAACTTCACTAACTGTTTTGCGGTTGTAAATATCGTATTTACTGATCCAACCGTCCCGTGAGGCAAAAAATACAAAACGACCGTCAGGTGAATATTTTGGCCCGCCATGTAATGCAAAGCGTGTTTTGAAACGATCTAAGCGCTCAAAAGTATCGCCATTTAGTAAAGTAGCACTGTGATCGCCTAATTCAACCACAATAAATAAATTCATTAAATCAGCATCAAATTGGGCATTGTTTGGCAGTTTACTTTGGTCAAAATGTTGTACTTTGGATGCGTTTATATCAGCAACTGTCCAGCTAAGAGATGCTTTTGATGATGTATAAATATAGCTCGCTAAACTGTCTATTTCAGCTTTGGATAAAACACTGTTAAAAGCAGGCATTTGGGTAGCAGCACGACCATTATTGATCACTTTAATCGCTTTGTTTTTTCGAAATCGCGCTAAGTTTTCAGGTAATAATGCAGGACCCATTGCTCCTAAACGGTCAGTACCATGACAACTTTGACAATGTGCTTGATAAAGCTTTTTAGCTGCTACTTTCTCAGCCACAGACATAGTAACTTTTTTCGTGGGTGCTGCTTGAGAAGTTGTGCAGGTGGCGGCTATAAATAAAGTTATTGCAAGGGCTGTGCTAATGGCGAGGGAGTTTTTCATACAACGAACCTGTAGATAATGAACGTGCCCTTATTGCATGTTTGCGATAGAAATAAGGGCAGTAAAGTTTATTTATGCTGTTTTAATATCTTCTATTTGAACATAATCTTTTGCATCTAAAAACCCAGGAGTTTTTAATTGTTGTTCAGTTAATTGGTTTACTACATCACCAATAACGATAAGTGTTGGTGGCGTAATATTATGTTTTTCAACTAGCTCTGCTAAATTTCCAATAGTACCACGATAAGTTTTTTGTTCAGGCTGAGTACCTTTACGAATTAATGCAGCAGGTGTGCTAGCATCTCTACCATGTTCTACTAGTTTTTCTGCAATTTTTGGTAAGGTATTTATACCCATGTAAAATACAACGGTTTGAGTTGGGCAGCATAAGCTTTGCCAAGGTAGATTAAGTTGACCATTGTTTTGAATATGGCCAGTAATGAATGTACAACCTTGAGCAACACCACGATGTGTAAGTGGAATACCCGCATAAGTAGTACAGCCTGATGCAGCTGTTATTCCCGGACAGATATGGCAACTAACGCCTTGTTGTAACATATATTCAGCTTCTTCACCGCCACGACCAAAGATGAAAGGATCTCCACCTTTTAAACGTAATACTTTCTTACCTGCACGTGCTTCTTCTACTAATATTTCATTGATGCGATCTTGAGGAACACAATGTTTTGCTTGTTCTTTACCTACATAAAAACGTTCACAGTTTTCAGGTAATAAGGCTAATATTTCTTCACTAACTAAACGATCATAAATAGCAATTTCTGCCTGTTCGATAAAACGCATTGCACGAATGGTTAATAATTCTGCATCACCAGGACCAGAGCCAACTAAGGCGACTTCGCCGCTATTTAATACGGATTTACCTCTAGCAGATATTTTTTTGTTATCTACTGAAAGTAGATTGCTTGATTCGTCTGTTGATGGTGTATTCATGCTCTTGCCTTATTACATTTGAGTCAGGCTTCAGGACTGCCTCAAAAGCTTAATTAGTATTATATTTTAACTTTGGGTTAATTACGTATGCATTAACCCTTACTCGGTATATTAATGTTTACTGTTGTTATACTTCAACAAATTGTATTGGGCTTTCTTTGTTGATTAGGTCATCAGCAAACTTTGATGGTGTTGGAATAAAACCAATTTCATCGTCGTTTAAATAACAGCCAGGATCTTCTGCCCATGCATCACCAGCCTGTGCAAATGCGCGGGTTCTTGTGTTGCCGCCACAAATGGCTAAATGATCACAACTTGCGCAACGGCCTTTTACTGGTCTTGGTGATTGTCTAAAACCAAGCATTAATGGATCTTGTGTGTTTTTCCAAACATCAGAAAATTTTTCTGTTTTTACGTTACCAATAGGGTGATTCCACCAGTAAGTATCTGGGTGAATTGTTCCCGTATTATCTATATTTGCTACATTAATACCACTGGAATTACCGCCCCAATTAATTAAACGCTGTTTTAAGTTAGCGATGGCTTCAGGGTGTTTCTCGCCAAACTTTTTGGTTGCCCACTGTAATAAATAGGGACCGTCTGCATCATTATTACCAGTAACAAAATCAGTTTCTATACCTTGATTTATGTGTGACCAAGCGCGTTCATAAAGAAGTTCCATTGCGTCTTTTGTCATTTTAAACATAGCATCATTTTCAGCGTTACGTTTACCACGACCAGAGTAATTCAGGTGAGATAAGTAAAATTTATCAACATTATTATCTTCCATTAAGTTCAACATAGCAGGTAAATCTTTGAAATTTTCACGTGTTAAACAAAGGCGCATACCCACTTTTATGCCAGCTTCTTTGCAAAGCTTAATGGCGTGCATTGAGGTTTTAAAACTACCTTTTTGACGGCGAAACTCATCATGAAATTCTTCTAAGCCATCAATGCTTATACCAACATATTGGTAATCTGCAGCTTTAATCGCTTCAATATTGTTTTCGTCAATTAATGTGCCGTTAGTTGATAAGGCAAGATAAAATCCTTTCTTCTTAGCATATTCGGTAATTTCATAGATATCAGGACGCAATAACGGCTCGCCACCAGATAAAATGAGTACTGGTACATGAGCAACTTTTAAATCATCAATAGTTGCTTTTACCTGTTCAGTTGATAATTCGTCTTTAAAGTCGATATCAAGAGATGTGGAATAACAGTGTTTACATTGTAAATTACAACGACGGATAAGGTTCCATATGACCACGGGACCCTTCATTTTACGTGGTGCTTTAACAGGATTAAATTCAATCATGTCGTCATGAAGTGTTTTTAATAATTGTGAAATTCTAAACATAATATATATGTACCTTAACCGTGAATATTGTTCTGAGTGCGATTAGTCTTTTTTATTATAGGTAATATTTGTGATATTACTTTTTTAATCGCAAACCTGTTTTTTTCAGTATTGCTGTGCTGGTTAACATATCATTACTTTGTAAAATGACTTGTTGACCTGAATCATGGTTGCGCGTAACCAATACTTCTTTTAACAGTTCTTTGATCTGACCCCTGTATTCGGCAATAGATTCTTCTGTTTTACCATGCACCATGGCGAATAAATTGTAGTTCCACTCAGGTAAAAACCGTGGTCTTAAATAACAATGACTAACAAAAGGAAGTTGGCCAACGGCATTACCAAACTCTTCAGCTTGCTCATCGTTAATATCCCATACGGTCATGCCGTTGTATTGATAACCTAATTTATAGTGATTAGGTACCGCGGCAATACGCCTAATGATGCCACGTTCTTGCATGCTTTTGGTAAGGTTTAGAACTTGCTCAACAGTAATGTTCATTTGTTCAGCGATAGCATGATAAGGCTTTTCAATAATAGGTAAGCCATTTTGAGTCAATAAAATATATTGTCTTTCTTGCTCGCTAAGTTTGTCTTTAGTTATTTTTTCTTGAGTGGTTATGGACATAATCTAAACTCTTTTGAATGTGATAAGTGTATTTGGTTACTTAAAAGTTCTACTCGTTGCTTTGGGTAGTCTATTAAACGGGCAAATATAAATTCACATAAAACTCTCTTAATTTTGGAACGTTAAGTACTTTTAAGCCTGTTTCATGTTCAATAGCTTGTACTACTTTTTCAATTTCTTCAGCAGATTCAGTGGCGATAACGAACCACATATTAAAATCATGATCACGGCGATAGTTATGAGCTATTTGATCAAAACTATTAACTTGTTCTGTTACCGTATCAAAGTCTTCTTCTGGAACGGCTAAGGCAGCTAAGGTAAAAGCGCCACCTAAACTTGCCGCATCAAACATGGGGCCAAAACGAGTGAGTACTTTCTCACTACGTAAATTATTTAAACATGCAATAACTTCTTGCTCGGTGCTAGCGACTTCTTCAGCAATTTGAGCAAAAGGACGTTCGCAAACAGGTAAGCCATGTTGCAGTAAGTTAATTAATTTTTTTTCTAATTCAGACAGCTCAACAGTTTGACATTTTCTACGTTTATCCATGGGCTTGTCCCTTATTGACGGTTTCATTACTTTGTTTTTTGCCATAGCGAGCGCCATGTTGCTTATACGCCTTAAAGCTAAATAGAATATCTTTCTCTATTGACTCAAGTCCAAGTTGTTCGGTTATTTGCTTTATTTGTTGTAAAACAAGTGCTCTGTCTGTGCCATGAATCATACAAAATAAATTATAAGGCCAATCTGGTAAGCGGCGGGGACGTTGATAACAAAGTGAAACTGGATCACATTTTGCTAATTTCAATGCTACTTTGTCCATATCATCATTTGGAATATTCCAAACAACCATAGCATTAGCATCGTAGCCTATTTTTCTATGTTTGATTACTAGACCAAAACGTCGAATTAATCCTTCTTTTTGCCATAGCGATATTTGCATCTGTACTTGTTGTTCAGTTAACCCAAGTTGCTTGGCAATAACCTGATAAGGAGATAGATGTACAGGTAAACCTTTTTCAATAGCACTGCGTAAGCTAGTTTTTTCGTTATCAGTTAAGTAAGTAATACTCTCGTTAGTTTGATTAATTACCTCATTACATTGTTGATTAGAAGTAGGGCTTTCTATTCCTGTTACATTAATGCTGAAGGCTAAATCAATATGATATGAAGCTTCCATTGGAAGAACCAAAACAGGTAGACCAGTTAATAACTCAATACTCTCTAAAGTGCTATTTAATGCCAACATGTCTTTAGCAGTCACGACAAACCATAAATTGTAAGTATGCTCTCTTCCGTAATTATGATTCACTTGCTCAAACTGGTTAACAATACCGGCGACTTTATCTAAATCATTTGGTGGAACAGCAAGCGCAGCTAAGGTACTTGCTCCTGCTTTTTTATGATCAAAAACAGGACCAATACGTGATAACACTTCTTGATTATCTAATTCTTTAATGGCTTGAAATACTTCATGCTCATTAGTTTTAATATTAACCTGCAACAGTTGCTCAGCAATCGTTTTATATGGCTGATTAGTTAGCGGGAAGCCTTTTTGGCTATTATTAATAATGTCTTGTTGTAATTGTGAAATGCTCACATTGATACTTGTCATAATTATAGCCCTATGTGGTGCGCACGATTAGTGAAGAAAATACCACTCGGGCTTTTTGACTGCATAGTTTTAAGTAATGTTTGAGTTTTTGTGTCATAAACTTGTACTTCATTGCTATCGCGAACAGACATCCAAACATGCTCACCACGTGGTGTAAATTCCATGTGTAAAACGGCAGGTCCAGGTGTTAATGTTTTTACCAACTCAAATGTTTCAGTGTTAAATACCTGAATGGTATTATTATCAGGGTATGCAAAGTTCACCCAAATTTGACGGTTATCTGGTTGTGCCATAACAAAAATTGGTTGGCTGTGCGCTGGAATTTCTGTGACTTTCTTCCATGTTTTAGTATTTACTACGAGGACTTTATGTTGCCCAACTGCTGGCATAAATGCGTAATCACCCGCCATTGCCCAACCTTCTAAATGAGGCATTTTATAAACAGGAAGTTTTTGTTCACCTTTACCGTAATCAGGTAAAATGCGTTTTACCCCTTTTTCAATATGCCATAAATCAATAAGCGCCATGCCATCTTCACCAAATAATCCTGCTATGTAATAGCGACCATCGGGGCTAATTAAAGCGTCATATGGAAATAAACCAATATCAGTAAACTTAGTTAATTTAGGTGCTTTATTTTTTTCAATATCAGAGAAATCAGCAATCCAAATTTCGTGGCTATCAAACAAGCTAAAAACAAACTTGTTATTTGGCGCATCAACCAACCCCACTACTTTTGAGCGTACAGGGCTACCATCTTTATTCTTAGGTTTTGTGGTTAGTACGGAACTATCTATAGTGGCAACCAACTCAAGCGTTTCACTATTAAAGACTTTTACACCACCTGGTGTGTAATTGGATACTGCGACTAATTTTCCGTCTTGGCTAATAGCACCACCAATGCTATTACCTGATTGAATTACGCGCTTAGCTATTTTATCTTTAAGGATATCAATTTTAGTTAATCCGCCATCACGACCAAACACATAGGCGTAACGTTGATCACGTGAATACACAATAGATGCGTGAGATAAATCACCTAATCCTTCTATTTCTGCTAATACTTCTTGATGGCTATGATTAACCACCTGAACTTGACCTGTAGCGCGTTCTATAATGACGCCCATGTCTCCAGTTGCGCGCAATTCAGCTACAGGGGCATTATTAGTTTTATAGCTAGCACAAGCAGAAACAATGCTTGCGAGTATTGCAACACTAGCGAGTTTTAATAAATTAGTCTTCATTAGAAATCCTTCAAAGTACTTATATTTTTATTGTTATGTTTAGTAAATAATATATTTTTTGGCTATTTAATTTTGTTCAGGTTGAGCAATTATTTTTCCGTCTTTTAACTGTTGAGAAATCCACAGTACTTCTTGTTCGGTTAATAAATTTCCCCAAGGCGGCATAGCGGTACCTGCACGACCATATAAAATAGTATTCTGAATAAATAAAAGTGGTTTGTTTTGTAAGTCTTCTACTAATAATGCTGGTCCTAAGCCTCCTTTTAGTGTCATGCCATGACATGAACCACAATCTTGTTTTACTATATGAACCAGCTCTGATTTTCGTGCTTTTGATAATGAGTTTTCATTGGCATAGCTTTGATTTACTTGTATAAAAAGCATTAATGTTATTGCTATTATGGCGTAAGTACGTTTGATTACTGATGAACTCATATTGTTTTCCAAACACTGTTTTTACTGAATAGCTAGTCTATAAGAAAGGCGATAATTTTTTTTTGCTAAAGATCATCTTTTGCCAAATAAAGTATAGATGAAGGGGTAAATTTATTGATATAAATCACAAAACTATTAAAAGATGTGATTGTTTATGGTGTGTTTTCATTGTTTCAGTGATCAATTTTACTCATACAAAACTATGATATAGATCTGTTTTCTAAAACAAAAACTGCTAACTTATTTACTCTGTTGACATAGATCAGCTTGTCTTATTTTTTTTGCTTTATAAATAGCACCAACTAATTATGATGATATTTCAGCACCAAGGATCAAAAAATGTTTAAAAAATCGTTACTCGTTGTCGCACTAAGTAGCGCGTTATTACCTAGTACTTATAGTGCTGCTGAAGATGATGTTGTTCATCAAAGTATTGATGAAAATATTGAAACTTTGGTCGTTATCGGCAAAACACCACGTAAAGTGCAAGATGTAGTTGGTGCAGTATCTGTTATTGATAGTGAATTAATAGAACAGAAGTTAGTTCATGATATTGCGGATTTACTTCGTTATGAAGTCGGTATTAATGTGATTAATTCTGGAAGTCGCTTTGGTAATTCAAGTATTGCTATTCGAGGTATATCTGGTAATCGAATCGCGACAGAAGTAGATGGTGTACCTGTAGCTGATCAATTTAATATTGGTAGTTATTCTAATTCTGGTAGAAACTACATCGATCCAGATCTAATTAAACAAGTAGAGATTTTACGGGGGCCAGCATCAAGTACTTATGGTAGTGACGCTATTGGTGGCGTTGTTTCTTTTATTACTAAAAAGCCGTCAGATTTGTTAAGCCAAACAGATAATCCTTTTTATTTGGGCCTTAAAACGGGCTATTACTCAGTTGATGATAGTAAATCAATTTCATTGAATAGTGCTTTTGGCAATGAAACGTCAAGTGCACTGATCTCTGCCTCTCTTAGAAAAGGGCATGAGTTTGATAGTAATACCTCGAGCAATATTGCTAAAGATACTCAAGATAATGAAACTAAAGCGTTTCTAGTTAAATATTTTTATGATCTTTCTGATAATCAAGAGCTTAGTTTTAGTTATGATTATTTTAAGCGGTCAGCACAAACTGATTTACAATCTATTTTAGGCTTAGGTCGGTTTGATTCTACCTCTTTATTATTAGGGGATGATGAAACTAAACGGGAAAGCTTTACCGTTAATTATGATTTTGTATTGGATCAGGCTTGGTTAGAAGGAGGGGTCATTCGTATTTATGATCAACGTACTGAAACTGAGCAATTATCTGACGAAAAAAGAACCTCTCGTGGTCGTGAATATTTTTATGATCGAGATTTTTTCTATGAACAGAAAGTTCAAGGCATAAGAGCTAATCTATATACCAATATAGAATCAGATTATGCATCACATCATATTGGTTATGGTATTGAACTTAATAAAAATAAAACAAAAGAGTTACGAAAAGGTTTACAAACAACCATTGCAACAGGTGCTTCAACCAACAATATTTTAACAGAAGAGTTTCCCTTAAGAGACTTTCCTATTTCAGAAGTGACAGAAATAGGTGCTTATCTTAATGACGAAATCAGTATTGATGGCACCCATATTACTATTATTCCCGCAATTCGTTATGACAAATATAAATTAAGACCTAAAGCCGATGCTATCTATTTAGAGGATAACCCTGATACGAGTGTTGTAAATATTAGTGAAAACAGTGTGTCACCTAAATTAGGCGTGGTGTATCAGCTTGATAGCGAGAATAAATTTTATGTTCAGTATGCTAAGGGGTTTAGAGCGCCGCCATTTGAAGATGCTAATATTGGTTTAGATATTCCGATGTTTAAAATACGGGCAATACCCAATGCCGACTTGAAGTCTGAAACGACAGACGGTTATGAAGTTGGCTATAACTATAGTGGCACAGAGCATAAGTTTGATTTAGTTGCTTTTTATAATGATTATGAAGATTTTATTCAAACTAAAGTTAACTTAGGCTTTGATCCAACCGTTGGGCGTGTGATCTTTCAATCGCAAAATATCAACAGTGCAGAAATTTATGGTATTGAGTTGAGTTACCAAGGCTACCTTAGCAACTTACTTATGAAAAACGACAGCGTTACGACTTATATGAATTTATTTTGGAGTAAAGGCGAAAACAAAGAAACTGATCAGCCATTAAATGAAGTTGAGCCAAACCATGCTTTATTAGGAGTGCAATGGTTAAGTGCAAGTGAAAATGTTTCAGTTGAGTTGAATGCAAATATTGTTGATGCTAAATCAGACATTGATGATCCTAATGCAGGGGATAGCGAAACTGAGCTTGCTACAACCAAAGGGTATGCGACATTTGATTTGATCACTAATTATCACTTTAATGAGCAGGTGACAGTTTCTGCAGCGATTAATAACCTCACAGATCGTCAATATTGGCGTTGGTCGGATGTTAATGGTTTTGCAAAAAGTGACCCCTTATTGGCAACATTAGCTGCTCCGGGCATTAATGCTTCATTGCAACTAAAATATACTTGGTAGGGGTTCGTAAAAGTGATTTTACAAGCTCTGTAGAGCCAAATTACAGGGATTTTTAACTGAAGTGACGTAAAGTATATACAAAGTAAAAGGGACGGATAATCCGTCCCTTTTTTAATTTAGGCTTATAAAATTACTTAGTTTATTCCGCGCTCATTAAGGTATTGACTATATTCTTTATCGGTACCATTGATATGACTAATTAACCAAACAGTTAAGTACTCACTAACTTCTTTTAACGCATCATGACCTTTTTTATTATATAAATCGACAAACTGATTTACTTGTCCAATCATTTCTTGATGTTTAGCCTGATGAGCAACAAAGTCAGGGTAATCATTGTCACGCATCATTTTTTCTTCACGTTCAAAATGATATTTGGTGTAGTCAATTAATGCTTCTAGTGCTTCTTTTTCAAACTCTTCACTCATGGCATGATCATAAGCAACGGTAAATTGATTCAATAGTTTGATCAGTTTTTTATGATCTTGATCTATATGAGTAATACCTACGCTATATTCATCTTTCCATTCTATTTGGTTCGTTTTATCTGACTTTTTATAAAAAATCGGAATAAGTAGTAAAACGACAATTAATAACCAAGAAATGGGATTACTGAAACTTGATAAAAAGCCTAGAAAAATAATAACAATAGCAAGACCTATCGCCATGGCATAAATAAAGTTTTTGGTACGTGTATTCATCGAATGTATATCCTTTTTCTTTAAAATAAACCCTTAAAACTAATAGGGTTAAGTTGTTGCGATTGATTATTAATTAAAATATTCAATTAAATTAGTTACTCTAAAGTAAAGTGTTATCTTTAGTTTTTGTTGACCTTGATCAAGTTGTTTAACTATTATCTGCTATTTTTTCAAAAAGCTGATCTAAATCACATAAATATAACTAGAATCAGATGATAGTTACATTTCGAAACATTTAGGCCTGTATTTTTTGAAAAAGCACAGGTATCGAAAAATTAAAACGCAAATACAATAATATCTGGAGAATAACCGATGAGAAACATTAAATACAGTCTTTCAGCACTTGGTTTAGCTATTGGTATGGCAGCAGGCGGCATCAGCATGTCAGTATCGGCAGCAGAGCCAACTTTATCTGAAGCTGATTTTAAAAAAGCAGAATTACAATATTTCCAACGCTGTGCTGGTTGTCATGGTACATTGCGTAAAGGCGCTACAGGTAAAAACCTTGAGCCTAAAAACACATTGAAAAAAGGTCAAAAGCGCTTAGAAAAAATCATTGCGCTTGGTACTGAAGGCGGCATGAACAACTTTGATGATTTGTTCACTAAAAAAGAAATTGCCAACATGGCAACGTTTATTCAAATGACTCCTCCAGTTCCACCGGAAATGTCTTTAGAGCAAATGCGTTCTCACACTAAAGAGTATGTTGCACTTAAAGATTATCCAACTAAACCACTACATGGTTTAAACTGGAAAAACTTCTTCGTAGTTATCGAACGTGATGCAGGTACTGCAGCAATCGTTGATGGCGATACTAAAAAAGTTATCGCTCATATTGATACAGGTTACGCGGTACATGTAATCAAAGGTACAGAGCATCATAAAATTGACCATGCGAAAGATGTTGGTCGTTTCTGGTACACAATCGGTCGTGACGGTAAAGTTAACAAAATCGATTTATGGCAAAAACCTGAAAACATGTTAGTTGCTGAAACTAAAATGGCATATGACGCTCGTGATATCGCTGTTTCTGGTGATGGTAAATACGTAATCGCTGGTGGTTACTGGCCTGCGCATTTCGTTATCATGGATGCTGAAACGTTAAACCCACTTAAAGTTGTTTCAACTCGTGGTTATAACACTAAAGGTGAATTCATTAACGAAGCACGTGTAGCTGCTATTTATACTGCTCCAAATGAATCTGCTTTCATTGTTGCTGTTAAAGAAACAGGTCAAATGTTACAAGTTGATTACACTGACTTAGATAACTTAACAATTACTGCTATTCAATCAGCAGAATTCTTACATGATGGTTTCTTTGACCCTTCAGGTCGTTACTTCCAAATCGCTGCTAACGCATCGAACAAAATGGTTGTAGTAGATACTAAAGATGGTCAATTAGAAGCAATGATCGACGTAGATAGCTTACCTCACCCAGGTCCAGGTGCTAACTGGATTGATAAGAAATGTGGCCCTGTTGGCGGCACAACTCACTTAGGTACAGGTCTTGTATCAGTTTGGGGGAATGATCCAATTAACCATCCTGACCAAGCTTGGAAAATGTGTTACGAAGTTGAAACAGATGGTGCTGGTGCATTCATCCGTACTCATGAAACTTCACAATACGTTTGGGCTGATCAAATCAAGCATCCTGAGCCAGAAATTCAACAGTCAGTACAAGTAATTGACAAAGATACTCATGAAATTGTTAAAACTATCCGTGTAACTACAGAGCCAGGTAAAGCGGCACTTCACATGGAATTTAATGATGATGGTAGTGAAGTATGGGTTTCAGTTTGGAACCGTAAAGATGCTAAAAATCCAACGGGTGAAATCGTTGTATATGATGCAAAAACTCTTAAAGAGTTACACCGCATCAAAGGTTTAACTACGCCAACTGGTAAGTTTAACGTTCATAACCGTATGAACCATAAAACCTAAGTTAAACGCTTAAGTCAAAGTTTAATCATTATTGATTAGCTTTATTAAAACTGAGGACATGGCTGATGTCATGTCCTTTTTTTGTTTAAAGGATATATAGGCAAGCCACTTTTTAATTATTCTAGTTAAAGTAGTTTGGGTATATATACCGACATTCTGTTATTAAAAATAATAGATAATTTGATTTAATTATTACGAGTTATTCGTTCGTAGGAATCAGCATGACAAATAACACATTTACAAAGCCTAGTTTCTGGTCTCGTCGGCTAATACTGGGTACCACCGTTTCAGGTGCAATTATTTTCTTCATTGTTGGCATCGTTTTTTGGGGTGGTTTCAACACCGCAATGGAAGCCACCAATACCACTGAATTTTGTATCGGTTGTCACGAAATGGAAGACAACGTTTATCAAGAATATAAACCAACTATTCACTTTAGCAACAGAACTGGTGTTAGAGCAGGCTGTCCTGACTGTCACGTACCTAAGCCTTGGATTCATAAAGTTGTGCGTAAAATTCAAGCATCGTATGAAGTGTATGGCTGGTTAACGGGTAAATTAGATACCAAAGAAAAATTCAACGATCATCGTTTCACTATGGCGAAAAGTGTCTGGAATGCGATGAAAACTACAGATTCACGTGAATGTCGTAATTGTCATAACTTTGAATCAATGAACCCAGAATTTCAAAAGCCACGTGCACGTAAGCAACATTTAAATGCCTTTGAAACAGGACAAACCTGTATTGATTGTCATAAAGGTATTGCGCATCACGGAGTAAGAGATAAATTATCTGATGAAGAGTTAGAAGCAATTGAAGCGCCAAACCCTGATTATATTCGTGAAGTCCCACAAGAATATAAAGATGGTTTAGCACGCATTGAAGCGAAAGAAGCTGCAATCGCTGCTAAAGCAAAAGAAGATAAAATTGCAGAAAAAGCAAAAGTAGAGCAAAAAATAGCAGCGGCTGTTGAAAGCGCTCTTGCTAATGTTACCAGCGCAATACCTGTAAAAGGTGGCATGAGTGACGCGCCTGCTGCAAGCAATATCAATGTAGATTGGGGCAAAGCTAGCTCTAAAGATATTGGTGTGTTTTATCCAGGTACAGCATCTATTGAATGGATATTAGGCCGTAAACATGGTGGTAAACGTGCATTCACTAAAGGTGACCGTTGTATTGAATGTCATGGTGAAGAGATAGCTGATATTGGTAAAAATATCGTATCAGGTGAGAGTGAGAAAAAACTTGAGCCTAATGTTATTCCTGGCAAACGTGG
The DNA here is from genome assembly GCA_964022585.1 of uncultured Colwellia sp. Taxonomy (GTDB): domain Bacteria; phylum Pseudomonadota; class Gammaproteobacteria; order Enterobacterales; family Alteromonadaceae; genus Colwellia. The sequence continues at coordinate 16,367 of CAXIBS010000007.1, forward strand.
TCATATTGACGTAACTATCGACTCTACTCATGATGCTGAAAATCTATACTTAAGATTTAGCTGGCCTGAAGGTGAACATGCTGCTGTACCATTTGTTGATGGTGGTAAAATGGACCCTGAGAACCCAATGAAGTTGGCCTTTATGTTAGCAACTGATGATGTTGAATATGCTGATAGAGCAGGTTGTTGGGGTACATGTCATGCAGATGCTAACTCAATGCCTTTTGCTCCTGATGTTGATACATTAAAAGGTAGTGATTTGGCTAAACGTCTTAAGTTTGATACAGGCACAGGTACTGGTGTAACTAAATACCTTAAAGAGTCTCGTACTAAGCTAGAACTGAAAGGTCGAGGCGGTAAATCGCTAGGTGGTTGGGATAAGCTTAAAGATCAAGCTGACATTGATGCTGCTCAATCTACTAATCAGTTAATGGATGTAGTACGCTATAAATCAGGTACTAAAGAAGTTGAAGATGGTCAAATCTTAGTAGAGCGTGATATGCATAAAGGTGTTGGCGCAACTGTTGAAGCTTCATTGAAGAATGGTACTTGGTCAGTGATTGTTAAGCGTAAGCTTAAGTCTGATAAAGCGGGTGATGTAAGTATTGAAGCGGGTAAAGTGTATAACTTTGGTTTCGCTATCCATGATGATTACTCAAGTGCTCGTTACCATCATGTATCATTTGGTTATAAATTAGCCCTTGATAATGATGAAGTAGAAGTAAATGCTACTAAGCAGTAATAACTGAAGCTAAGTTTGTACTTAAAATATGGCTTTATAGTAAAGCGCTTTGATTTGTTAACTCAGATCAAGGCGTTTTTTATTTTATGTGCTACCATTCTTTGCATATTCAAGCTAATAGATTACAACCATATGAAAACTTTTAAAGAACTTTTACAGCTAACTCAAGAACAAGAACAACCACAACGTTTAATGTTTTTATTTGCGAATGCAGAATCTAAAAACCCTAAAAAAAGTAAAAAGCACCAGCAGGGAACGATTGAGCCGGTCATGTGTGTTGACAAGTTACCTGAACAATTAACAACTTTTTCAGCGCTAAAAGATGAAGCAGACTCTATAGAGAAAAACTGGAATTTTGTGTTTATTGCCAGCCTTAGCGGCGAAGATGGTATGACACCAAGTGAAGACGATGCAGAACCTTTCTTGAATAAAATGGTTAACGATGTAAAAACGGGCAATAATGTTGGTCGTTATGTTATTTATGACCGTGATGAAAATCCAATCGAATTAGAATCAAATAATTAATAACTCTAAATGAAACCTAACACTTCCATAGCGATGCAAACGCTTATTGAGCAAATACATACTGCTTTACCGTTCGATATGCCAGAGCATGAAATTTGCGCAGGTAAGTGTGTTGGTTGCCCTAAAAAAATGTTGGAATATATTGGTAGTGAGCTTGATCATTACCAATGCCAATTAAATAATGAAGTAACCCCTACTTTAGGTGAATTAAGTGACTTAGCGCGTATTGCTAAAAAAGTTCACCGTAATATGGCAAGAAATAATCTTGTATAATTTTACCAGCGAATTGCCTTATATTGTTACTCTGTTAAGCTAAGTTTATCAATTTATAATTAGCTTTAAGATTATCCCCCGCCTTTCCAATATAAGTTCTGCCCAATAAATAAGTGTCTATGGGGTTACAAATGTCAGAAAACAATAATTGGTTAAAAGATTTATACCCCGGTTATTTTGCTATGACAATGGCAAGCGGGATTTTGTCTGTCGCCTTTTTTTTACACAATGATATTATTTTATCAAACAGCTTTATGGTTATTACTTTAGTCTCTTGGCTTGTTATGGTTTATTTATATACATGGCGATTGGTTAAGTATCCTAAAGTTGTATTTGAAAATTTAGTTAGTCCGAAAACAACGTTTATTTTTTTTACTTTTGTTGCCGCTACCAATATTTGTGGATTTTTATTGCATCAACAAGGGTACTCAACACTGGCGATTATTTGCTGGTTAGTCGCCTTCAGTTATTGGTCTGTTTTAATGTACTTTTGCTTTACTGTGCTATGTTTTGCTCATAAAGATAGAGAAGTGAATATTATGCATGGTGGCTGGCTAATACTTATTGTCGGTACGCAATCACTGGTATTTCTTGGTACAAAAATAGCAGCAGATTTTGGGCAGTATGCAGCCTATATGATGGTTGAAATTTATATGTTGTGGGCACTTGGCATTATTTTTTATGCGGTATTAGTCACTTTATTCTGTTATCGAATTTTTTTCAAAACCATGAGTGCTGATGATTGTTCTCCGTTAATGTGGGTTATCATGGGAGCTGCAGCGATAAGTGCCAATGCAGGTAGTAGTTTGTTACTAACTGATCCTGTTATCCCTATGCTTGCCGAACTACATGCTGTTGTACAATTGATCTCTATTATGTTGTGGACATGGGCTACTTGGTGGATACCACTATTGGTTATTATTGGTATTTGGACTCATGGTTATAGAAAAGTACCTTTAATCTACAACCCTATGCAATGGAGTATTGTTTTCCCTTTGGGAATGTATACTGTGGCGACAAACAATTTAGCGCTTTCTTCACAATTTACCCCTTTACTTTTTTTAGCACAGGGTATGCTTTGGATTGCCTTTAGTGCGTGGATACTATTGTCATTTGCCTTATTAAAAACGTTTTTTAATCGCAAAGTTTCATCAGGGATTGATGAAGGTAGTTAATTTTTACTGTAATCAATTTGAGCTATTGAAATTTAAATCTACTACTTGTAAAAAAGCCACTTGATACAAGTGGCTTTTGCTTAGTTTATCTTTTAGTTTACATAAGGTAATAAACTATAGTTTTCACCGTATTCTAGCATTTGTTGAGTAAAGTCACTTGGGTAGCTAATGCTAACGTCAATAATTTTTCCTGCTTCATAGATAGGCGTTAGTTTAGGATTAATAAAGCCAGAGAATGGGGCTAAATCAAGTTTTTCATAACGAGTTAACACTTCTTGATGAAGCTCTTTATCTACTTTAACAGCATAGTTCTCAATAAGCGCTTGGCCAGCAGCAAAATCACCTTCTGACTTTATACGTTGTAGTTCACGTAATAATTGTCCAAATAAAGTTTGCAGTTTTTTGTAGTCGTTAACAACAAAGTACGTTTTGCCATCGCGGATACGTTTCTCAATAACGTTGTTTTTAGCACCTTTTTCAAAGGCCCAGCTAGCAATGAGTTGGCGATTACGCATATGAGCTTCTTCTATGCTTTCACCCACTTTTAAACGGCGTAGTTGCTGCATCATACCGTTACGAATATAGCTATCATAACTGGCTTTACCTACTTCAAGGCTTGGCATAATACCCATATCAACAAGTTTATTATCCATCAAGTAATATAAAGCAATTAAATCAGCACGGCCTTCTTCTAATGCCGAAGAGTATTGTTTAAGCGTCTCTTTTGGTGTGCCAACACCTTCATTTATTTGGCCAGACGCATGGCCAATTACTTCATGTAAATCTGTATGAAGATGTGAAGCAAGTGGGCCAAATTCTTTGGCACGTTTCATTTCAGCTTCATCCCAAGCAAATTCAGATAATGAACCACCTTTAACATGATCATAAGCGTCAACAATATTCGTTAAGCTAACAGACTTTGAGCCATGTTCAGCGCGGATCCAGTTAGCATTAGGTAGGTTAATACCAATAGGAGTTGATGGCGAAGCATCACCAGACTCTATAACAACGGTAATTGCTTTCCCTGTAATACCTTTAACTTCTTTTTTCTTATGAGATTCAATAAGTGGTGAATTATCTTCAAACCATTGTGCTTGCTCGGCAATCGTGGCAATGACTTTTGTTGCGTGATGATCTTTAACAGAAACAACTGATTCAAATGATCCACGGTAAGCTAGAGGATCGTCATAAACCTCAATAAAACCATTAACAACATCTACATCTGAAGCGGTGTCATTTACCCAAGCAATATTGTAAGCATCAAAGTCAGCCAAATCACCACTACGGTAATATTTAACTAATAGCTCAAGCGTTTTCTTTTGCTGTTCGTTTTCTGCAACGCTCGCTGCTTTTTCTAACCAATAGGCTATTTTAGTAATAGCCTCACCGTACATGCCGTCAGCTTTATAGGTTTTCTCAACTAGCTTTCCATCTATTTTAACTAGTTTAGAGTTTAAGCCCCAAGAAACAGGACGCTTATCATCTTTATTAACTTTCGCTTTATAAAAAGCTTCGACTTCGGCTTCGGTAACACCTTCATAATAGTTAACAGCAGAAGCAACTACATTATCAATATTGGCTGATTGATCTACCATCTTAGGCGCAATGTTAGTGTCAAAAATAATTGGAGATAATTGGGCGATAAGTTGTTTTGCTGTTTGACCATTGGTTAAAGGTAAGTTACCCATTTTAGCGACTGAGTTAACATACTCAGTAAAGCTTTCTGGGCTAAAGTCAGGCTGTATTTTAGCTGACATGTAATGATGGTGAATACCATTTGAGAACCATACTCGTTTGGTATATTCAACAAACTTAGTAAATTCTGCTGTTGTTCTATCGCCTTGATAATCGCTAGTAATTGCTTCTAATGTGTGGCGAATAGTCAGGTTGTGTTTGTAATTTTGATCCCAAGTGATATCTCGACCTGATAACGCGGCTTCATATAAATAGTAAAGTAACTCTTTGGTTTCAAGTGGTAACTCATTAAAGCCTGGCACTTGATAGCGCAGAACACGGATATCGGCAAAGCGCTCAGCTATCCAATTGAACTCACTTAATTGTTGTTCATTCTTGACTTGGTGCGCTACTGTTTCACTTGTCGTTTTTTTTATTTCAGTGGTTGTTTGTTTTTTTTCAGCACAGGCTGAAAGTGCTAAGGCAAAGCCTACAGCCAAAGCAAGTTTGCTATGTTGTTTATTAAATTTCATTCTAGCTTCCCTATTTCTAATATCTTTCTAATTATTGAATGCAATAATCTTAACGTTTAAATGTTAACAGCTTGTTAGCAGGGCGTATATACCTAGGTTTCTAGAAGAGGCGTATTTGAGTAGAATAGGACTAAAACAGCTTGAAAGTAGATATGTAGTAACTTCTTTAATAGCTGCCATCAGAATGAAATTCTTCTACAACATACCGTTCTTGAACTATTGCTAATTCAGATTCAGGAGCTAAAACCCCCAATGGATATAAAGCAGGACCTGTTGGTTCGGCCAGTAAGTAATTTATACCGTTATGGGTAATGCTTACTTCACCTGAATTGGCAGGAATCGCAATACCAATAAAGGCATGTTGATCAATATATATCATAGCCATGCTTATTCTTGGCATTAATGCACGTAATATTGCTGCAGTTAGCGTCATTTTACTATCGCAGTCTCCTTGGTTTTCCCATAGTAATTTTGCAGGAGGATTAAAACCAGCGCCTGAAGAAGTAAGGCGAGATTCTAAGGTTGAGTATGGAATACTTTGCACAAAACTAAGAACAAAATTAGTAACGCTACGAATGTTTTCAATGGATACCTTACCTAGAATAAGAGGTTTGAGCACCTTAAAGTCTGCAATAGATGCTTTAGCAATATTTACATGGTCTACCTTAATTCCCTTTTGTTGGTCGTGTGTTATAAATGTTTGATAGTAATTTTCTTTAAAGTACTTACTTGTAGCTTCTTTCTCAATGTCTTTTATTTTTTCATAGGCAGCGGCCACTTTTTTTTCGTCTGCTCCCTCTACCTTAATTACTACCTTTGAGTATTGCTTTTTGAAAACAACATTCACACCATTAAATGTTTGTTGTCGGAGCTGTTTTCTTACTGCATGTAGAATGGTTTTTTGTGCAAACTCGCTTTGGTAAGTTTTTAACATTCTGAAGCGGTTAAATAAGGCAGCTTTAGTTAAGCTAAACTGAATGTTTTGGCGGACTTTATTATGATCAAGCCATTGGTAATCAAAGACGTAACTACTTTTTTGTATCTTTTTGGTAAAACTCAACTGCTTAGCTTGTGCCATAGTTGATAAAATTAATGGCAAAACGATGATGTAAATGAAAGTTTTAACTATGCTTAGATACAAAATACTGTTACTTCGTTTATGTTTTTACTAACACTATCGCAAGTTTTGATAAAACATCAAGTTAAACGCAGCTTAATTAAGGCTAATACTTTACTTTTACTGTTAATAAGGTATATTCAAACAACTGTTTTAATCACCTGTTTTTTTTTGGTTGTGTTTTCAGTAGAGCAGAGTCGATTAGTTACCATTTAATAAATCAATAGGAGTTATCGTGGCTGAGTATAAAGTTCCGTTAAAAGATATGAGTTTCTTGCTTTATGAAGTATTTAAAGCAGATCAAATGTGGCAAAAACTACCTAAATTAGCAGAGCAAGTTGACAAAGACACGGCTCAAGCTATCTTGCAAGAATGTGCAAAAATTGCAGAACAAGAGATTGACCCTATTGCTCGCCAAGGTGATGAAATTGGCGTGAGTTATAAAGATGGCGCTGTTACAACAGCTCCTGGTTATAAAGAAGCTTTTAACACTTATGCTGAAGGCGGCTGGACTGCACTTGGCGGTGATGTTGAATATGGCGGCATGGGTATGCCTAAAATGTTAACAGCTATGCATGAAGAAATGCTAAATAGTGGTGATATTTCATTTGCGCTTTATCCTGTACTTACTGCCGGCGCTGCGTTGTCTTTAGCTAAACATGGTAGTGAAGAATTAAAGCAACGTTATTTAACCAGAATGTATGCAGGTGATTGGACTGCATCTATGTGTTTAACAGAATCACATTCTGGTTCTGACTTAGGTCTTATTCGTACCAAAGCGGTACCACAAGAAGATGGTAGTTATAGTGTTACTGGCAATAAAATATTTATCACTGCTGGTGAACATGATTTAACAGAAAACATTGTTCATTTAGTACTCGCAAAATTACCTGACGCACCAGCAGGACCACGTGGAATTTCATTATTTTTAGTACCTAAATATAATGTGAATGACGATGAAACATTAGGTGAATTTAATAATGTTAGCTGTGGCTCTATAGAGCACAAAATGGGTATCCACGCTTCAGCTACATGTGTTATGAACTTTGATGAGTCAAAAGGCTTTTTAATTGGTGAGCTAAATAAAGGTTTAGCGTGTATGTTCACCATGATGAATTTTGAACGTATTGGTGTTGGTATTCAAGGCTTAAGTGCTGCAGTACGTTCTTATCAAAATGCATTAGAATATGCGAAAGACAGAATACAGGGTAGAGCACTTGATAGTAAAACTAATGGTGTAAAAAATCCTGATCAAGAAGCTGATTCTATTATGGTTCACGGCGATGTTCGTCGTATGCTATTAAATATGAAAGCATTAAATGAAGGATCACGTGCGCTTTCTAGCTATATTTCTATGCAACTTGATTACGCTACTTATGGTGAAGGCGAAGAACAGACGAAAGGTGAAACGCTAGCAGCATTAATGACACCTATCGCTAAAGCTTTTTTCACAGACCTAGGCTTTGAAAATACGGTTGCTGGTCAGCAAGTTTTTGGTGGTCACGGCTTTATTCGTGAGTGGGGCCAAGAACAATTAGTTCGTGATGCGCGTATTACGCAAATTTATGAAGGTACAAATGGTATTCAAGCCATGGACTTATTGATGCGAAAAGTTGCGGGTTCAAAAGGTGCTATGCTAAAAGTATTTACAGATGAAGTTAATGCTTTTATTGATAGCAGCAAAGATGCTCAAGGCATGGATGAATTTATTATACCATTATCGCAGTCTGTAACTGACTTGACGGAATTAACTGATTATATTTTATCTAAATCTGAAGATAATATTAATGAGTTGGGTACATCAGCAAATGATTACCTACATATCTTTGGTTATACTGCAATGGCATTTGTTTGGGCTAAAATGGCACAAGTTTCCTTAGCACAGCAGGAAAATAATGGTGAAAGTGGTGCTGACTTCTATCAAAGCAAACTACATACTGCTCGCTATTTCTTTACTCGATTATTACCACGTAGACTCTCTTTAATTGCTTCTGCAAAATCTGGTTGTGATTGTCTGTTTGATATCGATGATGAATTATTCTAAATAAATAACTGTTTTTGATGGATCCCCACTACTTTGGGTGGGGACTCCATTTTTTGGCATAAAACTGCTCACCTCTGTTAAATTTCAATTATTTTTCTTACTTTTTTAATACTTTTTTGAGATGCAGATCCACAAAAGTCCACAAATTCATTCACTTCCTAACACTCTTTTCTCAGCCCTTAATTTTACTGGGTTTTTGACCAGTACTCATACCAATATTTTTGCCGAACTTTGCTTGACATAGCTTTACTTTAGTCACTAAACTGTATCAATGTGGTAAAAAGTGGGTAATTGTGGATCTTAGTAGACATTTAACTGAGTTTTTAACAATTACGACAAAATTTTGTACAAATACAAAGCCGATTTAAATAAATATTATGTTCAGAGGCGCTAACGCAATTACGCTAGATAGCAAAAATAGAATCACGGTACCTACTAAGTATCGCGAGGAGCTATTTGCCGATTGCCAAGGGAAAATGATTTGCACGGTTGATATTCAACATCCGTGCTTGTTGCTTTATCCGTTACCTGAATGGGAAGAGATTGAGTTAAAGCTTTGTAGTTTATCCAGTATGAACCCACAAGAGAGGTTATTACAGCAAGTTTTACTGGGAAATGCTACTGATTGCGATATGGATAAAAATGGACGTTTATTACTTAATGGCCCATTAAGACAGCATGCAGGATTAGAAAAGTCAGTGATGCTTGTTGGACAGTTGAAAAAATTTGAGATTTGGAGCGAGTCAGCATGGCAAGCTCAAATGCAGCAAGGTATTAGTAAAATACAGTCTGGTGAAATTGAGTTAACAGATCGTTTACTGGATTTATCTTTATAGATATCTATCGGCTGACTTTAGCTAAACACTTTAGTGTTTGTGCACGACAATATTAAAAAGGTTATAAAAATAACAACATGGAATTAGATAAAACACACATTTCTGTTTTATTAGCTGAAGCAGTAGACGGCTTAGACATTGATCCCGATGGCTGCTATATAGACTGCACTTTTGGTCGTGGCGGGCACTCTACTTTGATACTGTCTAAATTATCAGAGCAAGGGCGATTAATTGCTATTGATCGAGATCCTTCTGCAATAGCTTCAGCTAAAAAATTCCAAAATGATGAACGTTTCCTTATTGAACACCAAGGTTTTGCTCACTTAGCAGAAATAGCTCAGCAGCATGAGCTGGTGGGCAAAGTGAACGGAATATTATTAGATTTAGGTGTTTCTTCTCCGCAATTGGATGAAGCTGAACGTGGTTTTAGCTTTATGAAGGATGGTCCTTTAGACATGCGTATGGATACCAGTCGTGGACAAACAGCAGCAGAGTGGTTGGCTGTTGCTGATGTAGAAGATATCACTTGGGTGCTGAGGACATTTGGTGAGGAAAAGCATGCTTGGCGTATTGCTAATGCCATTGTAGATGCACGAGGAGAAACTCCTTTTACCCGCACAGGCCAGTTAGCTAAGTTGATTAAAGCTACGGCACCGCAACGTGAAATTAAAAAACACCCAGCGACACGCAGTTTTCAAGCCATTCGTATGTATATCAATAGTGAACTAGAGCAAATAGAAAAAGCGCTAGCCGCTTCTTTATCTGTTCTGGCTGAAAATGGCCGTTTAGTTGTGATCAGTTTTCATTCATTAGAAGACCGTTTAGTTAAACAGTTTATGAAAAAACACTCACAGGCTAAAAAAGTGCCACGTGGTTTGCCTGTTACAGAAGAAGAGTTAAACAAAGGAAAAAAACTTACGTTAATTGGGCGTAAATTAAAGCCAAGTAAAAGCGAAGTAGAAATTAATGTACGTTCGCGTAGTTCGGTACTGCGTATTGCCAAACGTTTGCCACATACAGATGATTAGTTGTGCCCAGTAATAGTTCGGTAAAACGTAAATCGGTGTTAACGCTAGATATTTGGCAAGATATTTTACAGCATTTTGTTAGTTACATTTTATTGGCTTTAGTGGTGATTTCAGCATTTTCAGTTATTTATTACACCCATGTCAATCGTCAAACAACAAGTGAATTAGAACAACTGTATACCCAAAGAGACGAGTTAGACATTGAGTGGCGAAATCTATTACTGGAGCAAAACTCTTTAGCAGAACATAGCGCAATTGAAAGCAAGGCTAAAAAGCTTTTAAACATGAAGCGACTCGATTCTACATCAGAAATTATTGTGACGTTAGAGTAATAATCAGATTCAGAGTTAAAAGTGAATAAATAATAAAAGTATGAGTAATCTGAGTTAAATGAGTAATAAAGTGAGCTTAAGTGTGAACAAAAAAGCAAGCAATCGCAGCAGTCAACCAACAACAAACGCATGGCGTTATTATGTTGTATTGGCTATTGTTGTCTTGATTTATGCTGGTTTGTTGGCACGTAGCGCTTATATTCAAATAATTGAACCAGATATGTTGAAAAAGCAAGGTGATATGCGCTCTATGCGAGTTGCAGCTAATACCGTGCAGCGTGGTTCTATTATTGACCGAAATGGTGATGAGCTGGCAATTAGTGTTCCTGTGGAAACCGTTTGGGCTGATCCTAAAATTATTAAGGATAATAATGCGTTAACGATGAAGGAGCATTGGCAAGCTTTAGCTGATGTTTTAGGTCAAGATGTAGGTAAATTAACAGAGCGTGTTGCACGTCAGCCTACTAAACGCTTTGTTTATTTAGAGCGAAAAATATCTCCTGCGATGGCTAATTATATTCGCGAGTTGAAAATCCCTGGTATCCACCTTCGAAAAGAGTCCAAACGCTTCTATCCAACAGGTGAAATTAGTGCGCATATTGTAGGCTTTACTAATGTTGATGATAAAGGCATTGAAGGTGTTGAACGAGTATATGATCAGTTATTGACTGGTGTTGGTGGTAGCAAGCGTTTTAGAAAAGATGCAAAAGGACGCAAAATTGAAATTCTTTCAGTAGAAGCGTCACAAGAAGCTAAAGACATAACACTGACAATTGATCAGCGTATTCAAGCAATTGCTTATAAAGAATTAAAAGGCGCTGTGCAGGCATTTAAAGCAACTTCAGGTTCAGCTATTGTTGTTGATATTCATACTGGTGAAATATTAGCGATGGCTAATAGTCCATCTTATAACCCGAATAATCGTCGAAATACTGCAATTCATCGTTTTCGTAATCGCGCTATTACCGATATTTATGAGCCGGGCTCAACCATGAAACCGCTTACAGCATTAACGGCGCTTGAGTTTGGTTCAGCCAAAGAAAATACAATTATTGATACTAGCCCTGGTTGGATGCGCTTAGGCGGCAGGCGAGTTAATGATCCCATTAATCGCGGTAAATTATCTATTGAAGAAATATTAGTTCACTCGTCCAATATGGGCACTACCAAACTTGCTTTATCAGTACCAAAAAACTTTTTGTTGGATAAGTTTTTTGATGCTGGTTTTGCTGATAGCACAGGTACTGATTTAGTTGGCGAAAGCTCTGGAATGATGCATGACAGACAGCGTTGGTCAAAATTTGAATTGGCCACATTATCATGGGGTTATGGTTTAGCCATTACGCCAATGCAGCTCGCTCGTTTTTATAGCACATTGGCTAATGGCGGTATTAAACGCGAACTATCCATTGTTAAGACTAATAAAGAAAATGAAGGCGAAAGAATTTTTTCCAAAGAAAATGCTAATGCTGTGACGACTATGTTGGAAACTGTTGTTGATGAACACGTACAAAAAGCAAAGGTTGCTGGTTATCGTGTTGGCGGTAAAACAGGTACTTCTTTTAAAGCTGTAGCAGGCGGTTATGGTAATGATTATGTAGGATTATTTGCTGGTATTGCACCAATATCAGACCCTAAAGTGGTTGTTGTTGTGGTGATTAATGAGCCCGGTGGCGATCTTTATCATGGCGGCGAAGTGGCAGCTCCAGTTTTTTCTAGGGTGATGAAAGGTGCGCTTCGTGTTTTAAATATAATGCCAGATGCCAATGAAAAAATAGCGCAGAGTCAGTTGTTAATTAAAGATGCTAATGAATTAAGTGTCGATGTAACAGGGGCTAATGATGTCTAAGTTATCAACACAGTTTATTACACAACTACTGAATGATTTTGCAATAAAACTTCCTGATGACTTTATTTTAGCGAAGCCATTAAATGAGCTCACTAATGACACGAGACAACTTAAATTAGGTGATGTTTTTTGTGCTGTTATTGGTCATGCTGTTGATGGTAGAAAATATGTTGAAAGTGCGATAACTAAAGGTGCTAATTTAGTTTTAGCTGAATGCTCAGATGAAGCTCAACATGGCAATATTGTTTATCAGCAAGGCGTTGCTATTGTGAACTTTTATAAACTAAATAAATTATTATTTAGTTTAAGTAGTGCTTATTATCAAATGCCCCAAAACAAAATGACCATGATAGGCATTACAGGCACTAATGGTAAAACAAGTACCAGCCAATTACTTGGACAAATACTCACAAGCTGTCAAAAGCCTTGTGCAATTATCGGAACCAATGGTGCAGGTATTGTTGATAGCTTACAACCAATTGAAAATACTACTCCTAGTGCTACTGATTTAGTGCAGTTATTTAATCTATTTAATGAACAAAAAACGACTCATGTTGCGATGGAAGTTTCTTCTCATGCACTTGAGCAAAGCAGAGTGAATGGAAGTGTTTTTGATATAGCAGTTTTCACTAATCTAAGTAGAGATCACCTAGATTACCACGGAAGTATGGCTGATTATGCTGCAGCCAAAAGGCAATTGTTTACTCACTCTAATAAGCAAGTTGCTGTACTTAATGGCGATGACGAACAAGTTCAAACATGGCTAACTACATGGCCAGAAGATAAAACAAATTTATGGTTGTATGGTCGCAGTGATGCTGTATGTAATGGCAAAAAATTTGTTAGCTGTAGCAATATTACTCATCACAACCAAGGTGTTCACTTTATCTTGAATACCCACTTAGGTGATATTCAAATTAATAGCCCTTTATTGGGTGATTTTAACATCGATAACTTACTCGCTGTAATTGCCGTGTTAATGACTGAAGGTATTTCTCTTGAGGATATCGCTCAGAAAATTATGGGAGTGAAGGCGATTGCTGGCAGAATGGAAGCTTTTTCATCTCAAACATCAATAGCACCAACAGCTGTGGTTGATTATGCCCACACACCTGATGCATTAGAGAAAGCTTTACAAGCATGTCGTCAACATTGTCACGGTAGTTTATATGTTGTTTTTGGCTGTGGTGGCGATAGAGATAAGGGTAAACGAGCACTCATGGCACAAGCTGCTGAAAAATATGCAGACAGCTTGGTTATTACCAATGACAACCCTCGCACTGAAATAGCTATGAATATAATTGACGATATTGTCAAAGGGCTAACGTTGCAGGCTCAATACGAAATTATTGAAGATAGACAAGAAGCTGTACTTACAACACTGAGCAAAGCTAATAGTCATGATGTGGTACTACTCGCAGGTAAAGGCCATGAAGACTATATAATTTTAGGTAAAGAGAAAATTAATTATAACGAACGACAAATAGTCATGAACTTTTTTAAGCAACTAGATGCTAATACCTCGTCTAAATTATCGGGTGGAAATTCATGATTACTCTAGACTTAGTCACCTTAGCAAAAGCTAGTAATGGTAAATTATTTTGCCATGAATCACTTAATTTAATAACAATTGAAAACCTAATAACTGATTCACGTACGTTAACAGAGAAAGATGCTTTTTTAGCGCTGAAAGGTCCTAACTTTGATGGTCATCGCTTTGCCCAACAAGTTGTTGATAAAGGTTGTCAGGTAGTTATTGTAGATCATTATATTGATACCTTAGATAAGGAAACTGTAGCGCAAGTTGTTGTTGAAGATACGCGTATAGCGCTGGGTAAAATTGCTGCATATGTTAAGCAGCAGGTGGCACCTAAAACTGTTGGCATTACAGGAAGCAGCGGTAAAACAACGGTAAAAGAAATGCTATCTGCAATTTTGTCTCGTTTAGGGAATGTTTTAGCAACTAATGGCAATTTTAATAATGATATTGGTGTACCTTTAACCTTATTACGTCTAACACAAAATGATGATTTTGCCGTAATAGAAATGGGTGCAAATCATATGGGTGAAATTGCTTATACAACTGAACTCGTTAAACCAGATATTGCCATGATTAATAATATTGCAGCAGCACATTTAGAAGGTTTTGGTGACCTATGTGGTGTTGCACGTGCCAAGGGTGAAATATTTTCAGGTTTAACTCCTAATGGTATTGCTCTTTATAATCAAGATACACAATATGCGAGTAAATGGCAGTGGCGTTTAGCAGGTAAGCAAGTACGTACTTTTTCTTGTGAAAATAGTAGTAATACTAATACCGCAGATTGTTATAGTCGTAATATTTCTCTTGATGAAAATGGTTGCGCTAGTTTTGATTTACAAACATCTCTTGGACAATGTGCAATAAAGCTGACTGTACCGGGTAAGCATAATGTTTGTAATGCTGTTGCTGCTGCGGCCGCTGCCATTGAATGTGGCGCAAGTTTACAAGACATTAGTTTGGGTTTAGCTTCTATGGCCTCTGTTAAAGGTCGATTGAATATTCATCACTTACAAAGCTCAAACTCAAACCAGATTAAATTAATTGATGATACTTACAACGCAAACGTAGAGTCAATTAAAGCGGCGATTTCATTATTAGCTGCTTATTCAGGGCAAAAAATATTAATTTTGGGTGATATGGGAGAACTAGGTAGTGAAGCCTGTAGTTACCATCAAGAAATCGGTGAATTTGCCAAAGAAAAAGATATAGATGTTCTACTTACGCTTGGCGTATTAAGTCAAAGTACGAGTGATGCTTTTGTTGGTGACAATGAAGCGGCAAGCCAACATTTTAGTGAGCGCAGCCACTTATCAGAATACTTATTTTCACAGTTAGAAAAAAATCATAATAATCAGGAATCACATATTAATATTTTAGTTAAAGGCTCTCGTAGCGCTCATATGGAAAATGTCGTTGAAGATATATTTAATTGGCATGCTAATCGTTATGAAGATAGTACTTGTCGTGCGTTTGAGGGCAAAGCTTAATGTTACATTGGTTAGCCGAATTTTTAACACAATACTACAGTGCGTTTAATGTTTTTTCGTACTTAACTTTTCGTGCCATTGTTAGCACGTTAACAGCGTTATTTATCTCTCTTTATTTTGGTCCTAAATTAATTCGATATTTACAGAAGATGCAAATAGGACAAACAGTACGAAGTGATGGGCCTGAAAGCCACTTTTCAAAATCCGGTACACCTACAATGGGGGGCATATTAATTTTAGCTGCCATTGTTTTTAGTGTATTGCTATGGGCCGACTTAAGTAACATCTATGTTTGGGTTGTACTGTTTGTCGTTGTTAGTTTTGGCGTTATTGGCTTTGTTGATGATTATCGAAAAGTTATTCGTAAAGACTCTAACGGCTTAATTGCTAAGTGGAAGTACTTTTGGCAAACAGTGGCAGGCTTAATAACAGCAATCTTTTTATATCAAATATCGCACCCTGAGCAAACTTTTTTACTAATTCCGTTTATTAAAGATGTTATGCCACAGCTAGGCATTTTTTATATTGTGATGACTTACTTTGTGATAGTGGGTACAAGTAATGCCGTTAATTTAACTGACGGTCTAGATGGCTTAGCAATTGTTCCAACGATCATGGTTGCTGGCGCTTTTGCACTATTCGCCTATGTTACTGGTCACGTTAATTTTGCCGGTTATTTAAATATACCTCATATCGCGATGACCTCTGAATTAGTTGTAGTTTGTACTGCAATTGTGGGAGCAGGTTTAGGGTTTTTATGGTTTAACACATATCCAGCGCAAGTATTTATGGGTGATGTGGGTTCACTAGCTTTAGGCGCTGCATTAGGCGTTATTGCTGTTTTGGTGAGACAAGAACTAGTGCTATTTATTATGGGCGGCGTTTTTGTGATGGAAACCGTGTCGGTAATATTACAAGTGGGCTCATACAAAATGAGAGGGCAGCGCATTTTCCGTATGGCGCCTATTCATCATCATTATGAATTAAAAGGCTGGCCTGAACCCCGGGTTATTGTACGGTTTTGGATTATCTCATTTATCTTAGTATTAATTGGTTTAGCTACGTTGAAATTACGATAGACAAATTGATGAAAAGCGAGCTATTCGTTTTAAATGAAAATATTTAGTTAACAGAAAAAAGTGAAATAAAAGGTAAAAATGACTTTATTAGCAGATTACAAAGATAAAAATATTTTAGTACTAGGTGCTGGGATCACAGGTATGTCTTGTGCTCGCTATCTTAATGCTAAAAATTTGTCTTTTGCTATTAATGACTCACGTAAACAGCCTTTTACTGATGGATATAATACACAGGAATTTAATAAAGAATTTCCAACTGCCAGTTTACATTTAGGTGAGTGGAATAGCGCATTAATTGCTAATGCCGAAGTTATTCTAATTAGCCCTGGTATTGATAGTTCTATAAGTGAAATATCACAATATATTTCTACAGATTGTCATGTTATGGGTGACGTTGAATTATTTTGTTTACTTAACAATGAGCGACTTAATAAACCAAATATTCAGCCAATTAAAATATTAGCAGTAACAGGCTCAAATGGTAAATCTACGGTTGTATCGTTATTGGCTTATTTGGCAGATCACTTGGGCGTAAATGCAAAGCTTGGCGGTAACATTGGCCAACCAGTATTAGATATTTTCACAAAAGAACTCACTGGTGAAAATACGGATATACCTGAAATTTTAATCTTAGAATTATCTAGTTTTCAATTAGAAACATTAAGAAGCATGCAAGCAATTGCAACGAGCGTATTAAATGTAAGTGATGACCACCTTGATCGTCATCAGAATATGGAAAATTATCAGCGGATAAAACAAAGTATTTATACGCAGGGTGAGTTAGCTATTATTAACCGTGATGATAAAGCTACGAGCACAATTAACAAATTACAGCCAGTTATGTCTATTGGTAGTGATATACCTGAAGAAAACCAATTTGGTGTTAAATGGCAACAGAATAAAGCGGTATTAGCTTTTGGCGAACAGAACTTAATTTCTTTAGAAGAGTTACCATTAGCGGGTATGCACAATGCATTGAATTACTTAGCTGCGCTAGCCTTGGGGTACAGTGCTAATTGGCCGTTGTCAGCGATGGTTAAACATTTATCTGGTTTCACAGGATTAGCACACCGCTGTCAAAGAGTCATGAGTAATGACGGTATTACTTGGATAAACGATTCTAAAGCCACTAATGTGGGGGCTACTATCGCAGCCATAAATGGTTTAGCTAAAACGTTAACCTCAACTAATGGTATAAAACAAAACTTAATTTTAATCGCAGGTGGTGACGGCAAAGGTGCTGACTTTACACCATTAATAACGCCTTTATCTACACATGTTGAGAAAGTTGTCACCTTAGGTAAAGATGGCGATAAAATAGCGCAACTGACGACAAAATCTCATAAAGCTACAAGCTTACTTGCTGCAGTAACTAAAGCTAAATCACTCGCTAGTAAAGGAGATATTATTTTATTATCTCCAGCTTGCGCCAGCTTAGATATGTTTAAAAACTTTAATGATCGTGGTGAACAGTTTGTTGCAGCGATCACTAAAGTTTCGGAGGCAAGCTAATGTCTTCGTCAACTATTCAAACTGAAAGTAAATTGTCAATTGTTCAAGAAGTCTTGGGTAATATAGTTAATAAATACCAAAAATTTAGCGGCTCCAATATTAATGCAGATAAAGCTGTTTTTGATCGCAGTTTTATTGTCATCGCACTGGTGATGTATATGGTCGGTTTAGTTATGGTAGCAAGTTCGTCTATGCCTGTGGCTGAACGCTTATTTAATAACCCTTTTCATTTTGTCATTCGTCATACCATTTATATTGTATTGAGCTTAGGTATCTCCGGAGTTGCATTACAAATACCTATGGCGTGGTGGCAAAAAAACAGTAGTTACCTTTTAATATTTGGCATATTGCTTTTAGTTGTTGTGCTATTTGTTGGCCGTTCTGTTAACGGCTCTACCCGCTGGATTGTACTTGGCCCAATTACGGTTCAAGCAGCAGAGCCAGCAAAATTATTCTTTTTCTGTTACTTAGCTGCTTATTTAGTGCGCCGTCGTGATCAGGTGATGGAAGATTGGCGTGGTTTTGTTAAGCCGTTAGTCGTGTTTGGTATTTTAGCTGGCTTATTACTAAGACAACCAGATTTAGGCACCATTATTGTTATGTTTGTAACAACGTTTGGTTTGCTTTTTTTAGCTGGAGCTAAGCTTTGGCAATTTATTAGCTTAGCATCAGTTGGTGTTTTTCTTTTATCTATGTTGGCTATATTTGAACCTTACAGATGGCGCCGCATCACAAGCTTTTTAGATCCATGGCAAGATCCGTTTGGCAGTGGTTATCAATTAACTCAATCACTTATGGCATATGGCCGAGGTGAGATTTTTGGTCAAGGGCTAGGAAATAGCATTCAAAAATTAGAATACTTACCTGAAGCGCATACTGATTTTGTTATGGCTGTATTAGCTGAAGAGTTTGGCTTCATCGGTGTTGCACTGATTTTAATGTTAAGCATGATTTTAGTATTTAAAGCATTAATGTTAGGAAAAAGAGCGTTAGCAAAAGAAAAGTTCTTTGAAGGTTTTTTTGCGTATGCCATTGGTATTTGGATTTGTTTTCAAGCAGCAGTAAATGTAGGTGCCAGTGCAGGGATAGTACCAACGAAAGGATTAACTATGCCACTGATCAGTTATGGCGGTAGCTCTATGATAATTATGACTATCGCTGTGGTTATTTTAATTCGTATTGATCATGAATTGCGTATGCAAAGTATTCAAGCCACATCAACAAAAAGAAAAAGTAAGAATGTAGGAGGTAAAAATGACTAATAGCATTGATACACCTACTAAAACTTTACTAGTGATGGCAGGCGGTACTGGCGGACACATATTTCCAGGGTTAGCTGTAGCAGATAAATTAAAAGCTGAAGGCTGGCATATTCATTGGTTAGGCACAGCTGATCGTATGGAATCTGAGATTATCCCTAAACATGGTTATGATATTTCTTTTATAAATATAAGTGGCTTACGTAATAAAAATCTTATCACTTGGTTAAAGCTACCATTTAAGTTAATTAATTCATTGATACAAGCCATTAAGGTGATTAATACGGTACAGCCAGATGTAGTTTTAGGTATGGGTGGGTATGCCAGTGCTCCCGGTGGACTAGCTGCTTGGTTAATGAGAAAGCCGTTAATTTTACATGAGCAAAATGCTTCTGCAGGGTTAACAAATCGATTATTAGCACGCCTTGCCAATAAAGTTTGTTGCGCATTTCCAAATGCGTTTAAAAGTAATATTCCAGCAGAAGTAGTTGGTAACCCTTTAAGAGCAAGTATTGGTGAAGATGGTAAGCCGAACTCTGATGAGACTCAAAAGAGCAATAATATTTTAGTTGTGGGGGGGAGTTTAGGGGCACAAGTGTTAAATCAAATAGTACCTGGTAGCTTTGCTCAACTGCTTGATAAAACTGATAGTAATACACAATCATTACCTTTTGCTATTTATCATCAAACAGGTAAAGGCAAACAGAAAGAAGTTATCGAAGCATATAACTCAAAAGATTTTATTGATGAACAAGTACGTGTTACAGAGTTTATTGATGATGTTGCAGCTGCATATAAGTGGGCTGATGTTGTAATTTGTAGAGCAGGAGCGTTAACCGTGTCGGAATTAGCGATGGCTGCAACTCCTGCTATTTTTGTTCCCCTGCCTCATGCGGTAGACGATCACCAAGTAAAAAATGCACAGTACTTGGTTTCTCGTCAAGGAGCAAAGCTAGTTAAACAAAGTGATTTATCTAGTGATGGATTAGCTGAATTATTAGCTGATTTATTTAAAGAGCCACAAATTTTAGAGAATATGGCGCAATCGGCATTTGCCGCCGCAAACGTTAATGCAACAGATAAAGTTGCCAGTATTTGTCAGCAGCTGGCAAGTAGCAATAAAGCTAAGTAAAGAATATGAGTAATAACATGAGTCAAAATACAATGAATACACGCAATATCAAAATACCTGAAATGCGCCGCGTAAAACGAATACACTTTGTTGGTATTGGTGGAGCCGGTATGGGCGGTATTGCAGAAGTATTGTTGAATGAAGGCTATCAAATATCTGGCTCAGATATTGGAGAAAACCAAGTAGTAAAACGCCTACAAAAGTTTGGTGCAGATATCACTATTGGCCATAGCAGTGAAAATGTAGATGGTGCGAGTGTTATTGTGGTATCAACAGCCATTGACTCGAATAATCCTGAATTAATCGCAGCGCAAGCTAAGCGTATCCCGATAGTTCGTCGTGCTGAAATGCTAGCTGAGTTGATGCGTTTTCGTCATGGCATTGCCATTGCTGGTACTCATGGAAAAACAACAACTACAAGCTTAATTGCGAGCATTTTTGCACAGGGGCAGTTGGATCCTACTTTTGTTATTGGCGGCTTGTTAAATAGTGCCGGCACTAACGCCCGTTTAGGTAGTAGTCGTTATTTGGTGGCAGAAGCAGATGAAAGTGATGCATCATTTTTACATTTACAACCTATGGTTGCGGTAATCACTAATATTGATGCTGACCATATGGAAACCTACCAAGGTGATTTTGAAAAGCTAAAAGACACCTATATTGAATTTTTACATAATCTGCCATTTTATGGTTTAGCTGTAGTATGTATCGATAACCCTGTTGTTCGTGAATTATTGCCACGTATTGGCCGTCAGGTGATCTCTTATGGGTTTTCTGAAGATGCTGATATACGTGCAACTAATTACCAACAAGACGGTGGTGTTAGCTATTTCACCGTAGAAATGGATGGTCAACCTCCGCTTGATATGAGTGTAAACCTGCCGGGTCAGCATAATGTGCTTAATGCACTTGCAGGTGTTGCTGTTGCCACAGATGAAGGAATTGACGGAGAAGCTATATGTAAAGCACTAGCCGAGTTTGCTGGTATAGGTCGTCGTTTCGAACAACTTGGTGATTTAACCACCGCTGCTGGAAACATGGTACTTGTTGACGATTACGGTCATCACCCAAGTGAAGTTAAAGCCACTATTTCTGCCATGAGAACAGGTTGGCCAGATAAGCGATTAGTCATGGTATTTCAGCCTCATCGTTACTCTCGAACGCGAGACTTATATGAAGATTTTGTAGAAGTGTTATCAGAAGTAGATTGTTTACTTTTATTAGATGTTTACTCAGCTGGAGAATCACCAATTATTTCAGCTGACAGCAAAAGTCTGGCTCGCTCTATTCGCCAACGAGGTCAAATTGAGCCTATTTATGTAAGTGATATTGCAATGTTGCCATCATTACTTGCTGCGCAATTACAAGACGGTGACATGGTTATAACTCAAGGGGCAGGCAATATCGGTATGGTAGCTCGTGATTTATCCTTAAATTCGTTACTACAAGTAGGGCAGGTGGATAAATAATGACCGTAGAAGATGAGAAAGATTTAATGACTCAAAAAACAGAGCAATTATCGCAATTGAAACAAGAAACTCTAGCGGTACTCTATGGCGGTAATTCTGCAGAACGTGATGTGTCGTTAAATTCTGGTAAAGCTATTGCTACAGGGTTAGAGCAAGCTGGCTTTACGGTAAAACTAATTGATACTAAAAATGAACCATTAACAACATTAGTTGAGCAAAATATAAAACATGCTTTTATTGCGGTGCATGGTCGTGGCGGTGAAGATGGTTGTTTGCAGGGGGCACTGGAAACACTAGAGATTACTTATACAGGTTCAAACGTTTTGGGCTCGGCTTTATCTATGGATAAAGTGCGAAGCAAACAGATGTTTAAGGCTTGTGGCATACCAACAGCACCTTTTGCTGTTGTCACTAAAGCTGATTTTTTAACGTTAGATATAAGTGAACAGCTTAGTGCTCTAGGTGGAAAAGTAATGGTTAAGCCTGCGCATGAAGGCTCAAGTATCGGCATGGCAATGGCTGATTCGCAAGAAAAATTACGCAATGCATTAGTTGAAGCATTTGTGTTTGATGGTGATGTTTTATTAGAAGCATGGATAGATGGTCCTGAGTATACCGTTGCTATTCTTGGGGATGAAGCTTTACCTGCTATTCATATGGAAACACCACACGAATTTTATGACTATAAGGCAAAGTATCAATCAACGAGTACGCAATATCATTGCCCTTGTGGATTAAGCGAAGAAGAAGAAAATACAGTTAAAATGCTCTCACTACAAGCGTTTAAAGCAACTGGTGCTAGTGGTTGGGGTCGTGTTGATTTGATGAAAAGTAATGAGGGATGTTGGCAGTTATTAGAAGTGAATACTGTTCCTGGAATGACAGAAACATCATTAGTGCCAAAAGCTGCGAAGGTAAAGGGGTTAACCTTTAGTGAATTAGTTGAGCGTATTGTTTTACTCAGTTTTAAGTAAATAGCGTTGGTTTTATTTGGAAAATAGCAAATAGATTATGAAAAACAAACAAGCAATATCAGTAGATCAACAAGCATTATCGTTTGGCCTTGGCTTAGCGTTTTTCTTGTGTGTGCTTATTGGTTTGATCAGTATTGCTTGGTGGCTAACAAATAGATTAATTGATCAAGAAAGCTTGCCTGTTAATTCAATCGTTATAACGGGTGAAATGCCATATACCAAGCGTGATGATGTATTGGATGCGATGAATAATATTAATCTAGGTAATTTCTTTCAAGTTGATGTGAATGAGATTCAAAGCCAAGTTTCAGCGTTACCTTGGGTTTACTCTGTCGCGGTAAGAAAACATTGGCCCAACGAAGTTAAAATTTACATTGTGGATCAAACGCCTGTTGCGTTATGGAATGGAGATTTTTTACTAAATCAATTTGGTAAGGCGTTTCAAGCTGATATTGAACAGTTAACACATGCGTTACCGCAGTTTTTTGGCCCAGAGGGCAGTGAACTGCTTGCGCTAGAAAATTTTTTAAATTTGAATGATTTACTTGAGTATAGAAACCTAGCAATAGACGAACTGGTTTTGAGTGAACGTTATTCATGGCAGCTCACTTTAAATGATGGTGTGATGCTAAATTTAGGCCGTGAAGAACGAGTAAAACGAGTGCAAAGGTTTATGGATATTTACCCATTAATTAAAACGCATTTAGAGCAACAAGATAAACAGAAAAATAATCGTAAAAAACAGTTAAAACAAGCGGTGGATTATATCGATTTACGGTATGATACAGGTTTGGCAGTTGGCTGGAAATCATTAGCCAAATTACCTTTAAATATGCAACCAAAGCACAATGTACAAATAGATCAGGTGTTTATGCTATTAACAGAAGAGTTCAGTTTTAATGTCTAAAATTACAGAAAGAAATTTAGTCGTAGGATTAGATATCGGAACATCAAAAATCTCCGTCGCAGTTGGCGAGATTACTCCTGATAACCAATTAAGTATTGTTGGTGTGGGTAATCAGCCTGCACGTGGTATGGATAAAGGTGGTGTAAATGATCTGAACTTAGTTGTTCAATCAGTTCAACGTGCAATAAACGAAGCTGAATTAATGGCTGACTGTCAAGTTAGCTCTATTTATCTTGGTATTTCAGGTAAGCATATTAGCTGTCAAAATGAAAATGGCATGGTACCTGTTAATGACAAAGAAGTAACACAAGAAGATGTAGACAATGTTATTCATACCGCACGTAGCGTTCCTATTTCAGCAGAGCGTCGTATGTTACATGTATTACCACAAGAATTTAGCATTGACTGCCAAGATGGCATTAAAAGCCCAATAGGTATGTCTGGCGTACGAATGGAAGCTAAAGTTCATATTGTTACCTGTGCTAATGATATGGCAAAAAATTTAGTAAAATGTGTTGAGCGTTGTAGCCTCACTGCAGATCAACTTATTTTTTCTGCACTTGCTTCTAGTTATTCTGTTTTAACTGATGATGAGAAAGAACTTGGTATTTGCGTGGTTGATATGGGCGCAGGTACTATGGATATTTCAATTTTCATAGGTGGCGCCCTTCGTCATACAGCTGTTATTCCGGTAGCTGGAAATCAAGTAACGAGTGATATCGCTAAAATATTTCGTACACCATTAAGTCACGCGGAAGATATCAAAGTGCAATATGCATGTGCTTTAAAACACCTTGTGAGTATGGAAGAAAATATTGATGTTCCTAGTGTTGGTGGTCGTCCAGCACGTAGCATGTCACGCCATACACTATCGGAAGTAGTAGAACCAAGATATCAAGAATTGTTTGAATTAATTCAAGAAGAGGTTCGCGAAGCAGGCTTAGAAGATCAAATTGCAGCGGGTTATGTGCTTACAGGCGGTACTGCGAAGATGGAAGGCGTAGTTGAGTTCGCAGAAGAAATATTTCAAATGCCAGTACGTATAGCTTCCCCAATTGCAGTACAAGGTTTGAAAGAGTACATAGATGATCCTAGCTATGCCACGGTTGTTGGTCTGTTGCATTACGGTATGCAAGCTAGTAAATCAGGCGCTAAAGAAGATAAGAAATCAGCAGGAGTAACAGGCTTATGGTCGAGATTACATGCTTGGTTTAAAGGCGAGTTTTAACTTAGCCAAAGAATAGATTAAAAATTTTTTAATGGGTCAGAATTTATTTTGACAAATTTAATAAAAAACGGAGAGAGAAAATGTTTGAACTAATGGAAGACCATAACGAAGAAGCAGTCATAAAGGTCATTGGTATTGGCGGCGGCGGCGGTAATGCTGTTGAGCACATGGTAAGTCAAACCATTGAAGGTGTAGAATTTATTACTGCAAATACAGATTCACAGGCACTACGTAATTCATCTGCGAATGTAACTTTACAACTAGGTTCTGACGTAACTAAAGGCTTAGGTGCTGGTGCCAACCCTAATGTTGGTCGTCAAGCTGCAGAAGAAGATCGTGAAACCGTTATGCAAACGCTTAAAGGTGCAGATATGATCTTTATTGCCGCAGGTATGGGCGGTGGTACAGGTACTGGTGCTGCGCCTGTGGTAGCTGAAGTAGCTAAAGAAATGGGAATATTAACAGTAGCTGTTGTTACTAAACCATTCCCTTTTGAAGGCAAAAAACGTATGAGTTATGCCGACCAAGGTATTGAAGCGTTAGCTAAAAGCGTTGACTCACTAATCACTATTCCTAATGAAAAGTTATTAAAAGTACTTGGGCCAGGAACAAGTTTATTAGATGCATTTAAAGCAGCCAATAATGTTTTACTTGGTGCTGTGCAAGGTATTGCAGAACTAATTACTCGTCCAGGTTTAATTAACGTCGATTTTGCCGATGTTCGTACTGTTATGTCTGAAATGGGTACTGCTATGATGGGATCTGGTATTGCATCAGGACCTGACCGCGCAGAAGAAGCTGCTGAGTCAGCGATTTCTAGCCCATTACTTGAAGATGTAGATTTAGCTGGAGCACGTGGTATTTTAGTTAATATTACAGCTGGCATGGACATTAGCATTGATGAGTTTGAAACAGTGGGTAATGCAGTTAAAGCTTTTGCTAGTGAAAACGCAACGGTAGTTGTTGGTGCTGTAATTGATCCTGAAATGACAGAAGAGCTAAGAGTTACTGTTGTTGCTACAGGTATTGGTGCAGAAGCCAAACCAGATATTACGCTTGTAAATCCGACTCCAGTTGTTGAACAAAGAGTTGTTGGTGGCGATTATACACCTACGCCACAAGCAAATATGGCAGAAGAGCCTATTGCAATGACAGATAGTAATGTTCAAAAGGTTGCTCATGCAGATTTAGATAATTATTTAGATATCCCTGCATTTTTACGTAAGCAAGCTGATTAAGCTGTAGATAATTTAAACGATGTGACTGTTTTTTCTAGTCAATAAAACGTCGTTAGGCATAAAGTAACAATGCGGTAATCATTCGTCATTTTGATTTTATTAGCTATTTTTGTTATATTACGCCACTGAAAATTTGCAGCTAGTGAATCAGGCTGTTTGTTTGCAGCATTATCTTAATAGTTGATATAACTTTTAAGTGTGATGTACATAAACAAAAAGTAATTTATTTAAGTAAAAACGAGGCTGATATGATTAAGCAACGTACACTAAAATCAAGCGTTTCAACCGTAGGTGTTGGATTACATAAAGGTGAAAAGGTACAGGTTACTCTCCGTCCTGCTCCTGCAAACACCGGTGTGGTCTTTCGACGTGTCGATCTTGATCCCGTGGTTGATATTAAAGCAACACCTGAAGCTGTGGGTGAAACAACCTTGTGTACCTGTTTAGTTAATGAGCAGTCAGTAAAAATATCAACAGTTGAACATTTATTGTCTGCAGTAGCAGGTTTAGGTATTGATAATTTAATTGTTGATATTGATGCTCCTGAAATTCCAATTATGGATGGTAGCGCTTTACCTTTTGTCTATTTAATTCAATCTGTTGGTATTGAAACGCAAAATGCAGCAAAGCGTTTTATCCGTATTAAAAAAGCCATTCGTGTTGAAGAGGGTGATAAGTGGGCAGAGCTACTTCCTTATGAAGGTTTTAGAGTCAACTTTGCTATCGAATTTGAGCACCCTGTTGTTGCAAATACTTGTCAAACGATGAGTATGGACTTTTCCAGCCGCTCATTTATTAAAGAGATTAGTCGAGCTCGTACTTTTGGCTTTATGAAGGATATTGATTTCCTTCGTTCTCACAACTTAGCGTTAGGTGGTAGTTTAGAAAATGCGATAGTGCTGGATGAATATCGTATGCTTAACAAAAGTGAACTACGCTACGATGATGAATTTGTAAAGCATAAAATACTTGATGCCATTGGTGACTTATATATGGGAAGTGCAAGTATTTTAGGTGAATTGAATGCGTTTAAATCAGGCCACGGTTTAAATAACTTATTATTAAGAGAAGTTTTTAAACAAAAAGATTCTTGGGAATGGGTTACCTATGAAGGTGATAAAGCTGTTGCCCCGATAAAATATCAAGAAATCAATGCTTCTGCATTTTAGTGTAGATATTATTCTTTGAGTAAAAAAAACCGAGTACTAACTCGGTTTTTTTGTATTTAGCACTTAATTATTCACTTCGCTTAGCTGCTAGCTTTTGTAGCTTTTCTTTTAATCCTTTTGGCGCTTTTTCAGCAATGTCTAATAAATGAGAAGCAGTAGTTATTGAAATGTTTTGTACAGAAATATTAGTGCTAGCTGATTTAATCGTTTGGTATGTTTGTTGGTTAGGCGTTTGTCTGTGCCCTTGAGGGTTCACCTTAATATCAATTTTAGTAAATCTTCCCTGTGTTTCATCGTTAAGTTGTCTACAAATATTATTTCGTTCAAATTGTAATCGTTGTCCCCAAACGGGAGACTTTACTTCAATGATTAACGTAGTTTGAACAAAATTGGCAATATTGAACGCATCTTCTGGTAGGTCAGGGCATATTTGTCGTACAATGTTGGACAATAAGTTCAAAGAGTTGGTTTTTTCTTTAATTTGTGCCAAAGTGCCTGTCGTCGAATTAAATAGCGTTGACATATTTTTGGGAGCTTTTGGTCTTCGCGCCATAATGTTTAACCTAAATTTTGAGCTACTGTAAATTTTAAAGCATAAAGAAAATAAGTATGAGTTTAACACTACTATACCGTGGAAAGAATGTAAGATTCTCAATGCGCTTAAAAAAGCTGTATTGGCTTTCTGCTGTGCTAGCTTTTGCATTGCTTTCAGGCACTGTTGTTTATTTAGCACTCTCAACCAATGAACAACCTGTAAACAATGTCAACTACATGGCAAATAAAGACTCTGCTAATTCAGCTGAGCAAATAACCTCAAAGGCTTCTGAACTAAATAGTACACTAACAGATAGTAACGAGTTGAAAGAACAACAATTAACCGTACTCACGATGAAACTGGCTGAGTTACAAAGCCAGGTATTACGTTTAAATGCATTAGGTGGTCGTTTAGCTGATAACGCTAATATTCCTCAACAAGAGTTTGATTTTCAAAAGCTACCACCGCGTGGTGGCCCTTCCTCATCGAACAGTGAAATTAGTAGAAAATCTGTAGCTCAGTTGCTTATTGATATAACAGAATTAGATAATTCATTAGATCATAAAGAAAATCAGTTCAATATGCTTGAATCTTTGACATTGGGGCACCATATAGAAAATACACGCTATTTATCTGGTCGACCTATCACCAAAGGTTGGTTGTCTTCTTATTTTGGCATACGTAAAGATCCCTTTAGCGGTAAACCATCAATGCATAAAGGTATTGATTTTGCTGGAAAAGAAGATGGCGATATTATCGCTACAGCGTCCGGTGTTGTCAGCTGGGCTGATGACCGTTATGGTTATGGTTTGTTGATAGAACTAAATCATGGTGATGGTTTAAAAACACGTTACGGACATAATAAAAAAATATTGGTTAGTGTTGGTGATGTAGTCAGTAAAGGTCAAGTAATAGCCCGCATGGGAAGCACAGGAAGATCAACAGGTCCTCATGTGCATTATGAAATTTTACGAAATGGTAAGCAAATTGATCCAATTAAGTTTGTTTATCGTAAAGCGAAGAAATAAATATTAAACACGTTATTCAAATATAATAAAATTGTAATCTCAGCATATAAATAATAGTCAAAAATTTATAATAAAATTCACATAGTATGCAAAATAATTTGCCTACTAAATATCACAAAATGGTTAAATAAGATGTTTGTAAAGTTGTTAACAAAAATGTTTGGTAGTCGTAACGATAGATTACTAAAGAAAATGGGCAAAGAAGTAAAAAAAATAAATGCATTAGAGCCGATTTTAGAAGCACTAAGTGATGATGAATTAAAAGCAAAAACAATTGAGTTTAAAGAACGTTTAGCCAATGATGAAACATTAGAACAAATATTACCAGAAGCATTTGCTGTCGTTAGAGAAGCGAGTAAGCGTGTTTTTAAAATGCGTCATTTTGATGTGCAAATGATTGGCGGCATGGTACTAAATCAGGGCAAAATTGCCGAGATGCGTACAGGTGAAGGTAAAACCCTTACGGCAACATTGCCTACCTATTTAAATGCCTTAACGGGTAATGGCGTTCATGTTATTACCGTGAATGACTATTTAGCGACGCGTGATGCAGATTGGAGTCGACCATTATTCACTTTTCTAGGAATGACTGTTGGTTGTAATATCGCAGGCATGTCACCAGAAGACAAACAAGCAGCTTATCAAGCAGATGTAACGTACGGCACCAATAACGAATTTGGTTTTGATTATTTACGTGACAACATGGTGTTTGCCCCAGAAGAACGCGCTCAGAAAAAATTAAACTTTGCTATTGTTGATGAAGTTGACTCAATTTTAATTGATGAAGCACGTACTCCTTTGATTATTTCAGGACAAGCAGAAGATAGCTCAGAATTATATAAAGCAATTGATGTCATTGTGCCATCACTTGAAGTACAAAGTGAAGAAGATAAAGACGAAGAGACGGGGCAGTCAGAAGGCTTTGTAGAAGGTGACTACACCCTTGATGAGAAAGCTAAGCAAGTTTACTTAACTGAACGTGGCCAAGTTCTTATTGAAAATATCATGCGTGAAAAGGGCTTATTACAAGAAGGAGATACTTTATTCTCTGCAAGTAATATCACCTTGTTACATCATGTTATGGCAGCATTACGTGCTCATAAATTATTTACTAAAGATATAGATTACATCGTAAAAGATGGTGAAATTGTTATTGTTGATGAACATACTGGTCGTACGATGGAAGGTCGTCGTTGGTCTGAAGGTTTACATCAAGCAATTGAAGCAAAAGAAGGTGTTAAAATTCAAAATGAAAACCAAACACTAGCTTCAATAACCTTCCAAAACTTCTTTAGAATCTATGAGAAACTGTCTGGTATGACAGGTACAGCAGATACCGAAGCATTTGAGTTTCAACATATATATGGATTAGAAACGGTGATTATCCCGACTAACCAACCTATGATTCGTAAAGATCTATCTGATTTAATTTATTTAACTGAAGAAGAAAAATTTGAAGCTATATTAGCTGATATTAAAGATTGTGTTGAACGTGGTCAGCCAGTACTAGTAGGTACTATTACCATTGAGACATCTGAGCTTTTATCAGGATTTTTGAAAAAATCTAAGATCAAGCATAAAGTACTTAATGCTAAGTTCCATGAGCAAGAAGCTGAAATTGTTGCTGATGCTGGTAAAGAGGGCGCTGTCACTATCGCAACTAATATGGCTGGTCGTGGTACTGATATTGTACTTGGTGGTAATTTAGATGCAGGTATTGCCTCATTAGCTAAAGGAAATAAAGAGCCAACTGAAGAGCAGGTAGAGAAGTTTAAAGCGCAATGGAAAATCGATCATGAACGTGTTCTTGAACTAGGTGGTTTAAAAATAGTTGCTACTGAACGTCATGAATCCCGTCGTATTGATAACCAGCTTCGTGGTCGTTCAGGCCGTCAAGGTGATGCTGGTGAAACGCGTTTTTATTTATCAATGGAAGATCCGTTGATGCGTATTTTCGCTTCGGAACGTATTTCAAATATGATGCGCAAATTGGGGATGGAAAAAGGTGAAGCCATTGAACATCCTTGGGTAACTCGTAGTATTGAGAATGCTCAACGTAAAGTTGAAGGTCGTAACTTTGACATGCGTAAACAGTTATTAGAATATGATGATGTAGCGAATGATCAACGTGGTGTTATTTACGAACAGCGTAATGAATTACTGGATGAATCTGAAATTGGTGAAATAGTAAATGCTATTCGCTCAGATGTTATTACCAGTATTATTGATCAACATATTCCACCACAATCATTAATTGAAATGTGGGATATCCCAGCACTTGAAGAACAACTTAAAGGTGAATTTAATACTCACTTACCTGTAGCTCAATGGCTTGAAGAAGATAAAGATCTTCATGAAGAAAGCTTACGTGAAAAAATCATTGCTGAATTTGAACAAGTTTATAAAGATAAAGAAGAAATTGTTGGTGCTGATGTATTACGCCAGTTTGAGAAAGCGGTTATGTTGCAAAGCTTAGATTCTCACTGGAAAGAGCATTTAGCTGCAATGGATCATTTACGCCAAGGTATTGGCTTACGTGCTCATGCTCAGAAAAATCCTAAACAAGAATATAAACGTGAATCGTTTGAGTTATTTGCAGAAATGTTAGATCACTTAAAATATGATGTTGTGGGGATTTTATCTAAAGTTCAAATTCAAGCTGAATCGGATGTTGAAGCGGTAGAAGAGCAACACAGAAAGTCAGAAACACCAAAAGAGTTTCAACATCAAAGTACTGATGCACTTGATGATAAGCCTAAAATGCCACGTGTAGGCCGTAATGAGCCTTGTCCTTGTGGTTCAGGTAAAAAATACAAGCAATGTCATGGTAAATTATCTTAATAGTACATTTACCCCCTGTAATGAATAGTAATTAGCCCAACACTTATACGTTAAGTTTTGGGCTAATTTTTTATTATTTATCCTTCCTAATTGAAAATGAACTCCTATTAATACTATGTCCGAATCTGTTCACGTTGCGGTTGGTGTTATCACCTCTACCGATGCTTCTCAGCAAACACAATATTTTCTTACTAAGCGTCTTGATAACGTCCATCAAGGTGGTAAATGGGAATTTCCTGGGGGGAAGGTAGAAGAGGATGAAACGATTGCTCAAACGCTTGCTAGGGAGCTTAAAGAAGAGGTTGGTATTGAAGTCTTAAGCTGCCAACCATTAACTATAATTGAACATGATTATGGCGATAAAAAAGTCTGCTTAGAGGTGTTTATTGTTGATAATTACAATGGCGAACCTAGTGCTCAAGAAGGGCAACAAGAAGGCTGGTTTACATTGAAAGAATTTCAGAACCTTAATTTTCCTAAAGCCAATAAAGCAATTATTGAAAAGCTATTTAATGACTAATTTTAATCATTAAACCTGAACTTAACAGAAGTTATTCAGGCTCAACAAAAAATTTATTATTCAATAAAAACTCATCTTCTAATGCGTCAAGCATTTCTTCAGTTAATGAGGTTTCACTTGGTATTGGTTGAGATATTTTATGGCTTTCGTCAGCCCACTCGCCTAAATCTATTAATTGACAGCGTTTAGAGCAGAACGGTCTAAATTCACTTTCTTTACACCAAACTACTTGTTTTTCACACTGAGGGCAGGAAACTTCTAAGGTCATATCGTTTTTAAAATTCATAAAAATTAATAGCGGCTAGTATAGCGCTAATAGTAATTGAGAGAAACTAGTTAGCACCTAGCTAGCTCAAATTTAGTGGCTTGGTTTGAATAACGTCGTCCACTTTTTTCACAAGGCAGCATAAAGCGAATAGAGTAGCGAAATTTATTACCACTTATGGTTGGATAATATTGAGCAGAACGATCTATTTTAATACGTAGCAAAAGAAGGCCCTCGCCACTATCTTGGTAAAAGCCGCTATCTGTTTCTATTGATTTAAACTCAGCTCTTTGACGTATAAACTTGAGTATTAAAGTCAGCGAGTGTTTAATGTGGGTTAATAAAGATAACCAATGCTTTATTTGAGCGGTAACCTGTATTGCAGGTTGATGGAGCCAAAATTGTAATTGAGGAAGATCAAAACTTGAGTTTCCTCCTTGTATAGCAAAACGCTGCTTTAAGCTCGCAAGTAGCTTATCTTCCTTGAGTTGGTACCAAGTTTGGTTATTGGATTTTAATTGACAAGTTAAGGCTACCGTTTCACGTAGATTATTTTCTAGGGCGCTATTATCAATATCAGGAGCTTGTGACCATACAACTAGGTTTTGCTGCAGTTTCTCTAAATCTTTAATTAATTCACCTTTAATATCACTACGTTCTAAAGTGTCAATAATGGTAAATAGGGAATTAAAAAACACCTGATGGTTTATTTGAATATCAGAATCTGCACAACTGTGTGCTTGAACAAACAATTGTTCAAGTTTTAAATAGTTACGAATACGCTCATTAAGCGGATGTTCATATAATATCGCTGTCATGCTACAACTTTGGCAAATTAAATATGTAGATTATAAATATAGACTTATAGTAACTATAGATAATTAAAATGGCGAATTATTTATAAATTATTTGTAGTCATTTAATGTTATTAGAGCTTTTATGTGAACAAAGTAGGATATTAATACTTAGTAATATAATTAGGCTTTGGCAGCTTTAGCTAAATATTGTTGATGTAACTTATCAACCATGTCTCTTACTGGCTCTAATGAATTACTGTCATTATTTAATAAGTCATCAGCATGCTCTTGCTTAACTTCTCTGCTTGCTTGACTAGTAATAATGGCCTGTACTTGCTCTATACTATTATTATCACGGGTAGTGGTTCTATCTATTTGAGTTTGCACAGAGACATCAATAACTAGTACTCGGTTGACTAATTTCGTTAAGTTATTTTCAATTAATAACGGTGCAACTAATAAACAATAAGGACTCTGTGCATCTTCTAATTGCTTGACTATTTGTTGTCTTATAATAGGATGAAGTAGATTATTTAACCATTGCTTATCGTCATCATGACTAAAAATTTGTTTACGAAGTAATGCTCTATCAAGTTGGCCATCAGCTTGAATAAAATGCTCACCAAAGTGCTGGCTTATTTGGGCAAGCGCAGGACTGCCAACAGCGACAACATCACGAGCAACAATATCTGCATCAATAACCGCTATGTTATGTGCTGCAAACATATTTGCAATGGTTGTTTTTCCGCTACCAATACCACCCGTTAAACCAATAATATAATGAGACATATAAACCTTAACTAATTTGAATAATATACCATGACCAGATTCCCTCTCCCCACAGAAGCGTAATCCAGCCAGCTATAGCTAGATAAGGGCCAAATGGTATAGCCTGCTCTCGTGTATGATTTTTTAGTAGTATCAATGAAATACCAACAATTGCACCAACAACCGATGCCATCAATATTAATATAGGAAGTAATTGCCAACCAAGCCATGCACCAAATAAAGCAAAAAGCTTGAAATCACCAAATCCCATACCTTCTTTTCCCGTTAATAGTTTGAATAACCAAAACACGCAAAAAAGGCTCATATAACCTACAGCAGCACCAATTACAGCGTCACTGATTGGGACAAAAAGACCATTAAGATTTACTAATAAACCTAGCCATAAGAGTGGCATTACAATTTGATCAGGTAACAACATATGATCAATATCAATCAGTGTTAAGCAAACTAAGCCCCATGTAAGTATGAGTAATAATAGGGTTTCAATAGAAATACCAAACTTAATAGCAATGATGAAACTTAATAATGCAGTGACTGCTTCAACGAGTGGATAACGGATAGATATTTTATTTTTGCATTGGGCGCACTTACCTTTAAGAAATAGCCAACTGAGAACAGGAATATTTTCATAGAAGCGAATTTTGTGTTGGCACTTAGGGCAAGTAGAATCAGGCTTAGATAAAGTTAACTCTGTTATTTCTTTAGCTGGAACATTTTTAATTTCATCACTTAGAAACTCTCTACACTCTAGATACCAATTATTATGCATCATCTTTGGTAAGCGATAAATTACTACATTTAAAAAACTACCGATACACAGCGAGAATACAATAACAGTAAGATAAAAGGAAATTGGATATTGCTGAAAAAAGATTAGGGTTTGCTCAAACATAACATACTCAAAAATATAATGAAAACCCCTTAAATCAGTGATGACTC
The DNA here is from genome assembly GCA_964022585.1 of uncultured Colwellia sp. GTDB lineage: Bacteria > Pseudomonadota > Gammaproteobacteria > Enterobacterales > Alteromonadaceae > Colwellia. Next base: position 51,206 of record CAXIBS010000007.1, read on the forward strand.
AAGAGATTTTTATTAGGGAATAATAAATAAAGCTAACTGGAATAATGATTAAACAATCATGCCAATTTGGAAAATAGGTAAATACATCGCAATAATTAAACCGCCAATAACTACACCTAATACCGCCATAATTAAAGGTTCTAATAATGCAGTTAAATTATCAACAGCATTATCTACTTCGGCTTCATAAACATTTGCCACTTTAGAAAGCATATCATCGACAGAGCCAGATTCTTCACCAATAGCTACCATTTGAATAACCATGTCTGGAAAAATACTACAATTACGCATTGCTAAATTCATTTGCATACCTGAAGTGACTTCTGCTCGTACATCTAAAATAGCATCTCTAAACACAGCATTGCCTGCTGCGCCTGCAGCGGATTCTAGCGCATCAATTAATGGCACACCTGCGGCAAATGTTGTTGATAAAGTACGGGCATAACGGGCAACAGCAGCTTTTTCTAGTAGATCACCAATAACGGGTAATTTTAATATTTTTTTATCAACTTGATCTCGTAATTTTTGGCTGCTTCTATGAGCTCGTTTAAAGAGGAAAATAAAGGCAAAAATAGCACCTAAACCTAGATGCCAGTAAGCGACCATAAAATTAGATATACCAACAACAAAAAGTGTGAAGGCTGGTAACTCAGCACCAAAACCAGCAAATATTTCTTCGAAAACAGGCACTACAAAAATTAATAGGATAGAAGTAACAATACCAGCAATAACTAATACAGCAATAGGGTAGGTCATAGCCTTTTTAATTTTTGCTTTTAATGCTTCAGCTTTTTCTTTATAAGTAGCAATTCGATCATAAATTGTTTCTAACGATCCTGATTGCTCACCGGAAGCTACTAAATCACAATAAAGATCATCAAAATATCGAGGATGATCTCGTAAACAGTCTGATAAAGGTATGCCTGAAGAAAGCTTATGTCCTATTTCACCTAATAACTTTTGCATATTCCCATTGCTATGTCCTTTACCGATCATTTCTATAGTTTGCACTAAAGGAACACCTGCTCCTAACATTGTAGCTATTTGCCGTGATATTATGGCTATATCACTTGGCGTAATGGCTTTGTCGCCACCCATACCAAAAAGTGGTTTAGCTTTTTTCTTTACTTTGCTCGGGGTAATACCTTGTTTACGGAGCTGAGCTTTTAATTCTATAACACTGTTAGCGGATAGCTCACCATTGACTTTTTTACCTTTTCGGTTAACTCCTTGCCAAGTAAAAACATCTAAAGGTTTCACTTTCGGTGTGTTTTTCTTTGCTATTCCTGTTGCCATAGAAATCCTAACTTATTTATTATGCACTAGTTACGCGGTTAACTTCTTTAAGACTTGTCATACCGTTCATCGCTTTTATTAACCCTGATTGACGTAAATTGTTATAACCTTCTTTTTGACATTGTGCTGCAATATCAAGTGAGTTACCACCTTCCATAATAATAGATGATATTTCTGGACTAATCTTGATGACTTCATAAATACCGACACGGCCCTTATAGCCGCCGGTACATTGCTCACAACCAACGGCTTTAAATAACTTTATTTCACTTAGTTTGTCGCTAGGAAAGCCTTGTTCAGCCAATTGTTCTTCAGTTAAGACTTCTTCTGTCTTACACTTTGGACATAAACGTCTTGCTAAACGCTGCGCAATTATTATGGTTACAGAGCTTGCAACGTTATACGAGGGAACACCCATATTGAGTAAGCGTGTAAGTGTTTCCGCTGCTGAGTTAGTATGCAAAGTTGATAATACTAAATGGCCAGTTTGCGCTGCTTTAATCGATATTTCAGCGGTTTCTAAATCTCGAATTTCACCTACCATAACAATATCTGGATCTTGTCGTAAGAAAGAGCGCAGTGCACTAGGAAATGTTAAGCCAGCTCTATTATTAATTTGAACTTGGTTAATACCTTCTAGGTTAATCTCTACGGGATCTTCTGCGGTAGAAATATTACGTTCTGGTGTATTTAAAATATTCAAGCCAGTATATAAAGAAACAGTTTTACCAGAGCCCGTTGGTCCTGTTACGAGAATCATCCCTTGTGGTTGATCTAATGCTGACATATATATTTCTTTCTGTTCAGGCTCATAGCCAAGCATATCAATACCTAACATCGCGCTAGAAGAATCAAGAATACGCATTACTATCTTTTCGCCCCACATAGTAGGCAGGGTACTCACACGAAAATCGATAGATTTTTTCTTTGATAGCGCAAGCTTTATTCGGCCGTCTTGTGGAACTCGACGCTCGGCTATATCAAGTTTTGACATTACTTTTAAGCGGGCAGCCATACGAGAAGATAAACTGACTGGAGGTCGAGCAATTTCAGATAATATTCCATCGATTCTAAAGCGAATACGAAATGCTTTTTCATAGGGTTCAAAATGTAAATCTGAAGCACCTTTTTTGATTGCATCAAGTAAAATTTTATTGATAAAAACTACAATAGGAGCATCGTCTTTATCACCTTTATCATCATCTTCTTGTTTTTCTTCTTGTACTTCTAAACCAGAAAGCTCAGCAGAATCAATGTCAGAAATATCAAGCGCATCACTTTCATCTTCCAGTACTTTCTCAATACAGCTTTGTAATCCCTGTTCATCAGTTAATACTAATTCGGTACTAAACCCTGTATTGAATTGAATTTCTTCTAAGGCATCAATATTAGTTGGATCTGACATAGCAACAAATAATACTTTTCCACGCAAAAACAGTGGTAAAGCATTATGTTTTGTTATTAATTTTTCGTTACGTACGCCTTCGGGAACTAGATTGGTATCAAAATTTGTTAGCTGGATGTAAGGGTAGCCGAATTCATAGGAAAGAGTTTTGGCAATGGCTTTGCCGTTAATGTGTTGATCTTCGATTAAAAATCGAATAAAAGGCTTACTGTTACCAATGTAGTTAGCACAAATATCATCAATGCTTGTAATGGGAATTAACTGTTCTTTAGATAAAGCGGATAAAACACTTGATTGTTGATGATGTCCTTTCATAGCTTTTTAACATAACCTTTTGAATAAAAACAATGAACTCGTTAAATTTTAGTTTAACGTAATTTTGGTTAAAAGAACAAAAGTTTTCTAATCTGAATATAAGATATGATGATATTAATAATAAAGGGCTGACCAATTTATATAGCGGCTTAAGCTTTTGTTGATATTATTTTTAGTGTACTTATAAAAAGAAGATTTTAATGAATCAATCAGGGCTATGACATGAAAGCACTAATTTTATTTTTTAATTTGTCGTTTTATCTTAAAGCAATAAAAAAGCTCCCGAAGGAGCTTTTAAATTAATAAAAAACAATAGGATTATTTACAATATCCTTTCGCTTTACAACCGCCAGACTGCGTCCAAGTTACTTGGCCATTGCTAATTGCAGGTGTTACCTTATAAGTCTCTGTTGTAGCTATACCATTAACTGCTAAAGGAGTTACCTCAATAACACCAGAACCAGTAACTGTTACAGTGTTTACGCTAGCTCCACCTGCAGCACCAAGTGCTAATGATTTAATGTGATTATCATCTGTAGTATTACACTTTGCTAATGAAGATGCAGTTTGTCCACATATTTCTACTGCCGATTCTAAACCACCAGCAGCACTTGAAACCTCAACATAAGCAGCTTTAGCTGTATAAGTTTGATAAGCAGGCAACGCGACTGCAGCTAAAATACCGATAATCGCCACAACGATCATTAATTCAATTAGAGTAAAACCTTTTTGGGCTTTGTTAGGGGCTGTTGATCTTTGTTTGAATTTTGTACGTAAACGGTAATCTCGTATAATTCACTTCGCCAAAAACAAACCTTACGAGATTACCATGCCCCGATTAATGCTCACTGATGAGTTGTGGTCGAAGCTAAAAGCCATATTGCTTGAAGATAGAGTTTATAACAAGCTTGAACACAGAAAAACGATGGAAGGAATTTTATACCGCTTACGTGTTGGTTGCCCTTGGCGAGATTTACCTGAATATTTTGGACTGTGGAATACTATTTATCGTCGTTTTCTGCTTTGGTCTAAAAAAGGTATACTGATGAGGTTATTTAAAACATTATCAGCTGATAGTGATGTAGAGTGGGAGTTCATTGATGGAAGTTATGTTAAAGCGCATCAACATAGCACTGGCGCTGCATCCAAGCAGGAACAGGCTATTGCGCTAAGTCGTGGTGGCAATACAAGTAAAATCCACTTAGCCGTTGATAGCTATGGTTTACCGATTGAATTCATTATTACAGGTGGTGATATTCATGACAGTAAAGTAGCCAATGAACTGATTGAGTTATTACCTCAAAGTCAGTTTATTGTTGCAGACAAAGGCTACGATAGTGAGGCGATTAGAGATAAAGTACGAGAGTGCAATTCGACTCCAATTATCCCAAGAAAGCAAAACTCAAAGATTGGAAATGCAGATATAGACTGGTGCTTATATAAATATAGGCATTTAGTTGAGAATGCCTTTGCTCGCTTAAAGCATTTTAGAGCTATTGCGACAAGATACGATAAATTAAAGATTAACTTTGAAAGCATGCTTGCATTGGCATGTTCAGTTATTTGGCTGCCAATGTGAAAGATCAACAGCCCCTAGTCATTTTGTTCATTGTGTTTAAATTTTTCATAGTAATGGTTCCATCAATTTCTACGGGGGCTGCAGATAATATGCGACATTTTTTAGTAAATGTAAAATAATGTTGCGTTTTTTTATACTTTTATTCGTTTTTCTTACTTACATTCTAAATAGAGCTAATGATGATTAGTTTCTAACATTTGATTAGCTTAATTTTATAAAAATAATATATTTTGATTACTATATTATTACAGCGTTTAGATAAGTTATCCGAATAGTATCAAGTTAAACTATGTATATAACCACATAGAATTAAGTGATATAAAACAAAGACATTTATCTAAACACCTACCAATATAACCAAGTTAAAACACATGTAAAGGTTAAATAGAAAAAAGCCTCAATATTATGTTTTAAAATAACTAATTGGTGAGTTTTTATACAAAGTTAAAATAACTAATCATTTTTTACTGCTTTTACAGTATATAAATTAATATTGAAGTGCGAATTTAAAAATCTTACGTGAAAGAATATTTTTTATTATAGTTTTCTCAGATAAAGCTAAAATAGGTATAAATTTTATTTTGTTTTCTCTCTATTTTTATCTCTATTTCTGCTAAATTAGCCTTCCTAAAAATTTTCTCTCGAAGGCTAAGTAAATGGCAGATAAAAAATTCGGTAAATTTGCCAAAGAAAAGCAGTTTATCAATGATAATAAAATTGATGAACTAAAAACTCCTCCACATTCTCTTGAAGCTGAACAATCTGTATTAGGCGGTTTATTACTTGATAATGAAACTTGGGATAGAGTGGCTGAAAAAGCGGTAGCTGAAGACTTTTACAGCCGCTCTCACCGGCTTATTTTTGAAACCATTGGGGCACTAATTGAGTTAGGTGAACCTGTTGACTTAATTACGTTATCAGAAGCATTAGAAAACGATCAAAAACTTGATGATGCAGGTGGCTTTGTTTACCTAGCTGAAATGATGAAAAACACGCCAAGCGCGGCAAATATTACAGCTTATGCTGATATTGTTCGTGAAAGGGCTGTTACACGTGAAATGATCAGCGTGGCAAATGAAATTGCAGAAGCAGGCTATGATACACAAGGTCGTAGTAGTGCAGAACTTCTAGATTTTGCCGAAACTAAAGTTTTTGCTATTGCCGAAAAACGTTCAAATAAGTCAGAAGGTCCTGAAAGTATTCATACCGTTTTAGAAAAAACGGTCGATCGTATTGAAAAGCTATGTTCTACCGATACGGGCGGCGTTACTGGTGTACCTAGTGGCTTCACTGATTTAGATAAAATGACTGCCGGTATGCAACCATCAGATTTAATTATTGTTGCTGCGCGTCCATCAATGGGTAAAACAACGTTTGCGATGAACTTGGCTGAACATGCCGCGATGACACAAGATAAACCCGCATTAATCTTTAGTTTAGAGATGCCTGCTGATCAAATTATGATGAGAATGTTGGCGTCTTTAGGACGTATTGATCAAACTAAAATTCGTACGGGACAGCTAGATGATGAAGATTGGGCTCGCTTGTCTTCTACTATGGGATTGTTAATTGAAAATGGCAAAATGTTTATTGATGATGCTGCTGGGTTAACACCTACAGAAGTACGTTCAAGAGCGAGGCGTATCCATCGTGATAATGGTGGTATTTCAATGATCATGATTGATTATTTACAATTAATGCGCGCGCCACAATTTTCTGATAACCGTACATTAGAAATATCTGAAATTTCACGCTCATTAAAGGCATTAGCAAAAGAGTTGCAAGTGCCGGTAATTGCTCTATCACAGTTAAACCGTGGCCTAGAGCAACGTTCTGATAAACGTCCAATTAACTCAGATTTACGTGAATCGGGCGCAATTGAGCAAGATGCTGATTTAATTATGTTTATCTATCGTGATGAGGTATATCACGATGATAGTGAATATAAAGGTATGGCTGAAATAATTATTGGTAAGCAGCGTAATGGCCCTATTGGCCGAGTACCACTGACCTTCCAAGGACAATTTTCTCGTTTTGATAACTATGCAGGACCGCATGTATTAGAAGAAGATTAATTGTTATGAGAATATATACGATAGTACTTGCAAAGAGTACTATCGTTTTAGTGCGTGAGATAAAATGCGTTGCTAATAATTAATCGTCAAAACTGAATTCAATATAAGCTCTACCAGCTTCACCTCTAAGTGAAATGATAACGATAGGGCCTTTTGATTTATGATGAATTGTGTGGTCTTTTCCAGATACAACAACCGGTGTTGCCCTATCAAATTCAAAGCCTTTTTCACTAAGCATACGCTTAGCGCCACCAGTAACCATATTGGTTATTTCACCAACTAAGTCAGTTATTTCTTCATTAACTTCGTCTGGAGCTTCGCCAACCATACTCTTCATTGTTGCTAGTGCTAATGGCGCATCAAAGGTAATCGATAGCGATCCTTTTGTTTCTGGGCTGACCATACCAATAAGGCCTGAGACGTCGCCTTGGGCAATATCATCTTTTTTAAGTTTAGGTTTTTCTGGTACTAGTTCCATTCTAGCCATAGTGGACATGACATTGAGCATTGATGATAAAAATGGGTTGATAAACTCTACTTT
>CAXIBS010000008.1:0-56100 GCA_964022585.1 uncultured Colwellia sp.
ACATTGCTAAGCTTCTATTTAGAAAAGCCCGCAACACTGTTGCGGGCTTTTTGCTTTGTAAAACCCGTAGTTTTTACTATGGGTTTTTTATTGTGCTACTTTATTGCTGTGGAGCTTCTACCCTTAATGAGAAAATTGCTATCCTCTCCTGTAAAAATGGCATTATCAGATGTCGAAAATTCACTATATCAAAAGTCATTAAGTTACATCACCGAATTAAGTTTAAACTTGATGGCTGTGAAGGTTAGTAATCATCCTGATGATTTTTTGGGGTGGTGTATCGAACTATTAGATGTATGTAAGAAAGGTGTCAATCGCGATCTATTATATGATGAGCAAATAAAGCCATTAAATAAGCTTATTACGATTTTGGAGTTAGGAGCAAGCGCGAGCCAATTTAAAATGGCACGGATAGCACCTTGGCCCATTTTTGTTGACTTTATTGAGCAACAGTCAGCGTTACATGCACTTGAAGAACGCTTATGTTTATTAGATTATGTGAGTGAACTTAAATGTAAGTCATTAAGTGAAATGTCAGAGCTAGATCGCTTAGCATTTGCTGGTAAGCACACTAATCAACATGTACATACTATTTATGAGTTTGATTGTGAATGGTTTGCTTCTACGAAAGGAGCAAAAGTATTTCATACTCTACTAATAGAGCAAACAGCTAAGTTTGATGAGGCACTTAGCTTTATCCCTTTTGAAGGAGATGTTACACCAAGCCAGTATCAACAATTTGTTGGAGCATATAGAGAAATATTCAGAAATTATACTGTTGAGAAAAATGGCGGTGAAAAAGCACCTTTAGCCCCTGCAACGCGCTTATTGGCAATGAAACGTCCTGATCAGTTTGTAGCTATTACAAACGCAAAAATTGATGTGTTATGCCAAGGGCTAAGTATCCCTAAGTTTAATAATTATGACTTTGAAAGCTATTGGCAAGATTTAATTGGCACAATACGTACATTCGCTTGGTGGCACCAAAGTGAACCATCTGAACCGCGTGAACATCAGTTATGGCAAGCTAGAGCTATCCTTGTAGATCTATTTCTTTTTGTAGATGAAGACTTTGCTTTCACTTCTAATTATCTAAGAATACGGGATAAAAAGGTAAACAATAGTGCTGGAAGTTATATCTCTTCACGTAGGCCACATGCCAAACTAACAACAGAAGAGATTGTCGATCAAGCTTTAGCCGATGATGAAATGCCTGAATATATCAAAGGTAAAAGAGATACTATTATAAATGAAGTGAAAAAAGGTAAAAATGTTGAGCATGTTATTGGCTTAATGCGAGCAATTTTCGGTTAACACTTTGTGTTAATAATACAAGATCACAGAGCTTGTTTATTAACGTACTAACGATAGCTTCGGCTGTCTTTCATTCTCAACAGGTTCAACGGTAATAGTTTCTAGTTGAAACTTATTATTTTTAAAACGTTCAAATTGAACCTGTTCAATTCCTAGTTTTTGGCATAAGACTTTAAATGTTTGGTAGTCATCCTTTGTGAAGGTCTCATCTTCACGTGTCATTAGGCCATCGATATACGCGTTGTTTCCATTGAACGAGAAGTTAGAAATTGCATTGTAGGGGCTTCCATAATTATTTACCTTGATAGCCCGAATTGATTTTATTTCAAATATCCAGTCATCTAGGTGTATAAAGCGAGATGTTGCATCTGTCATATGTTTCTCTCAGTGTAAAACTATTAGTTCAAGGTGGGTAATAATTGATTGAGCAAGTAGCTTTAAAAATACAAAGTATTTCTATAGCTACTGCGATGATTTAATAGCGAAGAAACTATTTTATAAATTTTTCCAACTCTTCTTTACTGATTGCTGCATCATTATTTAAATCAATTTGAGTGAAAGCATCATGTATCTGTTTATACTCTTCTGTTTCTACGAGACTAAGTGAATTATCCTTATTCAAATCAAGTTGTTCAAATTGGTTACTTGTTGATGAAGATGCCATTATAGTTGCTAAATTTTTGGGAGTTGCCTCATCAGCATTTACAAGAGGAGCTGTTACAGCCATTACAACAACAGTTAATGTGATTTTTAATAAGCTAAGATGTTTCATTTTTTTTCCTTTGAGTTCGTCGTATAAGATTATGAATTGTGAAATTTCTCATATGGAACTGCATAAGTAGTGCCAATTTATTAAGTCATTGTTTATTAAGAAGAAATTTTTGTGTGAGTCTGAATTAGCTCTATAATGTGTTGCTAAAAGGAGACAGGTTTATTTTCTATAATTTTTTATCGTTATAATTTTTCTAATAAAAAATTAAAAAATCTTTGTAAATCAAATGGTAAAGTCTGATTGCAATCGATTTAAAGCTTGTCGTTACTTAGCGACATACTTGTTTTTAATACCTATATCGCTTAAAAATGCGTAACTCATTTCATAATTTTTAGGATAAAAGCCTCAGTGGTTAATAAAAAATTTTCCTTATATAGCAGTGCTATTGGCTCATTATCCATAAAAAAGTTAATTCTTTTGGGCTTCACGCTTGTTGCGCTACCTTTAGTTATCGCCTTAGTTTATAGCACTACGAAAGTTAACCTCATGTCTAAACAGTCAACTGAAGCGATCTTTTCTGTAGTTGCTTTGACGAAGGTAAATCGAGAGTTAAGTGAAGACCAGTTAACGCTAGAGCGATACGCTAGCCAGTATATTGTATTGAAAGATACGGAGCTTAAAGTAAGTTACTTAGCGCAAGAGCAAAAAGTTATTGCGATAATTAATGATAATTTAACTGTTTATAATGATGAAAAGTTATCGCAATTAACTCAAGAATACCTTTTAGTAATTACCGTTATTAGTGAATTACTTAATGCTGAAAACCTCAATGATAATACTTTAGAAACAGTACAAGAGAAGTTTGTGAGGTTAACTGAAGTTAGTCAGAGGATTCACCTACGCAGCGATGTCTTAATTAATAATCAAGCTGGTAACATTGATGTAATGGCAAAAAAACTAAACGAAACTATGTTGAATAGTCTTTTGACTATACCAATGATATTAATTATTTCAGCGATATTTATTTATTTAATAAGTACACCTTTAAAACTATTAATATCAAGAATTCAACTGCTTGAACAGGGCTATTTTGAGCAGGAAGTTAAGTTAAGTGGACCCCCTGAGATGGTAGAGATTGCAGATGCTCTTGAAGTTATGCGTTTGCGTTTACATGCGCTTGAATTGCAAAAGTCTAGCTTTATTCGCCATATTTCACATGAATTGAAAACACCGTTAGCAGCAATAAGAGAAGGTACAGAATTGCTTTACGATAACAGCGTGGGTAAGTTAAATGATGAGCAGCAAGAGATCTGCTACATCATTAAGGACAGTGTAAATAAGCTGCAGCGCCTTATTGAAGATCTACTCGATTTTAATATTGTATTAGATTCTACTAGTTTACAAGACAGTGAAAAAACGCCCATTAAACCTATATTGGACAGTGTACTTAGTGATCATAAATTAGATATTAAACGTAAAAAACTTCAAGTTACCCAAAATCATGAAAACGTGAGTATTTATAGTAATGTGAAGCAAGTAAAAGTGGTGTTAGATAATGTTATATCCAATGCAATTAAATACTCTGAAGATCATGGCAAAATAACAATCTGCTCTGAATGTATAAATAACCAATTGCAGTTATCAATAGAAGATAATGGCTCAGGTATTGATGATGCTATTAAAGCAAAGATATTCGATGCCTTTTATCAAGGACCAGCACCGAGCAATAACTTTATAAAAAGTAGTGGTTTAGGTTTGACAATTGTTAAGGAGCTTTTGATGCGCCTTAACGGCGATATTCAGATAGAAAGTGGACAATACAATAACAAGGGTACAAATGTTAAAATAACGCTGCCTAGAGCTCAACGGACGGGAGAGAAGTAGTGGTAAATTTATTATGTAAGAGATTACCTCAGCAGGCTTTTATTATCTTGTTGCTATTTATTTTGGGTGGATGCCACTTACTTGATGATACAAATAAGGTGAGCGTAGAAACTAACTATAGCCATTATTACCTTTGGTTGAAAAGTTTAACAGAAGAAGAAATAGCACAAGAAATCACGAAACAAAAAGAACAAAATAATGTAGATAATAGGCAAACTAATATTCAATTAATTATGTTATATAGCTTGCCCAACTCTTCAATTCATAACCCTTATACAGCAAAAGCTATGTTAAATGATTACCCACTGGATCCATACAATGGAACGCTTTTTGATACGACAGACTTAGCTTTTATTGTGATGTTAAAAGATCAGCTTAATCAACAGTTGTTGTTGTTAGAAAAATTAATGAATTACAAAGGAGTTTATCAACAATCGAAAAAAGTAAATGCAGAGCAGTATTTAAAAATTGATATCTTAAATAAACAAATTATTCAGCTTAAAAAAATTGAGCAAACTCTTAGTGAACGTGGACAAAACCAGCAATGAAAAATATTGATAACCAACTGAATAAAAAAATATTGGTTGTAGATGATGATCCCAATTTACTGCGTTTAGTTGGCATTAGACTTTCTGCTGCAGGTTATACAGTAGAGTCTGCAGCAAGTGCAAAAATTGCGTTAGGTGTATTAAAAACCTTTATGCCTCATATGGTTATTAGTGATTTACGTATGGAAGGTATGGATGGTATGGCTCTATTTGAGCAAATCAGAAAACAGTGTCCGCAAATGCCTGTCGTTATTATGACAGCACATGGCACAATTCCTGATGCGATCAATGCAACTAAACAAGGCGTGTTTAGCTTTTTGACTAAACCCTTTGAAAGCCAAGAGTTATTAGAAACAGTACAAAAGGCAATTCAGTTGCAGCCTTCGTATACAGATAGCACGCCTAAAGAGTCAACTTGGCGGGTTAATATTATTAGCCGAAGCGCAATAATGGAATCTTTATTACAGCAAACTCACCAAGTGGCAAAGAGTGACTTTAGTTTATTAATTCACAGTGCAAGTGGTACAGGTAAGGAGTTATTGGCAAAGGCTATTCATCAAGCAAGCCCTCGTAATAATAAGCCATTTATAGCAATAAATTGTGCTGCAATTCCTGAGCAATTATTAGAATCAGAGCTTTTTGGTCATGTAAAAGGCGCATTTACAGGCGCAAGTAAAAATCATGCTGGGCTATTTCAAGCAACAGACGGCGGAACATTATTTTTAGATGAAATAGGCGATATGCCAATGGGTTTTCAAGTGAAGTTGTTGAGAGCAATACAAGAAAAAGAAATTCGCCCCGTTGGTAGTACTCAGTCAATAAAAGTAGATGTTCGTATTATTTCTGCCACTCACAAGAACTTACAACAAGCAATCATTGATAAAACCTTTAGAGAAGATTTATATTATCGCCTTAATGTTGTTGAATTAGAGCTACCCTTACTATCACAGCGACGTGAAGATATTCCACTATTGGCACAACACTTTCTTTCTCAGGTTGAAAGTACGCATAATAAAGTTAAAAGCTTTTCAGCTGAGGCAATGGAACTACTAATAAGTGCACCTTGGCCAGGTAATATCCGTCAATTACAAAACGTAGTTGAACAAAGCGTGGCTTTATCAACAGAATCACTCATAAATGCTTCTTTAGTGAAAAGCGCATTACGTGAAGAAACATCTCAATTGCCTTCTTTTCAAGAAGCTAGAGATCAATTTGAACGAGATTATTTGGCTAATTTGTTGAAAATGACTGGCGGAAATGTTTCTCAGGCTGCAAGAATTGCACAGAGAAATAGAACAGAGTTCTATAAATTACTTCATCGCCATCACCTGAATGCTGAAGCATTTAGAGAAGAGTAGCAGTGGTGTGTAACGTTATTTAGCCACCAATATAAATCATCACACTTAATCTTAATGCGAATAATTCGCAAAAGCATTGGCAGTGTTTGTTGTTTTCTTTAGTCTTGTCGGCTTATTAACCACAGACTAAAGAGACTGGCATAAGATTGCCAGAATAAGCTAATGCAACAATTATCCTTTTTCAAAAAAAATATACTTCTTATTTTATCGGGCTTATTACTTGTCCCTTTTTCATTTGCAAAGGCAGCTGAAGAAGTGAATGTATATTCTTATCGTCAAGCTTTTTTAGTTGAGCCCTTATTTAATAAATTCACAGAAAAAACAGGTATTAAAGTTAATGTTATCTTTGCTAAAAAAGGCATGGCAGAACGTCTTGCTCGCGAAGGTAAGCACAGCCCTGCAGATCTTTTACTGACAACAGATATCAGCAGGCTTATTGAATTACACGATCGTGATTTATTAAAATCTTATCGTTCAGATACATTACTTGATGCTATCCCTCGTCAATATAGATCAAGCGACAACTCTTGGTTTGCACTAACAACACGTATACGAAATATATATTCAGCTAAGCGTTTAGGCGCTATTGATATTAATTATGAAGATTTAGCAGATAGTAAATATAAAGGTAAAATTTGTACTCGCAGTGGTAAGCATGCATATAATGTTGCGCTAGTTTCCTCTATGATTGCTGAGCATGGCAAAGCTAAAACACTTGCTTGGTTAAAGAAGTTTAAAGCAAATTTAGCTCGTAAGCCTCAAGGGAATGACCGCGGTCAAGTACAAGCAATTCATCAGAATCTATGTGATATCTCGTTAGGCAATAGCTATTATTTCGGTAAAATGCTGGCGAATAAAAAGCAAAAAGTATGGGCTGATGCCGTAAATATTAACTTTCCTAATCAAAGTAATCGTGGTGCACATGTAAATATTTCGGGTATGGCAATGGCGAAATATGCACCCCATGAGAAAAATGCAAAAGCGTTAATGGAGTTTTTAGTTTCGAAAGAAGCACAGAAACTTTATGCTGAAACGAATATGGAATATCCAGTAAGAGCAGATGTTATGCCTTCTCAACTAGTTGCTTCATGGGGTAACTTTAAAGCAGATAATTTATCGTTAGAAGCCATTGCAAAATATAGAAAAGATGCACTTAAGTTAATTGATCAAGCGAAGTTTGATTTATAAAACCTGATTGCTATTTCTTGATTTTACCGTTAAAAAATAACCTCTGGCGAAGCATTTGTTGGCTAGCAGCATTGATACTAATTACACCTATATTAGTTATGTTGTTAGCAAGTTTGAGCTCATCCAGTGATTTATTTTCACACCTTTGGCAAACTGTTTTGCCAGACTATATTGCTAATACACTCATTTTGGGTGTATTAGTCGTTTGCCTATCTTTAATTTTTGGTACGTTAAGTGCGACCTTTATTGTGCATACCAATGTGCTAGGAAAAAAACACCTCAGGTGGCTGCTTTTATTACCCTTGGCTATGCCAGCTTATTTAGTTGCTTATCTTTATACTGATATTTTTGATTATGCTGGTCCTATTCAGCGAGCTTTACGTGAATGGTTTGGTTGGCAGTCACCCAGCGATTATTGGTTTTTTGATATTAGAACCTTACCCGGTGCGGCAATTGTTATCTCTTTAGTGTTATTTCCTTACGTTTATATGTTAGCTAGAACGGCATTCGAGCATCAAGATCAGAATTTATTGAGAGCTGGGCGTTTATTAGGACTGTCGGCAAAGCAAAGTTTCTTTAAGATAGCTTTACCGCTGGCGCGACCTGCTATCGCGGTTTCTGCTAGTTTGGTACTAATGGAAACCTTAGCAGACTTTGCTACGGTTAATTATTTTGCAGTGAATACCTTAACAACGGCAATATATGACACCTGGTTAGGTTATGGAGATTTAGCGGCAGCCAATGCGTTAGCGAGTATTTTAATGCTGCTGATTCTATTTGTTGTCGTAGCTGAGCAGCGAGCAAGAGCAGGGCAGAATCATCAATCAAATAGACCAAATCAACATATTGAAGTGATCAAATTGTCATTTGTTCAACAGCTTTCTATCAGTGTTTTTTGTTGGATATTAGTCTTATCGGGTTTTCTTATTCCTTTTGCATTACTTATTTTGATGGCAATAGAAAATAGCAATATGTCTCAGCTTATGGACTTATTAACGCCCAGTGTAAACAGTATCGAAGTTTCATTTTATGCTGCTAGCATTGCTGTCTGTTTAGCGTTGTTATTTGGGTTATATCGTCGATTAAGTACTGATAAGTGGCGGATGTTACCGTTAAACTTAGCTGGGTTTGGGTATGCTGTGCCTGGTACAGTATTGGCCATGGTTTTATTGGCTACTTTTGGCCCACTTGATGGCTTTATAAATGAAGTCGCTAATTATTTTGAGCTAAGCTCACCGGGGCTTGTACTTTCAGGGACTATCTTTGCAGTTGTTTTTGCCTTTGTAGTGCGCTTTGCTGCCATTGCTAACGGGACGATATCAAGTGGTATTGAACAAATACCCCGTTCGGTAGATTTTGCCCCAGCTAGCTTAGGTGTAGGATTAGGAAAAATGCTAAGAAAGGTGCATATACCAATCTTAAAACCTTCAATTTGGGTGGCGTGGTTATTGGTCTTTGTTGAGTCAATGAAAGAGCTGCCGGCGGTGTTATTACTAAGACCTTTTAATTTTGAAACGCTAAGTATACAAATTTATCAATTAATATCCGATGAAATGCTAGAACAAGGCGCACTAGGGGCGATCTTAATTGTTCTATTAGGGCTTGTGCCTATTATTTGGCTTAATAGAAGTAAGGAACTAACGTAAATGGAAACCAATGAACTATTAAATATCAGCCAGCTGTCGGTAGAGCTACAGAATAAAATGATATTATCTGATACCAACTTAACATTGTGCTCTGGAGAAATACTTGGCTTAGTAGGGCCAAGCGGCTGTGGTAAAACAACCTTGCTCAATACTATTGCTGGTTTTAATGCAATTAGTAGGGGTAAGCTACAGCTAAGCAATGATAATTCAACGGCTGGCGAAGACGAATTAACGATTACAGCATCTAAAAATGTAGCGCCAGAGCATCGTAATATTGGAATGATTTTTCAAGATTATGCGTTATTTCCGCATTTATCAGTTGAGAAAAATATCTGTTTCGGTATTGATAAATTACCTAAAAGTGAACAAAAATCTAGGGCAGAGAAATTAGTTCATTTGCTTAAATTAACTAATTTAGAAAAAAGGTTTCCTCATCAACTTTCTGGTGGTCAACAACAAAGGGTTGCTATTGCCAGAGCATTAGCGCCTCGACCCAAGTTACTCTTACTTGATGAACCTTTTTCAAATATTGATGCACGCTTGCGCAATGAATTAATGTTAGAAATGCGTCAGTTGTTAAAGCAATTAAAAATAAGCGCTATCTTTGTTACCCATAATAAGGATGAAGTATTTACTTTTGCAGATAAAATAGCGGTAATGCATGAAGGAAGTATTTTACAAATAGGTAGCCCAGCAGCTGTTTGTCAGTCGCCTAATAGCTGGCAAGTTGCTGATTTCTTACAATTAGGTAGTTGGTTACCTGTACAAGCAGAAAATGAGCAATTCCAAACTGCTATTGGTAGTTTTTTGTCAACAACGGTATCTACTTTAAAGGGAAACTCAGCTAACAATAAGGCCAACCTGTATTCACAACAGTTGTTATTAAAACCGCAAGCTATTGAGTATTGTGAAGGTGAAAATATAAAACCCAATGTGAAGGTAGATAATATCGCTGTTACTGAGCAAGGATTTCACTATTCTCTTAGCAGTATTGAGAATAGCTCTTTACTGGCCTTTGAACAGCTGAGTTTTTACAGCGATATTTTATTAAACCTTGGGCAACTTATTACAATAAAAATAAAACCACATAAATATCAGGTTTTTACATCATAACTGTTGTCATATGCCGTAGTTTGCATCAACTAGTTCACTAACGGTCACATTAGAAATGACGTCATTATTATCAAGCCAGTTCTTAACTGAAGCTATGTCATCATTTGTAGCAGAAGCATAACGGCGATTTGAATAGATCAATGCACTGAATAATGTAGTGTCTCCACCACCTTCTATCGAAAGCTCTTGGCTCTCAATAAAGTCTACTAATTTATTCAACAATGAATCAAACTCATCAGAATCTTTAACCTCTAATGAACATGAAATGTTAAAGCCCAACATAGCGAACTCATCTAAAAATAATTTTTTTCGTAATCTACGGCTTTTGTTGCTAGGCATAACTTTCCTCAAGAATATAATAATTTGGTAACGTTTAAAAATGTTCGAATCATCAATAAAAACTACGTTATATTGATGATTCATAATAGCAAAATATAGGTACTGTATACAGTCATGTTTTTTACTAAAGTATGTAAAATTACTCGACTTTAATGGGTGAAAGGGACGGCTAATTTACTTTTGCCAACTATCTTTTATGCACTGAACTCCTTTTTGCAGATGAGGCTTAGAAAATCCACTAAAACCTAATAATAAGCCTTGCTCCCCTTGTTCTATATAATGACTGGATAATGAGGGCGTGTGTATTCCTTGGCCTTTTAGTAACTGTTGTAACTGCCAGTCTTTTATCGCTAAAGCATCTTTTTTATACGCATTAGTAAATGCATTCCACAGTCAGGAAGCTCAATATAAACTTTGTCAGCTAGTTCGTTATTAATTAACTGATAAAGGTAATCCCTTCGGTCTTGATAGCACCGTCGCATACGTCGTAAGTGGCTGGAAAAGTGCCTATGACTTAGAAACTCTGCTAATGCTGGTTGAGCAGGTATTGCACAATCAGCCAATTAAACCCTTTAACGCATGCTAAATCACTCTATAGAGAATTCAGTCAAGGTAACATGGAAAAAGGTTGGACTTATCTACCTTACGGCCCATTTAAAAGTATAGAAGCGTTTGAAAATTGGCTAGTAGCAGAGTGTACAGATAGTGATCCGCTATTTTATGTGGTGATTGATAATAAAAGCGGTGAGGCTGTTGGTATCACAAGTTATTTGCGTATTAACCCCGAAATCGGCGTGATAGAAGTAGGCCACATACACTTTTCACCACGGTTACAAAAAACACCAATGGCAACTGAGGCAATGTATTTGATGATGCGTCATGCCTTTGATGAGCAAGGTTATCGTCGTTATGAATGGAAATGTGATAATTGCAATGAAGGATCTAAAAACGCTGCTTTACGACTGGGATTTAAATTTGAAGGTGTTTTTCGTCAAGCCACTATCTACAAAGGACGAAATAGAGATACAGCTTGGTTTTCAATATTAGATTCTGAGTGGTTACAGCAAAAAGCTGCTTTTGAGTGTTGGTTGCATCCTAAAAATTTTGACAACAATAATGTGCAATATCGTCGATTGAAGGCATGCATTGAATAACCTATCAAATACCTATGGTTTCAAAGTAAGCTTTTTATCAGGATAAACCTATATCTGGATTCCTTTAAAGCTCATAGCGCTAGTTAAGTCATAGCATAAAAAATAGTCTACTTTCATTCTCTTGAATATATTGTAAACTGATAAATGAAAGCATTATGCACTATGTATTTTCATTTTATGAAAAGTAACTTTTTTATCTATACCCTAGCAAGGAGATGCAATGGAAAACCCATTTGAAAACATGTTAAAAATGATGAATCTTCCACTTGATAGCAGCGTTAAATATTATGAGGTACTTGAGAAAGGAAAAAAAGCAATGGAGTCAATGGCTATTGCACAGAAGGATATGGCTGAATTTCAGGAAGCATGGAATGAGTTTGAAAAGTTAAACCCGTTCAAAAACTAAATTTTTAACTGGCGTATTAAAAATAAAGTACAGGTTAATCAAGGGTATATATATGATTAACCTGTTTGCAATAGTTCAAATATTCAGCGATAAAAGCGAACTAGAAGTGGTTCGTTTTTTACAAGTTATCTGTAAAAAAACGGATGTTATTACGTCCTTGTGTTTTTGCTCTATACATTGCGCTATCCGCATTTTTTATTAACGTATCAATGCTTTGAGCATCACTTGGATAAAGTGCGATACCTATACTTGCAGTGCAGTAAACATTTGTATCTTGAATGAAATAGGGTTTAGCTAGCTCATTTGATAACTTTAACCCGATCTTTTCAATATCTTCACGCCTTTCGGTACCCACAAGAATGATAATAAACTCATCTCCGCCTAAACGTGCCGCAATATCATTTTTTCTAATACAACCTTGAATCCGTTTTGAGCACTCAATAAGCACAGTATCTCCAGCGTCATGACCTAGGGTATCATTGACATATTTAAACTTATCAAGATCTAACATGGCGATAGTTACTTGCTTTTTTTCACGCTGGGCGTTGGCGATTGCACTAGCAAGTTGTTCGTGTAATAAATAACGATTCGGTAAGTTGGTTAAACTGTCATAATTAGCTTGTTGCCATATTATTTGAGCCGTTTCTTCTTGTTCTAGAGCAATACGAACTAGGTTAACAAATTGCTCAATAAGTTTGAAGTTAGTTACTTTGGAAGGCAAAAGTTTACAATGATAAATAGATAAGACACCGAGCAAATTACCCTGATTATCTATGATGGGCTCTGACCAACAAGCCACTAATTTTGCTTTTTTTATTAACTCTTGATAATAAGCCCAATAAGGGTGAGTGGTTACATCATCAATAATGAGTCTTTTTTTTGTATAAGCAGCAGTTCCGCTTGAGCTATGCCCTTGAGAAATGACTAAACCCTCTATAGCTTCCTTATAATAGTCAGGTAAATTAGGGGCCGCTCCAAGAACTAAATGTTTCCCTGTTTTATCCACTAATAGAATACTGCACATAACATTAGGGAGTTCATTTTCAACCGCATGTGCTACTGCTGACAAAATAGTAGATAACTTACTTGAACTGGCGATTAACTCGAGAATGTTATTTTGAAGTCGGTTTGTTTTATCTTTTTCTGATAATTGACGATTTTTATTTTTCATGAACATTGAACAGATTAAAGAAAAAATAACCGTTACAGTTAATGCTGCAAAAATACGAGGCAGTATAAAGCTGTCAAATTGCTCGTAAGTAAGAAGAAAAGCAATAGAGATTAAGAGGAAGTTTAATAAGCTAGCGACAACTGTAGGTAATAAATAAAAGCTGGCTATAATTATTGGAAAAAGCCAGTAAATTAACCCTGCACCTTTTACATAGATGCCCAATAAGATGTTGATGTAAGCAATAGTCGCAAATAAGCCATTAAAAAACTTAACTTTACTGGTAATTAGGGCTCCCATAAAAACAGTAAAAAAACCACCAACCGCAATACCGTCAACAATGGTGTTTGCTTTATCATTGGATATTATACTGCTCACAAGGAATGGAAGTAATATAATGGTTGCAGCAGCAGTAATGACTAATAGAATTTTGTCTTCGAACGTTCGTTGTTCAATTTTGAGCATAATACTAAATCAACTTTATTGTCACTTTACAATTATTGCACTGCTTGTCCACATGCCCAGCCACTAGACCAACACCATTGAAAATTATACCCTCCAAGCCAACCAGTAACATCGGTAACTTCACCAATAAAATATAATCCGGGAGACTTTTTGGCTTCAAGGGTTTTAGACGATAGTTCGTCAGTATTGACGCCTCCTAATGTGACTTCTGCTGTACGATAACCTTCGGTGCCGTTTGGTTTTATTTGCCAAGCGTGTATTGCGTTAACAATCTTATTTATTTCATCATGATTTAATTGATTTACAGATTTTTCTGCTGTTAGTACATCAATTGTATTGTCATTGATCAGTGCTTCAACGAAGCGTTTAGGAAATAGGGTGGCGATAAGGTTTTTTATTGACTTTTGTGGCTGTGTTTCACGCCAATTATTGATGTTTTCGTTGAGGTTGCTTTCAGGCAACAGGTTAATTGTAATAGATTCACCTGCCTGCCAGTAGGAAGATATCTGCAATATAGCGGGGCCGGAAAGTCCGCGATGCGTGAATAAAATATTTTCACGAAAGCTTATATTATTTTCACTAGTGACTTCGCAATCAAGACTGATACCTGATAAACCATCGAAACGTTTTTTGTCATGATCATGTAAAGTGAAGGGGACTAAAGCGGCTACTGTGGGTAATACGTTTAATCCAAATTGTTCAGCTATTTTGTATCCAATAGGTGATGCACCGAGTTTTGGCATTGTCAAACCACCAGAAGCGATGACTAAAGAATTACACTGATAGTCTTTATCAGAGGTTTTAACTAGGTAGCCACTTTCAGTATCTTTATTTACAGACAGCACTTCAGTGCGAAGGTTTATAGATACCCCAGCCCACTCACACTCAGTAAGTAAAACATCAACAATATCTTGAGCGCTATCATTACAAAATAATTGTCCTAGCGTTTTATGATGATATTCCACACTATGTCTTTCAACGAGTTCAATAAAGTCATCGGCAGAAAATCGACTTAAGGCTGATTTAACAAAATGAGGGTTTTGACAAATAAACTGGCTAGGTGTTGCACCTTGATTGGTAAAGTTACAACGACCACCCCCACTAATGAGTACTTTTCGTGCAGGCTTCTTTCCCATGTCAACTACGACAACACTTTTACCACGGTAGCCTGCTTGTGAAGCGCACATTAAACCTGCGGCACCGGCACCAATAACTAGAACGTCTGTTGTGATCACAATTACACCTTAAGAGTAAACCAAATAATAAAGCTTATGGGAAAGATTTATGAAGAAGGTATGAAAATTTTTAGTCTATTATAATCTTTTTGCAATCATGCTTATAGCTATTAGCGTACTTTCATCACAGTCTTTTGGATATAAAATCAATATTGTATTTTAGTGATAAAACGAAGGGCAATTTTTAGCAACAAAAAAGGGCTAAAAAGCCCTTTTAAATATTATTAAACTGTTGATGGTAAATAGCTTAAACAGTTGCTTCTGTCATAATGCTTGTGTTGCCATTTTTAGCCATTTCAGCTAAATCTTTATCAACAAAGAAAAGAGCATGACCGTCGTGGCCAACTAAATTTATTTTGTCTAAAACACCTTTAAACAATGTTTCTTCTTCGTGTTGCTCAGCAACATACCACTGTAAAAAGTTAAATGTTGAATAGTCTTGATTTGTAAATGCTTGATGTGCAAGTGCGTTAATACGCTCTGTAATTAGACATTCATGTTCATAGGTTTTTTCAAAAAGATCAGCTAAAGAACTAAAATCATAAGGAGCAGCTTCAATAGCACCTAATATTGGCAAAGCTCCTGTTTCACTGACATAAGTAAATAAACGTGTCATGTGATCCATTTCTTCAGCGGCATGTTTACGCATAAATTCAGCTGCACCAGTAAATCCTTTTTCTTCGCACCATGCACTCATTTGTAAGTATAAGTTTGAAGAGTAAAACTCTAAATTAATTTGTTGATTTAATTGGTCTACCATTTCTTTTTTTAACATGAATAGTCTCTTTCTATTTAAGTATCTTGTGGGATTTTGCCTTGGGTAATGACAATGTTCAAGTATGATTTTGTTAGCAATTATAAACGGTATATTTGTTACGGTGTTAGTTAAGCTTAATGGGTTTACATAAATAGCTTTTATTATGGGCTGCTCGGGCACAATCTTTACAAATAAACCTTGGTTTACTGACAATATGAGTTAACTCATGGATATTATTTTCAATATCCTTTTTTTTCCACTTACATAATGCTTTTGCCATAAGTTACACCGTTTAAATATAATAGTTAATTGTAGAGCTAAACTTTGGGAATTGCTCTATTAACATAAACATCGAAACGATTTTTTTTCATCTTTATGCTTGTTGTTGGTGCTTTATCATTGAGCGGCGGAGCATAACTAGGTCGTTTTACCACAACGCGATATTTAGCTAAGGCGAGTGCTGGCTCTAATAATGTATCAGCATCTAAGTCTTCACCAACTAATGATTGAAATACACGCATTTCTTTTTTTACTGCGGCTGATTTTTCACGGTGTGGGTACATGGGATCAAGGTAAATCACATCCACTTGATCGGCTAAAGTCATATTTTCAATAGAAGAAGCATGAATTAACTGCATACGTTGAGCTATTTCGTTAACATCAGCATTAAGTTTAGCTCGCTCTAACCCATCATCAAGCAGTGCGGCCACAACGGGCATTCGTTCCATTAAGGTAACTTGGCAACCAAGACTTGCTAACACAAAAGCATCTCGCCCTAAGCCTGCGGTAGCGTCTAATACGTGTGGAGTAAAGCCATGCTTAAGCCCAATGGCTTTAGCAATATCTTGGCCTCTGCCACCACCAAATTTACGGCGGTGTGCTACTGCGCCATCAACAAAATCAACAGTAACGCCACTTAGTTTAGGTTCATCTAACTTGATTAGCTCAAGTACTTGATTATTTAGCTGTAATACAAAATCTAGGGAATTATGTTTATGTGCCGATGCGGTATCGCCAATATAATTAAAATTCCATTTTCTTGCGATAAGCTTACTACGTTCAATGTCGATGTTATCGGTATAAGCAACGGCAATATTTTGAAAGAGAGGATTAGTCATTAAATTTCCTCAAGTTGTACGTAATTATCACCGCTAGCAAAAGCAATTAAGCGGCTCAGTTGAGTAAGACTGTAACCAGACTCTTGCTGTAGTTGATTAAAGAATGCTTGAATTGCTGTTAAGCTTTTTTTACTTTGTAATCCACCATCAATTACCTTTTGTGCTCTGAGATAAGCTTCTACGTCAGAGCTTAATATAAAGGTATCTTTACCTAATAATCTTAAGGCGTAAGGTCCGGTGTTACCACCGAGTCGTTGACCATGCTTTTTCAAAAAAGCCCATAAGCCTATAATATCGTTGCTTGGCCATTCAGCAATAAATTGAGCAAAACTGCTCTTATGCTCCAGCTGATAGTCAAATATCATCTGAGCATTAGCTTGAATGGTTTTTACTTTATTGTAATTTCGAATGATGTCAGGGTCAGTTGCTTTTCGCTCAAGCATTTCTTCAGGCATCATTAATACTTTTTCGATGTTAAAGCTGAAAAAGTTTTCTTCGAAGCTAGGCCATTTATTCTCTACAACGCGCCAAACAAAGCCGGATTTAAAAATCTGTTTAGTAAATGCAGATAGCACCCGGTCATCACTTAACGCTGCCAGATTATCTTGAGAAGCTTGGTCATCATGAAGCTTTTTACCGATAATTTTTTTACCAAGCAATAACTCTAAAGCCTTCGCGCCACCTTTTCGTTCAGCAGCGCGTTGGTATAAGTCATCAAATTTTTCTGTGGTGTTTTCAGTCATAAAATTAAGCTTCAATACCACTGTGGCGTAATAGTGCATCTATTTCAGGTGCTCTGCCGCGGAAGTTTTTAAATAACTCACTCGGTTCTTCACTACCGCCTTTTTCTAACACATTGGCTAAAAAGGATTGTCCTGTAGCTTGGTCGAAAATACCTTGCTCTTCAAATAAACCAAAAGCATCCGCTGATAAAACTTCTGCCCATTTATAGCTATAATAGCCAGCAGCATAACCACCACCAAAAATATGGCTAAATCCGTGTTGAAAACGATTAAAGTCAGGGGCTTTCACCACTGAATATTGTTCTCGTACTTGGTTTAGTACTTGTTGTATATGATCTTCTTTCACATCATTGTTGTAGCTAGCATGCATAGTAAAATCAAAAATACTGAACTCTAATTGACGTAACATTTGCATGGCAGATTGAAAGTTTTTGGCTGCTAGCATTTTATCTAAAAGCGCTTGAGGTAGTGACTCACCTGTTTCAAAGTGGCTTGAGATAAAAGCTAATGCTTCTGGCTGCCAACACCAGTTTTCTAAAAACTGACTTGGTAATTCTACGGCATCCCAAGGAACACCATTAATGCCAGAAACTGCACTCGCATCTATTTGCGTTAACATATGGTGTATGCCATGACCAAACTCATGAAAAAGAGTGACTACTTCATCATGAGTAAATAGTGCAGGCGTATTGCCAACAGGACCATTGAAGTTACATGTTAAATAGGCAACAGGGTGTTGAATTTCACCCGTACTAAGTTTAGCTCTACCAACGCAGTCATCCATCCAAGCACCACCACGTTTTTTCTCGCGGGCGTATAAGTCTAAATAGAAGCTACCACGTAACTGACCGTCAGCACCTACCACATCGTAAAATTTCACATCGTCATGCCAAACATCAACACCTTCTCGGCATTTTATGGTTAAACCAAATAAGCGATTAACGACGGTAAAGAGTCCTTCAACTACTTTATCTTTAGGGAAATAAGGGCGTAATTCTTCATCTGAAATGGTGTAGCGACTTTGCTTAAGTTTTTCACTGTAATAGGCTAAGTCCCAAGCTTGTAAATTATCTTGTGAATACTCATCTTTAGCAAAATCATTGAGCGCTTTAAAGTCTTGCTCTCCTTGATGCTTGGATTTAATGGCAAGTTGCTCTAAAAAGTCCATCACTTCGTCGGTAGAGTTAGCCATTTTAGTGGCTAGCGAATGCTCAGCATAGTTATCAAAATCGAGTAAGTTTGCCAATTCATGACGCAGTGCTAGCAGCTCATTCATTATGGCGGTATTATCGAATTCACCTGCGTTTGGTCCTTGATCAGAAGCACGAGTTACAAAAGCACGATGTAATTTTTCACGTAAAGATTGGTTGTCACAGTACATCATCACTGGCAGATAACTAGGAATGTCTAATGTAAATGTATAGCCTTGTTGCTCTTTGCTTTGGGCTACTGCTTGCGCTGCTGCTAATGCACTATCAGGCAGGCCAGTTAGATCGCTTTTATCACTAATATTAATGCTAAAAGCATGTGTTGCATCAAGTACGTTATTGCTAAACCCTGAGCTTAATTCAGACAAGCGACTGGCAATTTCTCCGTATCGTTTCTTTTTATCTTCACTTAGCGCTATACCCGAAAGTTTGAAATCACGTAGAGCATTGGTAATGACTTTTTGTTGAGCGGTATCTAAAGTAGAAAATTCATTACTAGTACTAAGCTGAAGATAAGCTTGATATAAACCTTGGTGTTGACCAACAAAAGTACTATATTCAGATAGTAAGGGTAAGCATGATTCATAAGCGTCACGTAACTCATCACTGCTTATTACTGAGTTCATATGCGAAACTGGAGACCAAAGCTTAGATAATATGTCATCAATTTCATCTATTGGCATAACTAAATTTTGCCAAGTAAAAGTTTTTCCTTCGGTTAATACCTGCTCAATTACTTGTTTACAATTGGCGATTGCTTGCTCTACTGCTGGTTTTACGTGTTCAGGTTTTATTTTTGAAAATTCAGGTAAAGGGGAGTTTAGCAACAAAGGATTAGTCATAATGGCTACAAGTTTAGTAAAAGATACAATAGATGTGATGACAAAAGAGGACGTATTCAAGGGTAATTACTTATCAGATCCCTTTTTTTTATTTTTTAATATCTAGCTTGATTTGAGAGCTGTTATAATTAATGAAGTTTTGCCTACCAAAACAGGTCAAGGTGTCTTTTTTGAATACCTAATTTAAGTGAATATAATTACCATAAGTTGTAATGGATTGAGACTAATGAAATTTTGTAAAGTAGTGATGCTGGCTATTTTAATCGTGTCGCTTTTTAGCTTTATGTCACAAGCTAAAGAAACAAGCAGTATTCATAATTTGGCGCTGAAAAGGCTTTCTGTTGAAGATGGTATATCGCAAGGCACGATTAACTCTATTTTAGCAGATAAAAGAGGGTTTATTTGGTTAGCAACAGATAATGGATTAAATATCTATGATGGCTATACTTTTAAACAATTACCCGGCCCCGATGATAGCTTTTTAAACTCTGTTGTATATTTTGTTAAGCAAGACACTGAAGGAAGTGTTTGGATTAATGTAAATTATGCCTTGTATCGTTATCAACCTAACACTAATGAGTATCAACATGTACTTGCAAATACCCTTGATGATGATGGTCATTACGTGGTGGATGTTATCGAAGGAAAAGATAACACTAATCAAGCTGGATTTTGGATTGCTACGAATAAAACCATAGGATTTTACAACCCTGATTTATCGCAATTTGACAGTAAGATAGATCTATCGAAGGATTTACTTAATAAGGATAATATCTCAGAAATAAAATACCATGATGATGTGTTATATATTGCCACCCGAGTAGGATTGTATGCCTATGATATGAAATCAGAAATGATACGAGTGTTACCTAAGTTGAGCACCGGTTCTGATAATGAGCACTTTAACCTAGCTGAAGCAACTAAAACATTTAACCTTTATATTAGTGCACAAAACGAATTGTATTTTGGTACTAATGATGGTGTTTTCAGTGTCAATATTAGTAATGTCAAAGGATATATATCAGGGAAAGGTAATTTACCATCTTATAAATTAATACTGAAAAACCTTTCTGTGTGGAACTTCTTTTTTTCGGATGAATTGTTATACGTTGTGAGTAATCGAGGCTTGCATGCAATTGATACTGCTAAAGACTCTGGTGAGTTTCTTTTTGGTGTAGGAGACTACTTTGAAAACACGTCAAATAATCGAATAATCTCAATAGCACAAGATAATAATGGTGTGTTATGGCTTGGCTCTGAATCTAAAGGGGTTTATCTCTGGGATCCAAGTAGAGAATTAATTAACAATTATCGCTATCAAAAAGAAGATGAAAACTCACTAAGTAGTAATGCTGTATGGTCGGTGCAGAAACATCACAAGAATAATGACTTATTTTGGGTAGGTACGAACAATGGCCTAAACTTAGTTGGTTCTAATCAAGGTGAAGTACAACGGCACTTGCATACTTCAAATACTGACAATCAATTTGATGATAATCATATCTATCAAATATTTAATTATAAAGAGGAACTCTTACTTTCTACAGCGCAAGGAATTATTTTTTATAACGCGCAGTTGAATCAGGTAACCCAACCAAATTTTGATGAAGACGTTGCTGAAATACTTGCCAATGATCATTACTCAATACTTTTACAAGAGCAACGTTACTTGTGGATCATACAAGCTACCGGCGCAAAGCTTATTGATTTAGAGTTAGGTAAAAAAGTTAACTTGTCTGCTTTAGATAATGTGGTACCGCTGAGTAAAATTTATAATTTTTTAGGAATGTTACCTAATAGTGATGCCATGTTATTTAGCACGAATGATAGCTTATGGAGTTATGATTTAGTCACGGATGAAGTAGAAAGGCTATATCAACACCCGAATGTCTTAGCGAGTGAGTGGCTTTACTTTGATAGTTGGGCTATAGATAAAAACAATACTCTCTGGTTAGGCTATCCTGGTAAAGGCTTAGTTGGATTAGCTTTATCAACATTTAAGCTGAAACATTTTTACCATAGTGGTAATTCAATTATTGATAATAATGTGTATAGCTTGTTAAGCGATTCTGAAGGAGATCTTTGGTTTTCGAGTCATAAAGGGATTTTTTCACTGAGGAGTGATAATCAACATATTCGTCATTTTTCCATTGAAGATGGATTACCTGCATTAGAGTTTAATGCTGGCGCCGGATTACAATTAACCACTGGAAATTTAGTTTACGGCTCAATGGAGGGAGTGAGTGTTTTTGATCCCGTTATGCTCAAATCAAATCATGAAGATAACGAACTTAAAGTTTACGTTACAAATATCGATATAATTTCTAGGGATCTAGATTTACCGCTGATTATTAATCAAGAGAAAGCAATTCAATTTGAATATGATGATGTTGGTATTAGCTTTGATTTTTCAACACTATCCTACGGTGCAAATCAAAATGTTATCTACGAGTATCAACTAACCGGCAGTAGTAATATTAGTTATCCGGCGACAACTGAAAACACAATTACTTTTCCCAACTTACCATCAGGGTCTTATAAGCTCTCTGTTAAAGCCAAATCGCCTGTTACAGGGGAATATTCGGCTAAAGGGCGAATAGCCATTAAAGTAAACTACGCGCCATGGCAATCACCTTTCGCTTATTTTATTTATGTCGTTATCTCATTATTATTAGTTTTTTATTGGGTGAATCAGCGTAATTTACAACGATTGAATTTACTTAAGGCGCACGAAGAAGTGACCTTTAGAGAGAACCGCTTACAACTTGCATTAACAGGAAGTAACAGTGAAGTATGGGATTGGCAGTCTCATGATAATTTGATGTTTGGTAAGCGTATAGCGCAAGAGTTAGGTTATGTTGATTTAGCTACCTCTCATAGTTTCGCACAACATATAAATTTGATACATCCAGACGATAAAGATAACTTTTTATCCAGTTGGAAAATTTTTATTGCCCAGCACAATATTGATGAAAATTTTAGCTGTACTTATCGATTGAAACACGCTGAAGGTCATTGGCTCTGGTATAAAGATTTAGGAAAGATAGTAACCTTAGATAATGACAATAAACCCAGTAGAATTACAGGCTCTTATACTAATATTACTCAAACACGAGCGGAAGAAGTTCGAAGCCAATATTATGGTGAGGCATTCAAACAAACCAATGACTGGGTCTTAATTATCAATGATAAGTACAGTCGCGCAACTGCAAATAAGTCTCTGTGTAGTGTGTTTGGTTGGCGCGATGAAGACTTTGATTTTACTAGTAATCTAATGGGGCTTAGTAAGCAACGATGGAAGTTTTTTCAAAAATTACTTCCTGCACTAAAAGAAGGTGAGCACTGGCGCGGCGAAGAATTGGTAACTACCCCCACAGGTAAAAAGTTTCATGTGATTCTTAATATTAATGTGAGCCGAAATCAGATCACTAATAACTTGCATTTTGTTTGTGTTTTTTCAGATATTAGTGCACAAAAAGCAGCAGAAAAAGAGTTACGCTATTTAGCAAACTATGATCATTTAACAGATTTACCGAATCGTAGTTTATTACTTGAACGCATCAAGCATGCAATGGAGTTATCTAAGCGTAAATCGCGAGAAATCGCTTTATTTTTCATTGATCTAGATAGATTCAAACAAGTAAATGACTCTTTAGGCCATGATTGTGGTGACTTGTTACTAGTTGAAGTTTCACGAAGGTTATCTGAGTTATTACGAGTTGATGACACGATAGCGCGAATTGGTGGAGATGAGTTTGTAGTATTGTTAGAAACTTATAAGGGAACAGGGCATTTAGGTAGTATTGCACAAAAAATTATTGCTGCTGTAGAGCTTCCAGTTTTACTACAAGGTCAACAAGTGAGTATTGGTGCGAGTATTGGTATTGCTATTTATCCTAATGATGCTAGTGACTCAAGTGCATTACTAAGGCATGCTGATATAGCGATGTATCATGCGAAACAGTTAGGTCGAAATACTTTTCAATTTTTCACGCCCAGAATGAATGTAGAAGCTAATGAACGCTTAGAAAAAGAGTCCACTGTAAAACAAGCTTTTGCAAATGATGAGTTTTTTAATCATTACCAACCCATTATTGATGCAAATAGTGGCAAAGCTGCTGGGTTTGAGCTGCTTATGCGCTGGCAAAGTAAACAAGGTGTTGTTGCTCCTGCTGGTTTTATTGCGGTAGCAGAAGAATTAGGCTTGATTATACCTATGACTGAAGCGGCAATTGAGCGAGGTTTGATTGATCTTAAAAAGTGGCATCAATTACGGCCCTCGTTATATCTATCAGTTAATTTATCTCCGCAACATTTCGCAAAAGAAGGCTTAGTTGACTACATTGCTAATTTATTAAAAACTCATGATTTACCAGCGCATTTACTTAAAATTGAAGTAACAGAAAGTGCATTATTTTCTGAGCCCGAGAAAGCGATTCAAACGATGAATGCTTTATCTAGCTTAGGTGTTATTTTAGCGCTTGATGACTTTGGAACTGGGTTTTCTTCGCTGTCATATTTGAAGCGTCTACCCTTAGATATAATAAAAATAGATCGGCTTTTCATTTCAGGTATCGGCATTGAAAAAACAGATGAAGCCATTGTTGATGCAACAATCGTTTTAGCTAAGCGTCTTAATATGCATTGTATTGCTGAAGGTGTTGAAACTAAAGAGCAACTGACATATTTAGAACAAAGACAATGTCATTATATTCAAGGGTATTTATACAGTAAACCAGTAGATGCTAAAACAATTAGTACTTATCTACAGGCTAATGTAATTGAATTAAAAATAAAGTAGTGAATACTTTTCTTGATTGTACAGGTCTTTGTACCCATATATATTCGATAGTCTCAAATAGAGACTTTTCTAGGAACTATTTGAGCGCAACAGATTAAACCTTTAAACGTAAGGATTCTTTCATGACACAACATTTTGATTATTTAGCTATTGGTGCAGGTAGTGGCGGTATTGCTTCGGCAAACAGAGCTGCAAAATTAGGTAAAAAAGCGGCTGTTATTGAGGCTAAATACCTTGGTGGTACATGTGTAAATGTTGGCTGTGTTCCTAAAAAAGCTATGTGGTATGCAGGACAAATTAGCGATGCACTTAAATATGCTCATGATTATGGCTTTAAATTAGAACAGAAGGGTTTTGATTGGAACCATTTAGTTAAAAACAGAGAAGCATATATTGAAAGAATCCATGGTGCATATCAAAGAGGCTTTGATGCAAACAATGTCACGGTTATTCAAGGCTTTGCTAAATTTGTAGATAAAAATACTGTTGAGGTAGATGGCACCCTTTATACTGCTGATCATATTACTATTGCCACAGGTGGTCGTCCTGCTATTCCTGATATTGAAGGCGCTGAATTTGGCATTGATTCAGACGGTTTTTTTGCATTAACCGAGCAACCTAAATCAGTTGCTGTCATTGGTGCAGGCTACATTGCCGTTGAGTTAGCTGGTGTATTTCATGGTTTAGGTACACAAACTCACCTATTAGTTCGCAATGCAAAACCACTTCGTACCTTTGATGACATGTTAAGTAACACACTGGTTGAGCAAATGGAAAAGCATGGTCCAACGCTGCATACTCATAGCACACCAGAGCGCATTGAAAAATTGGCGGATGGTAACTTAGTTGTACATTTAACAAATGGGCAATCAGTTGGTCCAGTTGAAAAATTGGTGTGGGCAATAGGGCGTGAGCCAGCGACAGATAATATTAATTTAGATTTAGCTGGTGTTGAGTTAAATGATAGAGGCTTTATTGTTACAGATAAATATCAAAACACTAATGTAGAAGGTGTATATGCTGTAGGCGATAATACTGGCCGCGCGCAATTAACACCAGTAGCTGTAGCAGCAGGTCGTCGTTTATGTGAGCGTTTGTTTAATAATAAACCTGACGAGCACTTAGACTACTCAGGTATTGCAACTGTTGTTTTTAGCCACCCAGTTATTGGTACTGTGGGATTAACAGAAGATGAAGCTGTTGCTCAATATGGTGAAGATAATATCAGTGTTTACAACTCTCAGTTTACTGCGTTGTATCAAGCTATTACTGAAGACTATCGCGATCCAACACGAATGAAGCTTATTTGTGCTGGCGAAGATGAAAAAGTAGTGGGTCTACATAGTATTGGTTTTGGTAGTGATGAGCTATTACAAGGCTTTGCCGTTGCAATGAAAATGGGTGCAACGAAAGCTGATTTTGATAATACTATTGCCATTCACCCAACGTCAGCCGAAGAATTTGTGACTTTATAAAGCTTACTTCGTAAATACTATTTGTTCGTTGTATTTTTTAAAGCCATACTGATGAAACAGCATGGCTTTTTTGTATGCTTAGATAGCTACCTATAACTTCCCGCTAACTTTTGTTTCATTTCAACCTTGATAAATTCATAGAAAACTCTGTATTCATGACAAAGTTTACCTTATTTGGTCAAGGTAAGCTGGCATGACTATTAGGTATTTTTAAAGTAAAAGGATACAAGAAGACGATGAATTAGGTAAACTTACATCCTTTGCGATTATATTTTTATGTAATGATGTAGCTATGGGCAGGTAGGCACGTTAAAAAGTAGTTTTTTTAGCGTGATTTAAACAAGGACTTTTTTAAAGTGAATAGAGAAAATTCATTATTTAACCCTGTATTGATATCAGGCTGTATCATTATTCTGTTCGGTTTTGCCATTCGTTCGTCATTTGGGATTTTCCAAATTCCTATTTCGGTTGAGTTTGGCTGGCTTCGTTCAGATTTTTCTTTTGCCATTGCGATTCAAAATTTATTTTGGGGGATAGGTCAGCCTATATTTGGCGCTTTGGCTGAAAAATATGGCGATAGAAAAGCTATTGCTGTTGGCGGAATGACGTATGCCATAGGGCTAGTTTTATCTTCTTATGCTATTACACCGGGACAACATCAACTCTTAGAAATTCTTGTGGGCTTTGGTATTGCAGGAACTGGCTTTGGTGTAATACTTGCTGTTGTTGGTAGGGCTGCATCAGAAAAACATCGTTCACTTGCGCTAGGTATAGCAACTGCTGCGGGATCTGCTGGTCAGATTGTTGGTCCAATGTTAGCGCAATTTTTGTTGCATGATTATCCGTGGCAGTCGGTATTTCTAATTTTTGCTTGTCTGATCATTGTGTCACTGTTGGCACTTTACTTTATGAATGCACCAGAGCCTGTAGAAGTAAAAAAACAAGATGAGAAGTTAGGCCGTGTTGTTATGCGGGCAGTTCAAGATAGATCTTTTATCTTTATCTTCTTGGGGTTCTTTTCATGCGGTTATCAACTTGCATTTATTACTGCTCATTTTCCCGCGTTTATTAGTGAGATGTGTAGCACAGTAACTCCTGGGAGTGTTATTGAATCTTTAGGAGTCACGTCAACCTCAATGCTAGGAGCGATTGCTATTTCTTTTATTGGTTTAGCTAATATTGGAGGAACAATTCTAGCTGGGTGGTTAGGCAATAAATATTCTCGTAAATATCTTTTAGCAAGCATTTACCTAATGCGTACCATTGTTTCAGCAGCATTCATTTTAAGCCCAATTACACCAGAAAGTGTTGTTGTTTTTTCAATTTTAATGGGCTCTTTATGGTTAGCTACAGTACCACTAACGGCTGGCCTTGTGGCTCAAATTTATGGGTTAAGATATATGGGAACCCTCTATGGATTAGTGTTCTTTTCTCACCAGTTAGGTGGCTTCTTAGGCGTTTGGTTAGGGGGAGCAATGTATGATCTGTATGGTAACTATACGCTAGTGTGGTGGTTTGGTGTTGGTGTTGGTGCTTTCTCTGCATTGATTCATTTGCCGATAAAGGAACAACCCTGGTCTGAAAGGCAAGCTCAATTAATGGTAGCCAAGTAAAACATAGCAAAGGAACCGTATTAGATAATATAAAATGGAGTTGGCGATCTATTTGTACCTAGCCTTTAATTATTTTGCTTAATTGACAAGGAAAAGGTTAAAGCAGGTTATTCTCTAAAATGTTCTTATTTTAGAGGTTAGATTAACTAATAATAAATTAAGCTCAACAATATATTTATTCTGATAATAATATTTACAACTGGTGGAACAGTTGCCAGGTCACGCCAGTCTTAGCTTATAATTTTTTGTTATTGTGAATTGTCATAAACAGTTCAAAAAAGTTTAATAATGTACTGGTAATGACGTGCAATTCTGATAATCTCTTAGCACGTTATTTTCTTAGTTTGTTTTTTGTACACTTAAAAAGTAACGGAAATAAATTTAATTATCCACAAAAACAAAAATAAAAAATAGTATACGACTAAAGGACGATTATTTTTTATTTTTTAATAAAATCAACAAAATACATTTATTCTTGAGAATGGTAATACTTTCTATCTTGCTGTTTCTCTTTGCTTATCAACAAAGTTATCCACATTATAATTGAGTTAGCCTTCACTAGGCAGTAGAGCTAAAGCGCTCTTTGTGGCATGCTTAGCCCATCTTATTGTTTAGACTCAATTCTTATGACTACGTTGCCAGAAAAACCTTTGCAAACTTCCTTAGAAATAAATCAACCACTTATTTTAGTTGATGGTTCATCGTACTTATTCCGTGCTTATCATGTGCCTTATCTACAAGCTTTATCTACAGCTAGTGGTCAACCTACTGGCGCAATAACTGGTGTGTTAAATATGATTCGTAGTCTGAAAAAAGACTACCCTAATGGAAATGTTGTTGTCATTTTTGATGCAAAAGGTAAAACATTTCGTAATGACCTGTATCCAGAGTATAAAGCCAATAGACCTCCAATGCCGGACGACTTGCGCAGTCAAATAGCACCAATACATAATATTATTACTGCAATGGGGTTACCGCTTATTGTAACTCCTGGTGTAGAAGCTGATGATGTTATTGGTACATTGGCAAAACAAGCTAATGAGCTTGGCATTGAAACGGTAATCTCTACCGGTGATAAAGATATGGCGCAGTTAGTGACGCCTCATGTTCGTTTGATTAATACTATGACGGATGTTGAGATGGATGTTGCTGGCGTAAGTGAAAAGTTTGGTGTGCGACCAGATCAAATTATTGATTACTTGGCTTTAATGGGAGACAAAGTTGATAACATTCCTGGGGTGGTTAAGTGTGGACCAAAAACAGCAGTAAAATGGTTAACGGAGCACGGTACATTAGATGAAGTCATTGCTAATGCTGATAAGGTGAAAGGAAAGATTGGTGAAAATCTACGTGATGCTCTGGAACAATTACCACTTTCATACCTGCTTGCGACAATAAAGTGTGATGTAGAATTAGAGCAAAGTGCTGATCAATTAAAGCCTGTAGAGCCAAACATTGAGGCGTTAAGAGCACTTTATCAAGAGTTTGAACTGAAACGCTTATTAGCTGACTTAGATAAAGATGGCGGTAATGAAAAAACAGCTAGTGCGTCTAAGGCGACTGAAAAAGCTTCAGAATCTTCAGAGGTTGTCGTTAATAC
Source organism: uncultured Colwellia sp. (assembly GCA_964022585.1). Taxonomy (GTDB): domain Bacteria; phylum Pseudomonadota; class Gammaproteobacteria; order Enterobacterales; family Alteromonadaceae; genus Colwellia. The sequence goes on from CAXIBS010000008.1 coordinate 28,688, forward strand.
AGAAGAAGTAAGCAAAGGTGAATACGATATAATTCTTGAAAAAGAAGCTTTTAATCGTTGGTTAGAAAAATTAACAGCAAGCGATGCATTTTCTTTTGATACTGAAACGACAAGTGTTGATTATATGAAAGCTGATCTTGTTGGCTTATCATTTGCTATTGAAGCGGGCAAAGCTGCTTATGTTCCACTAATGCATGATTACCTTGATGCACCAGAACAACTGGATCGCGATTGGGTACTAGCACAGTTGAAACCTTTATTAGAAAGCACTACGATTAAAAAAATTGGTCAAAACTTAAAATATGATGCCAATGTCTTAAGTCATTATGATATTAAGCTGCAAGGTGTTGCTTTTGATACCATGATTGAATCTTACTGTTATAACAGTGTAGCTACTCGCCATAATATGGATGCGTTAGCCCTCAAATACTTAGATTATAAAACAGTACACTTTGAAGATATTGCAGGTAAAGGTGCGAAACAGCTTACATTTAATCAAATAGAAATTGAAACGGCAGGTCATTATGCCGCAGAAGACGCTGATATTACTTTACGCCTTCATCATGCTATTTTTCCTGCACTTGAGCAGTTACCTGAACAGTTAAGTGTTTATAACGAAATTGAAATGCCGTTGATGCCTGTATTGGCTCAAATGGAGCAAACAGGGGTATTAATTGATTGTGATGTACTTGATCAGCAGAGCCAAAGTATTGGCCAGCGATTAAATGAATTAGAAATAGAAGCTCACAATATTGCCGGAAAAAGTTTTAACCTTAGCTCTCCTAAACAGCTACAACAAATATTATTTGAAGAGTTAAAAATACCAGTTATTAAAAAAACCCCTAAAGGTGCACCGTCTACTGCTGAAGAAGTTTTACAAGAGCTGGCACTTGATTACCCCTTACCAAAAGTTATTTTAGAAAACCGTGGTTTGAGCAAGTTGAAATCAACTTATACAGATAAACTACCATTAATGGTTAGTCCTAAAACAGGGCGAGTTCATACTTCTTATCATCAAGCAGTAACAGCAACAGGACGTTTATCGTCAACTGATCCGAACTTACAAAATATTCCAATCCGCTCAGAGCAGGGACGTAAAATACGCCAAGCGTTTATTGCACCAGCCGATCATAAAATTGTAGCCATTGATTACTCACAAATTGAATTACGCATCATGGCCCATTTATCTAATGATAAGGGTTTAGTTACAGCATTTAGTGAAGGAAAAGATATTCACCGTGCGACAGCGGCTGAAATTTTTGCTGTTGAACTTGATGAAGTTACAACCGATCAGCGTCGTAGTGCGAAAGCAATAAACTTTGGCTTAATATATGGTATGTCAGCTTTTGGTTTAGCTAAGCAGTTGAATATTGGACGTCATCAAGCACAAGAATATCAAGATAAGTACTTCCAACGTTATCCCGGTGTATTAACGTATATGGAAGACACTCGCCAACAAGCTAGCGAACAGGGCTTTGTTGAAACCTTATTTGGCCGTCGATTATATCTACCTGATATTAAAGCTAAAAATGGTATGCGTAAAAAAGCAGCTGAACGTGCGGCAATTAATGCACCGATGCAAGGCACTGCAGCAGATATCATCAAGAAAGCAATGCTAGCCGTTGCTGCATGGCTAGCTGAACAAAATGATGATCGCATTAAAATGACTATGCAAGTGCACGATGAACTCATTTTTGAAATTCACCAAGATATCGTTGAAGAAATGACGGCAAAATTAGTGGATTTAATGAATAATGCGGTTGAATTAAGTGTGCCATTGATCGCTGAAGCAGGCGTTGGAAACAATTGGGATGAAGCTCATTAAATTGAGTGACCTGTAACGCTAATAAAGCAGCATTGTAACAATGCTGCTTTTTAGGGAAGTAAAATTTGACTTTTTCCTGTATTAAAGTCTAGTTTTATTATTCCTTCTTGCTTAAGTGATTGAATAGCTATATTTATTTTATTTCGAATTTCCTGACCTTTAAGGGTGTTTTGAAAAACATAAAAGGCTTCTAAAATATCAATTGGCTGCTTTAAGTTATAAAAAATATCTTTGTTATATCCTAAGGTGTTAATTGCAGATACCGTTGATGCACTATCACCTAGAATAGCATCAACCCTTCCGGATATAAGTTTTTTTATATTTTGTATGTCACTATTAACATATTGAATATTTATGTTTTTGTTTTCTTCAATTTGACCGTAACTATAGCCTCTAACAGCTCCCACTGTTAATCCTTCAAGATCAGTTAGTTGAGAAATTGATTGCCGACCTTTTTTGGTAAAAACAATAATAGATTTTAACCAAATGCTATCACTTACGACCACTTCAGATTTATCTTTTGGAATACTCTGCCATAACTCAGGGAAGTAGCCAATAAGCTGATCACGCTTAAAGGAATGCTGAATTCTTTGTGTAGGCTCAATAATAAACTCAAGAAATAGTTGAGAGCGGCGAATTATTTCATGGTGTAACTTGATAAAAAGTCCTTCTTTTTTGTTAATAATTAATCCAGGAATGTAATAACTACCAACTGTATTACCTGCTTTGGGGCTTGCTTGAGAGGTGAAAGGAAAACTTAAAACGAGAAAAAAATAGAAAACAAAAAACGATTTCACAACGGGTTACCTTGGAGAAAAACTAGACGGGTAAAATACGCGGCATTATACAAAATAGTGAGTTTAATTTGAAATTTTATACTGCAAAGCTCGTTCTTATATATTACACAAGATCTTCCCTTTTGTGTGTTTCATGTTTTTCTGCCAAACTATTTTTAGTTTGGCAGCTTTTTCTTTTTCATAAGAGTTAAAATAAAGCTTATGCGTTGGAATAACGTTCTTTGTTGCCAAGCCAGCGTTGAATTAGTGCTTGCGCAAGTTCAGGGTATTGGCGAGATAATAAATAAGCTTTTTGCTTAATGTCAGGTATAAGGTAGCCATCTCGTACTAAGTCGGCAATTTTTAATTCAGCTAAACCTGTTTGACGTGTACCAAGTAGTTCACCAGGGCCTCGAATTTCTAAATCTTTCTCAGCAATAACAAAACCATCATTACTTTCCCGCAATACTGCTAAACGCTTGGTTGCTGTTTTAGAAAGTGGTGCCTTGTATAATAATACGCAATGTGAAGCAACAGAACCTCGACCGACGCGGCCACGTAACTGATGTAATTGCGCTAACCCTAAGCGTTCTGGATTTTCAATCACCATTAAACTTGCATTGGGTACATCAACACCTACTTCAATTACCGTTGTTGCAATTAGAAGATGGAGTTCACCAGATTTAAAGTGATCCATGATTTCTTGTTTTTCTGCTGCTTTCATTCTTCCATGAACCAAACCAATTTTTAGCTCAGGTAATTGTGCTTGAAGGTGCAACGCCGTCTCTTCTGCTGCTTGGCATTGTAAAACTTCTGACTCGTCTATGAGGGTACATACCCAATATGCTTGTCGATTATCTTTAGTGCATCCTTCTCTGATACGCTCAATAACATTATCTCGACGAGCATCAGGTAAGGCGATGGTATTAATGGGGGTTCGTCCAGGTGGTAATTCATCAATAACTGAAGTGTCGAGATCGGCATAGGCTGTCATGGCTAACGTACGAGGAATAGGGGTAGCTGTCATGATTAATTGATGGGGGTAATTATTATCAAAAACGCCTTTCTCTCGTAGTGATAGTCGTTGATGAACACCAAATTTATGTTGTTCATCAATGATAATGAGTACTAAGTTTTTAAAAATCACATCGGCTTGGAACAGAGCATGGGTGCCAATAACCATTTGCATCTCACCATTTGCAATGTGTTCTAGTGCTATGCGGCGTGCCTTTGCTTTTGTTTTACCAGCAAGCCAGCCTACATTGATATCTAGTGGAGTAAACCAATTAGCAAAATTAATAGCATGCTGTTCAGCTAATATCTCTGTTGGGGCCATTAACGCTACTTGATAACCTTGCTTAATAGCACTAAGAGCAGCTAGTGCCGCTACAAGCGTTTTACCTGAACCCACATCGCCTTGTACTAAACGCATCATGGGTTGTGACTTAGCTAAATCTGTTTTTATGTCTTTTACTACGCGTGTTTGTGCATTAGTAGGGGCAAAGGGTAACGCTTGTAAAAATAGCTCTTCACTTGAGCGGTAGCTCTCAACGGCTTGCTCAGGTGTTAAAGACACAGCATGATGAACATCACTATTTTGTCTGAGCTTAAGCATACTGAGATTATGGGCAATTAACTCTTCTTTGATTAACCGTAATTGTGCAGGATGCCTACCAGATTCAAGAGCGCTGGTTGAAGCATCTGGAGGGGGGCGATGTATGATGGCTAAAGATTGTGCCAGTGAATACTGTTGATCGAATAAATCTGTGGGTAATAACTCTTCTACTTGTCCACGTTGAAGCCTAGTCAGAGCTTGGTCTGTTATGTTTCGCAGTGATATTTGTTTCAATCCATCGGTCGTTGGATAAACGGGAGTTAAGGTTTCTTCTGCAGCAGTTAAAGCGCGATCATCATCTAAAGAGCGGTATTCAGGATGTACAATTTGAAAACCATTAGGTCCTCGTTTAATTTCTCCGTAACACCGAATAGTTTGCCCTATACTTAAGCTATTTTTTTGACTTGCAGAAAAACTGAAAAAACATAACTGTACATTGCCGGTACCATCGCTGACATTAACTACCATCATACGACGCTTACCGTGGGTAATTTGATTACCGGTTATTTCGCCAATAATATTCGTATGGGTACCAACAATGCATTCACGAATAGTAGAAATTCGCGTTCTGTCTTCATAGCGTAGTGGTAAATGGAATAGAATATCTTGTACAGAAAACAAACTGAGTTTTTCAAGCTTTTTCGCCATACTTGGGCCAACACCTTTTAGTGTTGTGAGGGCGACTTGTGATAGTTTGGTTAATGCTTCCATAGTAACTTTGAATTAAAACACTTATGAATTATTAGTCATCAAGGTGTTGCCAAGCACTTTTATCCATTTGCATTTTTTGCCACCAAATTTCATCAGCAACAATTTGTCCTTCTTCGTCTATCGCTGGATAAGGCAAGCCTTTACGTTGACATGCTTCAGCAAAAATAGGATGACCACCTTCAAATAAAACACGTTGTCGGCGTTCATGACTCAGTGATGGTTTATCATACATTCCAGCTAACTGTCGTTGACGTTGTGCTTCGTACAATACAACAGAGCAAGCAACTGAAACATTCAGTGATTGCACCATGCCAACCATAGGCACAACTATATCTTGATCTGCTAACTCCAAGGCAATGTCAGAGGTACCAAATTTTTCTTGTCCTAAAATAATCGCTGTTGGTTTAGTGTAGTCAATTTCACGAAAATCGACAGCAGTATCAGATAAGTTAGTGACCAATACTTGCATACCTTGTGCTTTTAAAGCGGCAATGGCATCAGCTGTTTTATGGTAATTATGGACATCAATCCAGTTTTGGCTTCCTGCTGCGCTTCCACCTCGAACTTCAGCTTCTTCACTTTTCCATACCGCATGAACATCACTTACACCAATAGCATCGCAGGTTCGTACAACTGCGGCTAAATTATGGCTTTTATGTAATCCTTCCATACACACGGTAAGATCTGGTTGACGCTTATCAAGCATTACATTGATGCGTTCTAGTCTTTTTGGAGTCATAGCTTTCTTTTGTTCTATTTTTTGATGTGGAGGCAAAAGTTCCGGCGCAATCAAAACGCCGGAGGGAGAAATAAATTAGTCGACGTTTGGTAATTCCATTACGCCATCTATTTCAATATCAACATCTTTAGGTAGTTTTGATATTTGAATTGCTGCACGAGCAGGGTATGGCTGTTGGAAATAAGTCGCCATAATTTCATTGACGATAGCAAAGTTGCTTAAGTCAGTCATGAAAATATTAACCTTCACCATGTCATTAATAGAACCACCAGCAGCAGCACATACAGCAGATAAATTTTTGAATACTTGTTCTGTTTGCTCAGCAAAGCCACCTTCAACTACAGTCATTGTTTCAGGAACTAGTGGGATTTGTCCTGATAAATAAACGGTATTGTTAACTTTAACCGCTTGACTGTAAGTGCCAATTGCACTTGGTGCTTGATCTGTAGAAATAATACTTTTCATTGTGTTTCCTGTTGTGTAAATTTTTGTACTTTGACGACAAGTAGCAAGCTACAAGTCATCAGTTATTTATTACGGATGACGCGTTGTACATCAACCATTACTTTAATTTTTCTTATGATATCTGCTAAGTGAATACGATCGCGACAGGTTATTTCCATATCTATAATATAAAGACCTGCTTCTTTTTCACCAGAGTTTAAGGTGTGTACATTAGAGCCACACTTAGCTACCACATTGGTTAGTAGGGCTAATGCGCCTTGATGATTGACAATTTCTACTCTGAGTTTGGCGATAAATTCTCTATCAATATCGCTATCCCATTTTACAGGGAATAGAGCGCCGGGCTCATGACCTTTGATGTTTCTACACCCTTGTTGGTGCACCATCAAGCCTTTACCGGGACTTAAATAAGCTAATATTGAGTCACCTGGAATTGGACGGCAACACTTACCGTAACTAACCAACATGCCTTCTGTACCTTTAATAGGCATCTTCGTTTTGTTATTGGTTGGCGTTAAGTCACTGTCTTCAGTAAACTCATCGGTGAGTCGTCTTGCTATTCCGATACTTAGTGCATTACCCAAACCAATATTGGTGAGCAAATCATCAAAATCTTCATTACCATTCTGTTGTATAACCGCATTAATTTTTTCTTGACTGATATCGTCAAGTGATACGCTACCTAAAGCGTGACTTAATAAACGTAACCCTAGCGCTTTTGATTCGGTTTTTTCTCGACTACGTAAATAAGTTCTAATTTGTAAGCGTGCTTTTGCTGTTACTACAAAGTTAAGCCAAGTAGCATTAGGTCTTGCTGCAGCAGAAGTTACTACTTCAAGCGTTTGTCCAGAATCTAATGGTCTACTTAATGGGAAAGGTTTGCGATCAACCTTTACTCCTACACATGAATTACCAACATCGGTATGTACAGCGTAGGCAAAATCTACTGCAGTAGCGCCTACCGGTAATTCAATAATACGTCCTTCAGGCGTAAATACGTATATTTCTTCTGGGAATAAATCAGATTTTACATTTTCAATGAATTCAAAAGATGAGCCAGCGCTTTGTTGCAATTCAAGCAAGCTTTGCATCCAGCGACGGGCTTTCATTTGCGCTGTTGTGTCGGCATTACCGCCACCTTCTTTATACAACCAATGAGCCGCAACGCCTTTATCTGCCATTTGCTCCATATCTTGGGTTCGAATTTGTATTTCTACAGGTATGCCATGAGGGCCAATAAGAGAAGTATGTAATGAGCGATAGCCATTAGTTTTTGGAATGGCGATATAGTCCTTGAAACGGCCTTCTATCGGCTTATAAAGGTTATGCATGGCGCCTAAAGCACGGTAGCAATCATCAATTTTATCACCTACGATCACGCGAAAGGCATAAATATCCATGACTTCATTGAACATCAGTTCTTTGTTGAGCATTTTACGGTAAATAGAGTACAGATGTTTTTCTCTTCCCTGAATCTCTGCACCAATATTGCTTTCAGATAGGCGTGATGAAATTTCTTCTTGAATGTTATTGATAATCGTTTTTCGATTACCTCTAGCACTACCTACGGCTGATTTAAGCGCTCTAGAACGCATTGGGTAAAGTGCTTGAAAACCAAGAAGTTCTAATTCATTTTTTATGTCATGAATACCTAGGCGGTTAGCTATTGGCGCATAAATTTCTAGGGTTTCACGGGCTATACGACGGCGTTTATCTGGACGTAAAGCGCCAAGCGTACGCATATTATGTGTTCTATCTGCTAATTTTATGAGAATAACGCGGATATCTTGCACCATGGCTAAAACCATCTTGCGAAAGTTTTCCGCTTGCATTTCTTCTTTATTCTCAAATTTGAGCTTGTCGAGTTTACTAACCCCTTCAACAAGCTCAGCAACGGTATGGCCAAATAGCTCTGCGAGTTCATCTTTAGTGACAGGAGTGTCTTCGATGACATCGTGTAATAATGCAGCCATTAATGTTTCATGATCCAAGTTCATTTTGGCAAGATTAATAGCGACTGCAACGGGATGAGTTATATAAGGATCGCCACTTGAGCGCATTTGACCATCATGGGCTTCTCTTGCAACAATATAGGCATGCTTGAGTAAATCAACCTGAACTTTAGATAGGTAGGTAGAGCTTAATTCTTTTAATGGTTCAAATAGATACACCTATCACTCCGAAAAAATGGTAAAGGACTAGAAAAAAGAATATATCCGATCAAAGTGAGCTTCTTATGCTCAAGTGAATTGAGGATATAAGTGTAGAATACGTGGCTTTGCGCTAAATGCAAAGTAATACCAATCAAATTAATGAGGTGATTTATTTATATTGTATAAGTAAATAAATTACCAGCTATCACAACATAAATGTTGCCGCTTTTAACACAATAAAAAACGCGCAATTTGTATTCTATTTTATTCTAGAATACAAATTGCGCGTTTACAGAATATAGTAAGCGTATTGCTTAGTTAACCTAATTCTTGTGCTTGATTACCAACAATTGCAGCAACTGCATCTAATTCTGCAGTGTCTTGCTGAATTTGTGATTGGCGATCTGATGTATCCATTACAGCATTAGTAATTAAACCTGCTTCAATTTCACGCAAGGCTAATACAGTTGGCTTGTCATTTTCAACTTCGACCAAAGGGTCTTTACCACCCGTTGCAATTTGACGAGCACGACGTGATGCTACTAACACCAAATCAAAACGGTTACCGATTTTGTCTACGGCATCTTCAACAGTTACGCGAGCCATTTGGTCACTCCAAGTAAATTTTATAAAATAGCGCTGCATTTTACTGATCGATAAGTCATTTAGCAAGTAAAAGACCTAGTTCAAGTTAAAATCGCAGTGCTTTACATTGTTTATTTTCTAAATAAAGTCAATTCGTCTGTCAACTGACAGTGTTTGCTAACAAATTAGCTCATCTAGTAAAACGCTATGTTGTGCAATTTGCTGGTTACGCTTTAAACGCTGATTATTAACTATGGTGGTTAAGTCAGCTAAAGCTTGTTTAAAGTCATCGTTAATAATGATGTAATCAAACTCTTGAAAATGTGAGCATTCACTTTGCGCTTTTGCCATTCTACCAGCAATAATTTCTTCGCTGTCTTGTCCTCTACCACGTAGCCGCTCTTCTAAGGCTTGCTTTGACGGCGGGCTAATAAAGATAGTGGTAACCGATGGTTTTTTCATGCGAACTTGTTGCGCACCTTGCCAGTCAATATCGAGAAAGACATCGATACCTTGAGCAAGTTGATCATCTATTGCTGCTTCAGAAGTGCCATAGTAGTTATCAAAAACTTCAGCATATTCATAAAAAGCATTTTTTTTAATTTGTTTTTTAAAATTCTCAACGGTAACAAAGTGATAATGTTTACCATTTTCTTCCCCTGGACGAGGATCGCGAGTGGTATGTGAAACCGAAACTTGCATTGGTCGACTTGATTCTTGTTCTAATAATGCATTGATCAGACTAGATTTTCCAGCACCACTTGGGGCAGAAAGAATAAATAAATTACCCGGTACAGTCACAATAATTTCCTTGGTGTTGATTGAATATTCCCCTGAGCTTAGTTCTGGGGAATATTCATAAATGGTTTATAACACTTTTGCGATAGATTGTGCTAAATAATCAACATTGCGATTAGCAATACCTGCAATACTCATACGACTAGAGCCAACCATATAAATGCTGTACTCATCTTGTAATTGTTGAACTTGCTCAGGAGTTATACCTAAGAAAGAGAACATACCGCTTTGACGAGCAATAAAGCTGAAATCGCGTGTTACGCCATTTTCTTTAAGCTTATCTACTAATAATTGACGATTGCCGTTAATGCGATTACGCATTTCTGCTAACTCACTATGCCATTCGTTACGTAATTCATCTGAAGATAAAATAGTTTCAACGAGTGCTGCACCATGTGCAGGTGGCATAGAATAAATACCACGAATAACGTAAGCTAGCACGGAAGCAACTAAGTCAGCACTACTGCTGTTTTCTGCAATTAACGTACAGGCGCCAATACGCTCACGATATAAACCAAAGTTTTTAGAGCATGAACTACATACGATCATCTCTTTAACATTGTCGGCCATTAAACGTAAGCCGAAAGCATCTTCGTCTAAACCCGTTCCAAAACCTTGATAAGCCATATCAATTAGAGGAGTAAAACCAACGCCTTTAGCAATTTCAACAACCTGTTGCCATTGTTCATTAGTTAAGTCCATACCGCTAGGGTTATGACAACAAGCGTGTAGTAATACAACATCGTCTGCAGACACTTCTTTTAGTTGTGCCAACATACCATCAAAGTCTAATGTTTTATTTTCGTAATCATAATATGGGTACGTTTTAACCGTTAAACCAGCAGCTTCAAAAACAGCGGTATGGTTTGCCCATGTTGGGTTTGAAACCCAAATAGTTGCGCCAGCCTTACAAGAGCCAATGAATTCAGCAGCAACACGTAAAGCGCCAGTACCGCCGGGTGTTGAAAATGTGCGCGCACGATTTTCTAATAAAACCTTATGATGGCCAAAAATCAATTTACTCATTTCTTCATTAAATAAAGCAGAGCCTGTTGGGCCAATATAAACTTTGCTAGTTTCGGTATCGGTACGATACTGCTCAGCCTTTTTTACACAACTAAGCACGGTAGTATCACCAGCTTCATTTTTATAAACACCAACGCCTAAATCTATTTTGTTTGGATTAGTATCTTCTCGGTATTTAGCTAATAGGCCTAAAATAGGATCGGCAGGCAAAGCTTTTAAGCTAGCAAACATGGCTGAAATTTACCTTATATTTTAAGGGGATAAATTTTATGAATTACCCCTGTATTGAAAGAAATAGTTAAAGAGTAAGCATAGCTTAAAAGAGCACTAAAATTAAGGTGTATTACGGATGTTTTTAGTGTAATCGTTAACTTAAATATTATCTTATCGCTACTGCTTAAATAGATAATATCATAGACATCAAATACAATTGTTTAGATAAAAAATAAATATTTAATACTGTTATCTGTATCGGAATAGAAAAACTACACCTATTGGAAAAAAATAAATACGAACAGTTCTAATATGTTGGTTGTGATGTCTTTTAATACAAATCAGTTTAATGCTAAAAGTTATTAGTTAAAGCAGCAATTAAACCAATAACACCACCAAAAATGCCACCCCAAACTACTAACCAACCTAAATGCTTTTTAATCATTTCTTGTACAATTTCTTTGACCAATTGCGGGGTTAATTCATTAAGACGCTTTTCAATAATGTCACTAACTTTGTCTTGCATCGTTTCGATCATATTGGGTTGTTCTAATTCGTCCCGTAATAACGTATTAAATTGCTCGCTTTGTGTAATATCTTGTATTGATACCTTCATTTTTTCAATAAAGGGTTCTTTCATTGGTTGTAATGCGGCAGCTCCTCCCACCATTTCAAGCATAGGAGCAAAGGATGATGTTTCTATTACAGATACTAGGTTGTCGAAAGCAGGGGTGAGGTCGACTTTCTCTATAACAGGATTTAAATTAATAGCGGCAGCGCTTCCTGAGCTGCTTGATAAAAAACGATCTATGTTTTCTTTAGTAAAAAATTGTTCCATCATTAATTGACGAATGGCTAATTTAAAATCTTCAAATCGTGCAGGTATCACACCTGAACCATATAACCCTGGAACTTTTTCAAAAAGCATGTGAACCGCTAGCCAATTAGTAACAGCGCCTGATAAGGCAAACAAACCGACGGTAAAAATGAGATGTTGCTGTGTAATGTAACCGATAAGCGTGGCAAGGCAGGCAATTAAATTGGTAATGATACTTTTATTCACTAAAGGTTCCGTATGTTGAGTTCACAATGCTATAAACGCTATGATAGCATTGAATTTACTTGGCTAAAATAATGAAAATTATGATTTATTCAACATCTAAAAAACTATTTATCTTCATTGCTTTTGTTTTTATGAGTGCTTGTGGAGCAGATAATGTTTCAAATGAGCAATGGCGCGCACTTGATATTAATAAAACAGTCTTATTAACATTACCTCATGGCAATGTTGTGATTGAATTAGCACCGCAATTTGCACCTAAGCATGTAGAGCAATTTTCAACATTATTAAAAAAGTCATTTTATGATGAGACTTCTTTTTATCGAGTAATTGATGGTTTTGTTGCACAAGCTGGCCCTAAAGAGGGGAGTGATAAAGATAAGTCCGTTTCGCTATTAGCTATGGAAGGGCAGTTTTTAACGGATAAAGACTGGTCTTTTACACGCGTACAAAATAATGATCTTTTTGCTAAAAACACAGGGTTTAAAGGCGGTTTTGCTTTAGCAAATGATAATGCTAATAATGCTTGGTTAACTCATTGTCCAGGGGTATTAGCTATGGCGAGAAATAATGAAGCGGACTCAGCTTCAAGTCACTTTTATTTTGTTATTGGGCAAGCGCCAAGATATCTAGATAAAATAATGACGATCTTTGGTCGTGTGGTTTACGGAATGGAACACATTCAAGCAATAAGACGTACTTCGGTTGTGGAAGGCGAATATGCGGTAGATAGCCGAGAACATACACCTATTATCAGCATGAAATTGATGGCAGATTTACCGATAAATGAGCGCATTATTATTGAAGTGGAAAATACAGAGTCAACCGCTTTTGCGCAGAGGTTAATCAAACGTCGTGCAAGAGATAATGAATTTTTCTATCAAAAGCCTCCACAAGTATTGGATGTTTGCCAAATACCTGTGAGAAGTCGTTTGATTAAAACGGTGTCAAAATAAAGCTCTAATAAGCGTGGATGAAATCGACACTGTTGTATTTTAATTAGTTTAAAGGAATGGAAATGACACTAACTTGCGAACAAACGAGTTTAAATGATCAGGCAGCCGCTAATGTTATTAAGGCTGCATGTGACTATGCGCGTACACAAGGGTTAAAAATTTGTGCTAGCGTGGTTGATCTTCATGGGAATTTGCTGGCATTTCAACGAATTAACGGGGCTCCGTTACATTCTATCTCAATTGCGCAGGACAAAGCTTTTACTGCGGTTAGTTTTGGTGCTGACACTGCTCAGTGGCCTCAACGCCTTGAAAGTAAACCGTATACTTTTCAGTCTTTGGCTAACTGCTCGCGTATGTCAATGTTAGGAGGCGGTATACCAATAAAAATTGATGGTGAAATTGTTGCAGCGGTTGGTGTTTCTGGCGCAAGTGAACAACAAGATATTGATTGCGCTAATGCCGGAATCGCTGTATTAAGTTTATTTAATGAAAGTACCGCTTAGTTAAGTGACTTATTAATGAGCTATGGCGTTCTACCTGCCTTTTGTACAAGGCAGGTTATGAGTTATGTAAACTTATTAAAATGATTTTATGTAAGTTGAGGGAGAACTGGATAGACATAACATAAATAGTCTCGTTGTAGCATGTGATTATTTTTCATAGGTTATTGAATTAATGTACCACTCTTTCTCGCCATCAGGTGTGATAACACTAACATCATCATCAACCTCTTTTTTAATCAATGCGCGTGCCATGGGTGAATCTATCGAAATATAATCTTTTGCATCGCCATAAATTTCTTCAGGCCCAACGATTCTAAATTTTTTAATATCACCGGCATCATTTTCTATTTCAACCCAAGCACCAAAGAAAACCTTGCCTTCTTGTTGGGGTGAGTAGTCAACAATTTTTAAATCAGGTAATAGCTTTCTTAAATATCTTACTCGGCTATCAATTTGACGTAACACACGTTTATTAAAGTGGTAATCAGCATTCTCTGAGCGATCTCCTAGGCTTGCGGCCCAAGAAACAATTTTGGTTATTTCTGGCCTTTTAACCTTCCATAGATGGTCATGTTCTTTTTGTAGTTTTTCGTAACCAGTACGGGTAATTAGTTTTGTCTTCAAAGCAGGAACTCATTAAAAGGCTTTTACTAGAAAGTCATTATAATACACACAGATGTGATGACACTAAAGTGCCATTGAAAAGTTAATGATAAATCAGTCATGATGAAAAAAAATATAATTGGGTAAAATGTATGCGGATATTAAATCCATTAGTTACTTTGTTGCTTGCATTAGGTGTTAGCTTATCTTCACACGCTGAGTTTCAAAACTTGGAGGAATTTGGTGATAATCCTGGTGAACTTGACGCTAGTTATTTTTCACCTAGCAATACTGAAAACCCTGCGTTAGTTGTATTGCTTCATGGTTGCGCTCAGCAAGGGGATGAACTTGCGCTAAAGAGTGGATTATTTGGTTTAGCAAAAAAGCATAACTTTGCTTTATTACTGCCGCAACAGGCGTTAAGTAATAATATTAAACGTTGCTTTAATTGGTATTCACCTGACGACTCCACCAGAGATACAGGTGAAACATTATCGATAAAAAACATGGTAAGTCACTTAAAAACACAGCTGAAAAGCCAACAAGTTTATATCATTGGTTTGTCAGCGGGTGGCGCTATGGCTAGCGGAATGTTAGCAAACTACCCTGAATTATTTACTGGTGGTGCGGTTGTTGCCGGTATTCCTTTTCCTTGTGCAGATGGCTTAATTACAGGCATTTCATGTATGAGGAATGGCCCATCTCAAACAGCTAATGAGCTGGTAACACTTGTTAAAGAAATACACCCGGGACGAAAAGAGTGGCCTAAATTATCTGTTTGGACAGGAACAAACGATAGCATTGTTAATCCATTAAATTCAGCTTTGCTTGCACAGCAATGGGCTACATTATCAGCCATAGACAACAAGCCTATAAAATATGAAAAATCTGGTTATACCGTGAGCCAGTGGCAAAATTTAGCTAAGAAAACGAAGGTAGAATTGGTAGAAGTGAATAACCTTGGTCACGGTATTATGGTTAACCCGCAAGTTGAAAATGGTGGTGAGGAGTCTGATTATTTATTAGCCTCTCCGTTAAGTACTGTGAAACATGTGATCGATTTTTGGCAGTTATCAATGTAAGTGCTGTTCTTTATTAAAATTCTTTTAATTCAGTTGGTTACGTATAGCACCATAGTGCTAATTATTTTTTTAATGTTATCAGATAGAGTGTTATTAGTTGGTAAAAAAGTTTCACAAATAAAATAAGAATGTATTAACTAATAATATTATAAATTACTAATAAGGGTTCACTCATGAAGCAGCACAATAGAAATAGAAGTTATCTCGCTTTGGCAATTGCTACTGCATTGTCTAGTAGCATCGCTTTAGCTGAAGAAGCTACAGATACATCTCCAGGTGCAAAAGATCAAGGTTTGGAGCGTATTGAGGTGACGGCACGTAAAACAGCTGAAAATCTACAAACAGTACCTGTATCGCTAACCTCTATAGGCGCTGCGGAGCTCGCTGAAAATGGTATTTCGGTGATTACAGAAGTGCAGAGGTTTTCGCCAAATACAACATTGCAAACAAGTCGAGGAACTAACTCAACACTTACTGCATTTATTCGTGGTGTAGGTCAGCAAGATCCTCTTTGGGGCTATGAGCCTGGTGTTGGTATATATATTGATGATGTATATATGGCTCGCCCTCAAGGCGCTGTACTTGACTTATTAGATGTAGAGCGGATTGAAGTACTTCGTGGTCCTCAGGGGACTCTTTATGGTAAGAATACTATTGGCGGTGCGGTAAAGTATGTGACTAAAGCAATGTCAGGTGAAACCGAACTAAATATTGAGGGAACCGTTGGTAGTTACAATCAAAAAGATTTAAAAATCACCGGTCAAATACCATTAATTGAAGATAAGTTATTTATTGGTTTTGGTCATGCAGAGCTGAATAGAGATGGTTTTGGAGAGTTCTTAACATCAGCTTTAGATAATCAGGATAAAGAAAATTATAATAAAGACTTATCTGCATCGCGTTTAACACTAGAGTTTCATGCCACTGAAGATTTATTCATGCGCTTAGCATGGGATAGAACAAGAGATGATTCGAATGCTAAAGGGGGATATCGTTTAATACCAAGTATATTAACGGATGCGCCTGTACCTGACAGTGTTTATGATTCATATACAAGTTTGCCAACGAGTAATTCTGTTGAACTTGACGGTTATAGCTTTTTAGTTGATTGGCAAGCAACTGATGAACTATCACTAAAATATGTAGGAACCTCTCGAGATGGTTACTCGAAAACAAATATAGATTTTGATAATACCTCATTAGATATTTTTGATGTACCCGCTATTTATGATGATGAAAATACCAGTCATGAATTACAAGCAAACTACGTAGGTGATGGTTTTACGATAGTGAGTGGGCTTTATGTTTATGATGGGGAATCTTGTGGTCACTTTGACGCTATTTTAGGTTTCTTAGGTAGAGCTGCTTTTAGTACCCCTGGCTTAACACGTGAAGTTACAGGCTGTAATAATAGTAAAAGTAAAGCAGCTTATATTCAAAGTAGCATTGATATTTCTGAGCAGCTTTCATTAACGGTTGGTGCGCGTTACACCAAAGAAGAGAAAAAAGCCTATGTTAAAAATGGCTTAGCATTTAGTAATGTATATCCAAGTGATAATTGGATACCTGGCTATGTCAGGGGAGATGTTTCTTTTCCACAGGTTTTAGGAACGGACACAGATGGTGATGGTATTTTGGATGCGCCTAAAAAAGAGGACTGGTCACAATTTACACCACGTGTAGGGCTAGAATATCAAATAGATAGCAGTACTATGGTGTTCGCAAGCTATTCACAAGGTTTCAAGTCAGGCACCTTTAATCCTCGCGCTACACTTAATGAATCTGCAGCGAATCCTGAAATAGTTGACTCAATTGAATTAGGTATTAAGAAAGATTGGAATGATGTATTACGTACCAATGTGACATTATTCTCATTAGATCATAAAGATCGCCAATACATTACCGTAACGCCAGATCCTGATGATTTTACTGTTTTAAATCAAAACTTAGGCAATATTAAAGGTTCGACAGTTAAGGGGGTTGAAGCTGAAATTACTTGGGCTGCGACCGAAAATCTAAGAATTGATCTTTCAGTGGGCTTACTTGATGCTGAAATTGAAGATGATCCAACAGTTGCAACACCGTTAGTTGGTTTATCGAATACACCAGACTATACAGTGAATTTAGCTGCAAATTACAGCATGGATACTGAGATGGGCTACTTTGTGTTTAGTGGTGGTTACTATTACCGTGATGATTATTTGTTGTTTGAAGATAGTGACTCATTACTTCAAGACGGGTATGGCACATTAAATGCCAGTGTTACTTGGGAAAGTGTTGAAGGTAATTGGTATGGTGGCCTTCACTTTAAAAACTTAACAGATGAAGAAGCTATGGTAGGTGGTTATAATTTTGCTGCTAAAAATGATGATGGAACTTATACCCCAGGTTTAGGTGGTGATACTACCTTAATTGGCTACTTTAATGACCCTCGCACTGTACATTTAACCGTAGGTTATCGTTTTTAATAATGGATGAAGATATTTAAGATTAATTTCTTCACCTGAATATTAGACGGCATTAGCCGTCTTTTTTTATTTATACTTTGCTGTGATTAATGATGGATCTTTAAATTTTATATTAATTGCATTAATGTGGTAATGCATAAGTATTCTTATTTGTTATAGTGAATTAAGCTAACTAATTATTAATAAAGAGTTTTGTATGAATCAAGCTAACGTAGTTATTGCAGATGATCACCCGTTGTTTCGCACAGCATTAAAGCAAGCAGTGGTTGATTGTATGCCTGATGCGAGTATTAAAGAAGCATCAAGCTTTGGTGATTTGCTTATTGAAATTGATAAATCTCCTGAGTTGGAAATTATATTTTTAGATCTGCATATGCCAGGAAATGACGGTTTTACAGGTTTGACACAATTACAAAATAACCACCCAGATTTAATCGTTATTATGGTGTCGTCTGATGAAAATCCGGAAATCATGCAAAAATCCATTAACTTTGGTGCCGCCGCTTTTATCCCTAAGTCGGTTGATTTAGCAACCATTGCGAGTGCAATTAATAGTGTTTTGGCCGGTGATACTTGGTTACCAGTAGAAATGCCAGACAGTCACGATGCTAAATTAACACAAGAGCATAAAAAATTGGCACAGCAATTAGCGCAATTAACGCCTCAGCAATATACGGTTTTGTCTTTGGTTGCCGATGGACAGTTAAATAAACAAATTGCCGGCATTCTGGATATCAAAGAAAACACCGTAAAAAAACATGTGTCAGCAATTTTACTGCAGCTTGGTGTTTATAATCGCACGCAAGCGGGTTTGGTGTATCAACAGTTAATGCTAACCCCACAAGAAAATGTGTCTGTTTCTTAATTTTTTAATCACTGTTTAATAATTGCTTCATTAGTTTTTTCAATGCTAATGCTTTTATTGGCTTACGCATAAAATAAAATTGTGCACTATTAGTGTGTTCTCGTACTTGCTCTGATGGATCTGCAGAACAAATAATACAGGGTACGCTCCATCGTTGAGCAGACACCGTTTTCTGAATTAAATCTACGCCATTATCATCATTATCTAGGTGGTAATCAGAAATAACTATTTTTGGCGTAAAGTCATGTTCAAAAAGTAGCGAAGCGAGCGTGCTTTCATCTTTAGCTGCTAGTACTTTACAGCCCCATTCTTCTAGCTGTGTTCGTATCGCCTTAAGCATAATTGCATCGTTATCAACTAATAAAATAGGTAGATTGAGAAATTCACTTGTCACTGTACTTGATGAACTATTTTCTATGGTTTCTTTAGGCGCAAGGTTTATGTTACTACGAGGTAGTGTGACACTAAAGCAAGATCCTTGTCCTAACGTGGACTTTACTGATATATCAACATTGAGTAATTTAGCAATACGATCACAAATGGCAAGCCCTAGACCTAAACCTGATTTGTCTTGTGTTTGTGCTAAGCGTTCAAATTCTTTAAAAATAGTTTCTTGATCAGCTTTATTGATGCCCGGGCCATTATCCCATACTTCAATAACAAGGTTATTCTGCTGATGTTTGACACCTAATAAAACTTTTCCTTGCTTGTTTTTTTGCGGACAGTAATTTAACGCGTTTGATAAAAAGTTTTGCACTATACGGCGCAGCAATCGTTGGTCGGTGTTAACAACACAAGTCGACTTTACATACGTAAATTTCAGGTCAGATTGTTGTGATAATAATGTGAACTCTTTACTTAACGGTGCCAATAAATCATCAATAGAAAAAGGGTGAACATCAATTTTTTCGGAACTATTATCAAGTCTTGATATTTCAACTAAATCCGCTAACAAGGTTTCCGCAGCGCTTAAAGAGTGCTGAATATTACTGGCTAACTCAGTTAAATCACTCCCATGTACTTTTTTATTTAGCATATTGGTGAATAATGACAACGCATTGAATGGTTGCATTAAATCATGGCTGGCAGCGGCTAAGAATTTCGTTTTACTGGTATTGGCAGCTTCAGCTTCAGCCTTCGCTTTTGATAATTCTATAGTGCGCTCTGTGACTCTTTGTTCTAGATGCTCATTGGCTTGTTGCAACGCTTTAGCGGCTTCAATATGGGAGGTTATATCTGAGAAGGTACTAACAAAGCCACCACCTGGCATTGCTTGACCACGAATTTCTAATACAATGCCGTTTGGCATCTCTCGTTGAAAATAATGATTATTGCCTTGGCGCATATGCTCAATACGGCGATTAATAAAATCATCTTCTTTTTCCTGAGCACTTATATCATTTTGCTTAGTGATGATAATGCCACGTTCAGCATTGAAACGAATTAACTCTGCAACAGGCTTTCCTACGTTCACGATATTGGGCGGATAACAAAGCAAATCAATATAACGCTTATTCCAAGCAACAATGCGCATATCTGCATCAACTACACTGATACCTTGCTCAATATTCTCAACACTTGCCTGTAACAATTCACGATTAAAGTGAAAAAGCTTATTTGCCTCATCAACAATATTGACTACGTCTTGCAGTGGCATTGCTTGCTGTGTGGTAACCGCTTTCATTACCATGCTTGTTGAAGCTGAGCCAAGTACACTCGACAGTTGTAAACGCGTATAGTCAATTAAGGCTTCAGAAGCCTTGGTGCCTGATAATTGTTTAGCATGATCTTGAAGAAAAGTTTCTGCAGCATCGTTATTAATGAATCGTTGCAGTAAATGGTACAAATCTTTATTTGATAAATTATGCTCATACCCACTTTGTTGTTTGTAAATAAACAATTCAGTTTGTAGCTTTTCTGACACGCTACGATGACTTAATAGGGAAATAATAATGAAACATAGGCTATTAGCTAACAAACTAAAAAATAGTCCGTGGCTAATATGATCAAGTGAATTGACACCAAAGAGCTCATAGGGTTTGAGCCAGTTAATATTAAAAAGTCCGTTACTTATCCAAAGAGAATTAGGAACTAAGCTTGGTAGTAATAAGGTATAAAGCCAGATAATACTGCCAATAATTAAGCCAATTAATGCCGCTTTTTTTGTTGCTTTTCGCCAATATAAAGCGCCAATAACTAAAGGGGCTAGTTGCGATAATAGAACAAAAGAAAGTAATCCAATTGTGGCTAAATGATTTTGTTGGTTTATTATGCGCTCAAAAGTAAAGGATAAGAATAATAATAATGCTATAGCTATACGGCGCATGTTGAGTAATAGATGAGACAACTGAGTTTTTTGTTTACCAACAAAATTGTTGTACTGTAATAATAACGGGGTAACTATTTCAGTGGTTACCATAGTACTTAATACAATGGTTGCGACAATAACCATGCTTGTTGCTGCTGCTAAACCACCAATATAAGCGAGCCCACCTAACCAAGCTTGTTGGAAAAATAATGGAATGGTGATGACATAGGTATCTGCATTGACATTTCCGCCGGGAAATAATTGCTGTCCCGCAAGGGCAATAGGTAATACGAAAATATTTATCGCAATTAAGTAAAGTGGATATAAATAACGTGCGCTTCTCAGTTCATTTTCCTGATGATTTTCTATCATCAGCATATGATATTGCTGTGGCAAAATGAAGATGGTTATCATGCCTAATATAGCTTGAGATACTGCAAAGTAGCTAGTGTTTATCGGATGCGTATCTACAGTACGTTGAGACTGTGCAAATAAATCCGCAACCCCGTCAAAGACAAAAAAAGTAGCAAAAATGCCAATAGCAGTAAGAGCGAATAGCTTGATGATAGAGCTAAAGGCGATTGCTACTACTAAACCTTGACTCTGTTTGTTTATGGCGGCTTGTCGTGCGCCAAATAATATACTGAAAATGATCAATACTAGTGTGACGATAAAAGTAGTACTGATGCCTGATTGGTATGAACCCGTAAGCAAGTCAAAGCTTTTACTAATGGCACGCAGCTGTAAAGCTATATAAGGAATTGTGCCTAATAATGCAACCAGAGTAACAATGGCTGCAATTGCCGGAGAGCGATCGTATCGACAGGCAATAAAATCGGCAATAGAAGTTAAATTTTGTTGTTTGGTAATGCGGAGAATTCTAAGTAGCATTGGCCAAGCAAGTACAAGGCATAAAATAGAGCCAATGTAGATAGGTGCCAACCACGCTCCTGTGGTTGCTGCTTGTCCAACGGTGCCGTAAAACGCCCAAGAAGTACAACTAACCCCTAACGATAAACTATAAACCCAAGGGCGAGAAAGCCATTTTTTATTGGTTTGTTTTTGTCCCCAATAAGCAACGACAAAAAGTAGCAATAAATACCCAATGGACAGTAAAGATATCAACCAAGTATCGAGAGAAAGCCAAACTAACAAATATTATATCCTTGGATAAAAGTCGTTCAATGTTGTGTAGATACAATAACATGCGTTGAGAAAAAACACAGCGAACGAAGGTAGTACATAATTGTATTATTTATTTAGCTAAGCTAATTAAAAGTCATTATATAAAGAAGAATATTTTTAATGAATTCACTGAATATAAACAATAAATATATAGTTGCGATGCTTGTCTTCGTTAGTTATACCTTATTTGCCATGGCTTGGGTGGGTGGAACGGCGAGTATGGGTCAAATAATGGCAAGTATGCAAATAGATAGTTTAGCTTCAGCAAGCTTTATCAGTGGGGCAGTTACGCTAGCCAAAATTGTTGGCACATTCCTAGCTGCTTGGCTTGCTGTGAAAGTAGGCGTGAAAAAAGCTTTTTTTATCTCTGGAGTTTTAATTTCAATTGGCATATTAACACCCTTAGCACCTAATTATGAGCTACTGCTGGTTAGCCGTTTTTTGATGGGGCTTGGTGGTGCTTTTATGATTGTTTATTTCAACCCTATCGTGATGGCTTGGTTTGAGCCAGAAGAACGTCCAACCGTCAATGGTATTAATGCGGTAGCCTTTAATGTTGGAACAGGTATTATTCTATGGCAAATGAGTAACTTTAACTCATTAACTGGTAGCTGGAAAAGTACGCTAATACTTTTTTCTGTTGTCAGTATTTTGTTAAGTGTTGCTTGGTTATTAGTTAAAGATAAAGAGAAAAGTACCATAGTTGAACAAGCTGAAACTAAGCAGGTTAATTACTCTTACGTGGATGGCTTAAAAGATAAGTTCAACTGGGTTTATGCGTTAACCTATTCAGGCATTTTAGCTTTTTATATTTGTTTATTTACCTTTTATCCAAAGGCAGGCATAAGTCAAAGTGCTTTAGTTATTGGTTCGGGTATTATTGGAACGCTAGCAGGTATTGTTTATAGTAAAAAATTTACAGCACGTGTTCCTGTGATACGTTGGTCTGGCTTAATCATTGTGTTTACTGTGCTCGGTTTATCTTTTGGTCATGCGGAATGGCTGCAAACACTTTGTGCCATGGCATTAGGCTTTTTTATATTCTTCCCTATTACCGCATTGGTTACTATTCCCCATGAATTACCCAATATGACAGGGGAAAGAATTACGGTAGTGTTTAGTTTGTTTTATTCAATAAGCTACTTAATTGCGACAGCCGTACTATGGAGCTTTGGTCGATTGGTTGACATTAACGGAGGTGATTTTACCAGTGCTTTTACGTTAATTGCGGCTGTGAGTAGTACCTTTTTTATTGGTAGCTTCTTTTTGCCAGAAACGGCAAACTATAAGAATGAAGAAGTATCATCAGCACCTGAACAAAAGGAATCATCATGCGAGGCGTAATATCAGAAAAATTAACGGGATTGATTGAGCAGGCGAACATTGCAGCTCAAGAAGCAAAAGACAATGGTGTTGAACTTACACCGAGTTTAGTTCGCGGTAATATTGAAAAGTTGAGTGTCTTTATTGGCGAAGGACCTGACTTGGCTTACGTCAAAGAAAGTGCTTTTACTACGTCGACACGTACTATTCCCGTTAGAGTATATAGCCCTGATCCAGCAAAGGATTTACCTGTAGTTTTGCACTATCATGGTGGCGGCCATTTATGTGGCAATATCTCATTATATGATCCGATTAGTCGTAAAATAGCAAAAGCAGGTAATTGTGTTGTTATTGCGGTGGAATACAGACTAGCACCTGAATTTCCGTATCCGGCAGGCATCGATGATAGCCAATATGCCTTAGAACATTATCAAGAAGTTTTATCTGATGTGAATTTCAATGAGCAATTAATTATTGCTGGTGATAGTGCTGGTGCGGCTATTTGTACCACTTTGGCAAGTAAAAACATTAATAACCCAGAGATCAACATTGATAAACAAATTCTTGTTTACCCTAGTGTTGATTACACCATGAGCGGCGATTCAATTGAAGAAAATGGTACAGGTTTTTTATTAGAGAAAGAAAAAATAGTTTGGTACTTTAATCAGTATTTTCAGCATAATGAATCAAGTAAGTTAGCATCTCCTTTGTTTATGCCCATGGCTGAAACAATGCCAGAAACACTAATTTTTACCGCTGGTTGTGATCCTCTCAGAGACGAAAGCTTTGCTTATGCTCAGGCCTTAGAAGAAGCGGGCGTAAAAGTAGAGCAGTGTACCTTTGACGGAATGATTCACGCCTATATGTTGCTTGATAGTTTTGTTAAAAGTGAGTGTGATGAAACGTATCGAAGAATGGGGGAGTTCATTCAACGGTAATTTGGTTTAGTTGTTAAACAATAAAGGTTAGTAGGTAATCACATACTCTACTAGCCTTTTATTTGAGTTATTTATAATACTTCTTTTGCCGCTCTAAAAGCTTCTTGTGCTGCAGGTGCCCCACAATAAACGGCACTGTGTAATAATACTTCACGAATTTCTTCTTTAGTTGCACCATTATTTAATGCGCCGCGAATGTGGCCTTTTAACTCTTGTGGCGCCTTTAATGCCGCTAACATAGCAATTGTTACTAAACTGCGTGTTTTACGATCTATTCCTTCCCGCTGCCATGTTGATCCCCAGCCATGGTCGTTGATGTAATCTTGCATTGGCTGCGTAAAGTCATCAGCATTATTTAATGCACGATCAACAAATTCATCGCCCATTACTTGTCGGCGAATTTGTACACCTGATTGTTCAGTCATGTTCTACTTCCTCATAAAATACTTTATACCCGTTCCATTTGAAATGAGCATCTTCAAGTGGAGCGGGTATACACCAGTTTAACGTGAGGTCTTCATATCTCGTTAATTTTATTTTTAATAGTGATTATAGTAATCGAAAATATCAGGGCTATGAATAACATTTACTATTCAGTTCCGTTTCTGGCTAGTGCTCGCTATCAAAGTGGTTATAATCTTCTTATCAATACACAATAAAATTACTTATGTTAACTGCTGACGTTTGCCAAAAAGCTCGTTTATCACGAGATCCTCGCTTTGATGGAAAGTTTTTTACTGCAGTAAAAACTACGGGAATTTATTGTCGTAGTATTTGTCCCGCGTATCCGCCAAAAGAGCAAAATGTTGTATATTTCGCTACGGCTATAGAATGTGCTAGTGCAGGTTTTCGCCCTTGTTTACGCTGTCGGCCTGATAGCGCACCTGACTCGCCAGCTTGGAGAGGTGTGAGTACCACTTTAGATCGAGCCATTAGTTTGGTTAATGAGGGCGCATTACAGCATAGCTCTATTACTGTAATGGCAGCACGCCTTGGCATCAGTGATCGCTATTTACGGCAACTATTTAAAAAGCATATGGGTATGTCACCCAAGGCTTATGCTTTGTATCAACAATGTTTGTTTGCTAAACAGTTATTACACCAAACCAAGCTGCCTATTACACAAGTTGCCTTAGCCAGTGGATTTACTAGCGTTAGACGTTTTAATGATTGTTTCCAATCGCAATTGAAACTAACGCCAACTCAGGTACGTAAAGCGGATGATAGCCAAGTAAAATCCTTACAGTTGACATTGCAATATCGACCACCATTTAATTGGTCTACTATGCAAAATATACTCAAAACTAGAGCAATATCAGGTCTGGAATGGTGCGATGAACAAAGTTATGGTCGTACATTTGATTGGCTTGGTTGTGTTGGCTGCTTTACTGCTAAACATAATGAAAAAAGTAATAGTTTTGAGGTCAGTATTGAAACGGATAATTTAAAGCATTTAAAAGGGATAATTTATAATATTCGTCGTATTTTGGATTTAGATGTCGATATGCAATTGGTAGAACAGGATATTCAGTCTTGCTTTGCTGATAATTTTATTATTAATTCAGGTATTAGATTACCGGGTATTTGGAGTTTATTTGAAGCTGGAATACGGGCAATTTTAGGGCAACAAATATCCGTTGTAGCAGCACGAAATTTGGTTGAAACCTTGGTGCATGAGTTAGGTGAAAAAATAGGTGATAAACGATTATTTCCTACACCGCAAGCAATAGCAGAAAGTGAACTGACATTTTTTAAAATGCCTGGCTCGCGGAAACAAACATTACGTAATTTGGCACAATATTATCTTGATAGTGAAAACCCTAATGAGCCCGAGCATTGGTTAACATTGAAAGGGATAGGTCCATGGACAGTTGAATACGCTAAACTTCGTGGCTTGAGTGATCCTGATGTATTTTTAGGTGGTGATTTAGGTGTTAAAAAAGCTATGGTGAATTTGAAGCCTAATTTTGTATTAGCGCAAGCTGGACCTTGGCGTAGCTACCTTACTTTTCAATTATGGAGTCAACTGTAATGTTTACAGATTATATGGAGTCACCTTTAGGGCTGATAGAGTGTAAAGCGTCAGATAAGGGGATTACGCAGCTTATCTTTTGTGGTGATCAAAAAGGTGAAGTAAAAGCCTCAGAGATAACCGATTGTTGTAAACAACAACTAGCGGAGTACTTTGCCGGTCAACGTACGAATTTTGATGTCAAGCTTGATGCTCAAGGTACTGACTTTCAAAAAGAAGTTTGGCAGTGTTTATCTGACATTACTTTTGGACAAACGAAAACCTACCAAGATATTGCCAAATTGGTTAATCGACCGAAAGGCTCACAAGCAGTCGGCGGAGCAAATGGCAGAAATCCTATTAGTATTATCGTTCCTTGTCATCGAGTTATTGGTAAAAATGGTTCGTTAACAGGCTATGCAGGAGGGCTGGAGCGTAAGTTATGGTTATTAGCTCATGAAGGTATTGCAATTAAGGCAAGTAAAACGAATGAGGCACTTGATATAGAGAATGTGATTCATGCCCGACAGTCAAAAACACAATTCTTAGATTAGAGCAGAATGAGAGGTG
Organism: uncultured Colwellia sp.; assembly: GCA_964022585.1. Lineage (GTDB taxonomy): Bacteria > Pseudomonadota > Gammaproteobacteria > Enterobacterales > Alteromonadaceae > Colwellia. Next base: position 55,466 of record CAXIBS010000008.1, read on the forward strand.
AAAAGTATTTTTTGATTAAGTAGTAAACAGGATGAACGGCAAAGTTCATCCTGTTTACTTTGGCTATCTCTTACTTGAACAGATTATTTATATCTCGCTTGTAAATAATCAAATACTGCACGTATACCGAAGGCTTCCCCCCCTACAGGACGACCCGGTAAATTACGAATGTTAAAAGCCATAACATCAAAATGTACCCAGTTAGTCTCTTTACCCACAAATTTTTGTAAATAAAGGGCGGCGGTAATTGCACCCCCAAACGGTGTGGTTGAGCAGTTAGCCATGTCGGCAATCGTACTTTTGAATAATTCATTATAAGGCTGGTAAAGGGGCATGCGCCAAACAGGGTCGCTAATTTTGCTACCAGCGTTAGTGATACCTGCGGCTACTTCATCATTAGTTGAGAAGAATCCCGGTAATTCAGTACCTAAAGCTACACGCATGGCACCTGTTAGTGTCGCAAAATCAATGATTAACTCAGGCGATTCTGTATCTGCTTCTGTGAGCGCATCACATAACACTAAGCGACCTTCGGCATCGGTATTATCGATTTCTACTGTTTGACCACTGCGGGTTGTTAGTACATCACCAGGGCGCATAGCATTATTTGATACAGCATTTTCAACCGCAGGAAT
>CAXIBS010000009.1:0-53545 GCA_964022585.1 uncultured Colwellia sp.
TTAATAAATTTGTTCAATGTATTTTCCTCTTATTCCATTTTATTTTATGTTTTAACTCTCTGTTCAACCAAAATAACAGTTAAACAGTCTTATTGGGTAGATAAATTTAAAAAGTTTTTCCGATATTGAACGTAAAGAACGCAGTATCATCATCAGCTTCTTCTTTTATTGTTTTAGCAAAGCTAAATACCATAGGCCCCATTGGTGATAACCATTGAATTGATAAACCACCTGATGCACGGTATCGACCAACATCAGAAAAATCATCAATTTTAGCAAACTGTTTACCGTCTAAGTCTTTATAATCATTAATATCGAACTCAGTATCCCAAACATTACCCACATCAACGAAAAGGCTGGTGCGTACACTGTTCGCATAACTCTCATCTAAAAATGGTGTCGGTACAATTAATTCCACACCACCTACCGCGATAGCATTACCACCGATTGAACGTGGTGATACATCAATAAAGTCATGATTTGGACCTAAACAACAAGCACCACTTCCAGTTATATTTGGAGTTCCATCTAGGTTAGTAGGATAACGGAAAATTGCTCGTGGTCCCACAGTGTTATTTTCAAAGCCACGTAATGTATCAGCACCACCTGCTCTAAAATTTTCCCAAAACGGTAGTAATTGGTCATTACCATTTACTTTACCATAACCGTTACCATAACCTAACTGCAACCTTGCAAGTACTGTCCAACGCTGATCTCTTGTTATAGGAAAGTAAAACTTAGTATCAAGGTTAAGTTTAAAGTATTGAACATCAGACGAGTTTGGCGTTGTCACTTTAACTGATAAACTTTGCTGTGATCCTGCTGAAGGAAAAGTACCACGGTTTAACGTAGAGCGTGTAATACCAGCATTTAAATCATAGTTTTTAAAGGATAATTGGCCACCAGGATCACTTGGATCGGCATGTAAGTCATAAAAAGTTTGAATTTGCTCATAAGTTTCTAATGAGGTTATTTCATTACTCTTAAAGCCGACACCAAAGTTAATTCTTATATATTCATTAATAGGAAAACCCCAAGTCAATCCAAGACCATAGGTTTTATTATTATAATCAACCAAGTTAGCATTACCGGCATCAAAAGCTTGATAGAATATTTGTCCACCTAGTGATACTGCATCAACAGTAAAATATGGGTCGGTATAAGAAACACTCGCACTATTTGAATAAGCATTTGTATTAAGTGATAAGCCTAAGCGATTACCAGTACCTAAAAAGTTATCTTGTTGAATACCAGCATTTAAACTTAAACTTGTTGAATCACCATAGCCTATACCTGCGCTAAATGAACCTGAAGCTTGCTCTTTAACAGTAAAATCAACATCGACGATATCGTCTTCACCTGACACCTGTTTTGTTTCAAAATTAACGGTTTCCATATAAGGTAAACGAGATAAACGGGCTTTAGAGTGCTCAACTAAACTATTTGATAACCACGCCCCTTCCATTTGACGCATTTCGCGGCGCAACACTTTATCCGCTGTAACATGGTTACCACTAAAGTTAATTTTATTTACATAAATACGCTTTCCAGGGTCAATTGATATCGACAATTTAACTGTTTTGTCTTCATCATTAATCTCTGGGATAGTTGTTACTTTTGGATAAGCATAACCGAAACGACCTAAAAACTTACTGATTACCTCTTCGGTATAAGTAATTTCTGCACCATTATAAAGGCTATCAACCTGTAATGGATTAATGGCACGAATCGTTTTATCAAAGCCAGCCATATCACCAATAAAATCAACACTGCTAATGGTATACGTTTCGCCTTCTGTAATATTTAAAGCAATGTAGACTGATTCTTTATCCGGTGTCATAGACACTTGAGTAGAGTCAGCTTTAAAACGAAGGTAACCGCGATCTAAGTAATAACTAGTAATTGTTTCGATATCACCTTGCAACGTTTGCTTTTGGTATCTATCTTGCGCCATAAAGTCCCACCATGGCGAATCATAGGTTAACTCAATTTTTTCTAATAACTCCGCATCAGTAAAAACTTCATTACCAATAATATTTATTTGTTTAATTGCCGCTGCATCACCTTCGGTAAATGAGTAACAGTTGCAGAAACATCAGCATTATATTTACCAACACTGTGATAAAAGTCTTCTAGGCCTATTTCAATACCTGAAATAACAGTGCGGTCGAGTGTTTCACCAACACGAATATTACTACTATCTAGACTTTCAGTTAATTGCTCGTCTTTTAAGTCGCTATTACCATCAAAGGTAATTTCACTGATAGTTTCTCGCTCACGAACACGATAGATGATTCGGTTTCCATCACGATACGCGCGGATATCATTAAAATGACCAGACTTGTATAAGGCTTTAATTGATTGTGAAATTCTAAATTGGTTTAAAGTATCACCAACATTAAATGGAATATGTGTTAAAGCTGCACCTAAAGCAACACGCTGTAAGCCCTTTACTTCAATATCTTCAATTTGAAATTCTTGCTCAGCTTGTGCTGTTGTACCTAAAGCGCCCAATAAAACGGCATAGGCTAATTTTTTAATTATCATATATTTAACTTTGTTACTTCTTCTTATCACTGCATAATTGCACGCTGTAAGCTACAAGGCATAAAAATTACACCTTAAACACATAGCACGTATTACTATATATCTAACCTAACACTCGACTAAAATCATTAAATAAAGCGATGGCCATTAATGCCAACAACGCTAAACCACCAAACTTGAATCCTGCTTCCTGAATGTTCTCGGGAACAGGTTTTCCTGTCAAAAGCTCTATAACATAATAGAGTAAGTGTCCGCCATCAAGTACCGGTAAGGGTAAAAGGTTAATTATTCCTAAATTAATACTAATTAGCGCTAAAAAGCCTAAGAAGTATACAAATCCAAATCCTGCACTATCACCAGCACCTTGCGCTATGGCTATTGGGCCACTTAAGTTTTTAACAGACACATCACCTGTTATTAATTTCCCTATCATATCAAAGCTAAGGGTAATCAAATTCCATGTTCGCGCAATACTTTCAGGAAGAGCAGAAAAAACATCATAGCTAAGATCTATTTTATACTCTGCTGGCCAATCATCAGCTTTAGGAGAAACACCTAAATATCCAATTAATTTACCATTACTATCAATTCCTTTTGGCTTTACCTGCAATACTAATTGCTTGCCTTCACGTTCTACGGTGATATTAACAAGCTGATCAGGATACTGCTTAATTTCTTTAGCAAAGTCTGCCCACCCTGCTATCAAAAAATCATCATTGATAGCAATAAGTTTATCACCTACAGCTAAACCACCTTTTTCTGCTGGACTATCTTTTCCAATTACTGCTAGTTCATTATGTACTTTAGGTCTAAATGAATAAAGTCCTAAACTTGTCAGCGCCGATTCTTTATCTGGTGAGAATTGCCAATTTTTAGTATCAAAATGATGCGTTTTTACATACTGAGTATCTGCACTTTTTGTTTTTACAATAATAGACTTTGAGCCTATCTCACCTATCAAGGCTAAATTAACATCTTGCCAATCTCGTACAGTTTGTCCTGCTACTTCAACAATTTCAGAGTTACTTTCTAACTTTGCTTGCGCTGCAATTGATTGTGGAACTATCTCACCAACAATCGGTTTAATACTTGGCACACCGATTAAAAACATCAGATAAAAAGCAAATATTGCAAAGGCAAAGTTAGCAAAAGGGCCTGCAGCAATAATGGCTATTCGTTGGTATACTGATTTACCATTAAATGTTTTATCTTTGTCCTTTGCTGATACTTGATCTACTCGTTCATCAAGCATCTTGACATAACCGCCAAGCGGTATCATTGCTACGACATATTCGGTGCCATCTTGGCCAACTTTACGCCAAAGAGCTTTACCAAAACCAACAGAAAAACGCTCAACTTTGACACCATTTTTTCGAGCTACCCAAAAGTGGCCGTACTCATGAACAGTGACTAAAATACCTAATGCAATTACAAAAGAGGCTAAATTCCAAATTAGCTCATACATTTCTAGTTGTGCCTCTTAAGATCATTTTTTGAAAAATCAGCTACAATTGATTGAGCAAATTCTCTAGCGCGCAAATCTAAGGAAATTACTTCATTTATATTATTCACCTTTTCTGAGACAAATTTCATCACAGAAGTTTCATTTATTTTGAAAATATCGGTAAATTTAATTTTTTCGTCTAAAAAAGCAGCAACCGCTATTTCATTTGATGCATTAAGTGCTGTACAGGCACCTTGCCCTTGCTCACACGCATCTATCGCTAATTTCAGATTAGGGTACTTTTTATAATCAACAGATTGGAATTCAAATGATGACGTAGTAAAAAAGTCTAGTGGGGCAACACCTGATTCAATTCTTTGTGGGTAAGCTAATGCATGTGCAATAGGTGTGCGCATATCAGGATTACCCATTTGAGCAATAACTGAACCGTCTTTATACTGCACCATAGAGTGAATGGTACTTTGTGGATGTAAAACTACTTGAATATCACTTGCTTGTACATTGAATAACCACTTGGCTTCGATAAACTCCAACCCTTTATTCATCATAGTTGCAGAGTCAACTGATATCTTTCTTCCCATATCCCAATTTGGATGAGTACAAGCCTCATCTGGAGTGACTTGCTCAAGATCAGCTGTTAACCTCGTTCTAAAAGGTCCTCCTGATCCTGTTAGCAGTATTTTACTAATACCACTATCTGCTAATTGGCAATGCCCTACCTTAGTTTGCTCTTGCCACGGTAGACTTTGAAAAATAGCATTGTGTTCACTATCAATTGGTAAAAGCTCAGCACCTGATTGTTCAACTGCTTCTATAAATATTGCGCCAGAAGTAACTAGTGCTTCTTTATTTGCTAATAGAACCCTTTTGCCCGCTTTCACTGCTGCCAGCGTAGGCATTAACCCTGCTGCACCAACTATAGCAGCCATGACTGTATCGGTTTCAGTAGAACTTGCAAGATCGACAAGTGCAGAAACACCTGACTTAACCTCAATAAATTCAAGGTTAGCTTGAGCTAAACGTGTTGCTAATTCTTCAGCATGAGTCACAGATACCATAACAACAGTTTTAGGTCGAAATTCAAGGCATTGTTCAAATATAACATCGACACTAGCATTGGCAGATAAGCTGATTACATCGAATTTATCTCGATGCAAACGTATAACATCTAACGTACTTACACCAATTGATCCAGTAGAGCCAAGAATACATACTTGGCGTTTATTTATATCATTTTTCAACATTTTATTTTTCAACTGAATTGTTCGATATGGCTGTTAGCTTAGTAAAACATAACAGAGCGCAAAAATAGGTGCCGTTGCTGTAAGGCTGTCTATACGATCTAAAATGCCGCCATGACCTGGTAAAATAGATCCACTATCTTTAACACCTGCTTGGCGCTTAAACATGCTTTCACTTAAATCACCTAGCACTGACACTGTCGTGATTAACACAGTAACTAATAATACAGTTATAATTTTATCATTAGCCCAGTTCAAGCTATACGCAGTTAAGGCCACAAATAAGCAGGCAAGAAATACACCACCTAAAAAGCCTTCGAAGGTTTTACCTGGACTAACATTAGGCATTAACTTATTTTTACCAATGGCTTTACCTACAAAATAAGCTCCGATATCAGCGCTCCATACCATTAAGAATAAAAACATTAATAGTTGTGCACCGTGAAAAGGATCAACTTGATAGCCATTTGTTCTAATAACCATAAAAGCTAACCAAGTAGGTATAAGTGTTAACCAGCCAAAAAGTCCACGCACTGACGTGTATTTAGACCAAGTCCCACTTGATTTTGGATAGGAAAGCATCAAGAAGGCAGATAAAACCCACCAAGCGACAGCTAGCCATAATATGCCTACAGCGTAAGCATGTAATTCATGCGCATTAAGCCATAAGTCATCGGGAGATAATAATGCCCAAAGACCACTTAGCAATATAAGGGTTACCGCTACAAAGCCGATTCTTTGAGTTTTCTCTACAACGCCCATTAACGGGCCCCATTCCCAAGCACCAATACCAATAACAATCATCAATAACGCAGCAAAATATGCAATTGGTAGATAAAATATAGCTAAAATAGCAGCGGGCGCTAAAACTAATGCGGTAATAATTCGTTGTTTAAGCAAGTTATATCCTTTTTTATGTAGTTATAAGCTTAGAGTTTGATATGTTCAAGTAAAGCACTCTAATCAAACCTATCTATACTACTTTTTATTATTTATATTGATTTCTATACGTTTTGCTTATCTACAGGATAATTGACAAATAGTCTGAATCTTGTTTATTGGTATTTCAACTATTTATTGACAACCTGTTCACCTGTTTTGCCAAAACGTCGTTCGCGCTGTTGAAAAACTTCAATCGCTTGAACTAACTCTACTTCATCAAAATCAGGCCAAAGTGTATCGGTAAAGTAAAACTCTGCATACGCTGCCTGCCATAATAGGAAATTACTAATGCGGTAATCTCCACCTGTACGAATAAGCAGATCAAGTGCAGGCAAGTCAGCTAAGCAAGTCTGTTTATCTAAAGAATGTTCGTCAATATCCTCAAGGGTGATTTCATTATTTTTAACCTGGCTAGCAAGCTGTTTAGCTGCATTAGCTATATCCCAGCGACCACCATAGTTTGCCGCAACCGATAGTACTAAACCTGTATTCTTTTCTGTTAACTGTTCTGATTTAGCAATACTTTTTTGCAACTTATCAGAAAATCGGCTTACATCACCAATCACTTGAAAACGAATATTGTTTTTATGCAAACGCTTAACTTCTTTAGTTAGCACAAACATAAATAAGTCCATTAAAACGCCAACTTCTTTTTCTGGTCTTTTCCAGTTTTCGCTACTAAAAGCAAATAAAGTTAAAGCCTTAACATCAGCTTTACGCGCACCTCTAACGACTGCACGAACAGACTCCACACCTGCTTTATGCCCTGCAACACGCCCCTTTCCTTGAGCCTGCGCCCAGCGCCCATTACCATCCATAATAACAGCAATATGCTGCGGTACATTTGTTGAGACATTATCTAAAACTGAATCAGTAGTCACCAATATTCCCTTCTATCCATATAAAAAACGCCAGTTAGCATCATAAACTCTCTGGCGTAATTTCAAACCAAGTCGTTTATATCTCCATTAACTCGGCTTCTTTCTTCGCTAATAACTCATCAATTGACTTAACAAAAGTATCTGTGATTTTTTGAATTGCATCTTCTGCTTGATGATGCTCATCTTCACTAATTTCTTTTTCTTTAAGTAAACTTTTAAAATCAGAGTTTGCATCACGACGGATATTACGTACGGCAACTTTACCGCCTTCCGCTTCACCACGAACAACTTTTACAAGATCTTTACGACGCTCTTCAGTCAATGGCGGTAATGGTATACGAATTAATGTACCATTTGATTGTGGGTTTAAGCCAAGATCCGACTTCATAATAGCTTTTTCAACAGCGCTAATCATGCCTTTATCAAATACAGTAATTGATAAGTTACGCGCATCAGGTACAGAAATATTACCAACTTGGTTAAGTGGTGTTTCCATACCGTAGTAATCTACACTTATATTATCAAGTAATGAAGCATGAGCTCGGCCTGTTCTAATTTTATTAAGGCTAGTTTTTAAAGACTCTATGCTTTTTCCCATGCGCTCTTGCGCATCTTCTTTAATTTCATCTATCACAGCTTTATTCCTAAAAAGTTCAAATATTTGATTGTGTTAAGGGTTTTATAAGGTGGTTATTATTACTTGTTAGTAATAACAGTACCTTCATCACTTCCCATAACTACTGACTTCAGAGCACCTGGCTTATTCATATTAAATACACGTATTGGCATATTATGATCACGGGCTAAAGTAAATGCAGCTAAATCCATCACTTTTAATTCTTTTTCTAATACTTCATCAAAAGTTAACTTACTGTAAAGCTCTGCTTCTGGGTTTTTAACCGGATCTTCAGAGTAGATACCATCAACTTTTGTTGCTTTTAATACAACATCGGCTTCAATTTCAACACCACGTAAACATGCAGCAGAATCTGTGGTAAAGAATGGGTTTCCAGTGCCTGCTGAAAAAATAACAACACGGCCAGATTTTAATAAACTGATGGCGTTTGCCCAGTTATAACGGTCGCATACGCCAGCTAAATCAATTGCAGACATTAAACGTGTATTTACAAAAGCTCTATGCAAAGCATCGCGCATCGCTAAACCGTTCATTACCGTTGCTAACATACCCATTTGGTCACCAACAACTCGATTCATACCCGCTTCCGCTAAACCAGCACCACGAAATAAGTTGCCACCACCAATAACAAGGCCAACTTGGATATCCATCTCAACTAATTCTTTAATTTCTTGAGCCATACGATCTAAAACTTTAGGATCGATTCCAAATCCTTCCTCCCCCATTAGTGCTTCACCACTAAGTTTAAGAAGAATACGACGGTAGGTTGGTCTTAGATTAACGCTCATAAGAGATGATTCCTATTTAATGATGGAGTACTTTGGCTAAATTTAATCGCGGTTATTTTAATACGTTTCACGCAGTCACGAAAGGATTAACTGAAAAAACTCTCTTCTTCTATCACTTTGATTAAAATACAGACAATAAAAAACGCCTAACTTGATAAACAAGTGAGGCGTTTGGTAATTTTACAATATCAACTAATTGATATGTAAAAATAGAAAGCAGTTACCTTCTATTTAAAAACTTATTTCAACGAAAGAAATTAAGCTTTAGCAGCAGCAATTTGTGCTTCTACTTCTGCAGCAAAATCTTCTTCTTTCTTAGCAATACCTTCACCAACTTCTAAACGAACGAAGCTAGAAATAGTTACGCCTTTCTCTTTTAACACTTCACCAACAGTTTTCTTAGGTTCCATGATGAAAGCTTGACCAGTTAAAGATACTTCACCAGTAAATTTACGCATACGACCAGTAACCATCTTTTCAGCGATTTCTGCAGGCTTGCCTTCATTCATCGCCATTTCGATTTGAATACGCTTCTCGTTAGCAACAACATCAGCTGGAACATCTTCAGGAGTTAAGAACTCTGGCTTGCTTGCAGCAACGTGCATTGCAATGTGCTTAAGTGATTCAGCATCACCTTCACCAGCAACAACAACACCAATAGTAGCACCGTGTTTGTAAGAAGCTAATGTAGTACCTTCAACATGGGCTACACGACGAACATTGATGTTTTCACCAATTTTAGTTACTAACGTAATACGCTCTTCTTCAAACTTAGCTTGTAAGTCTTCGATAGCAAGCTTTTCAGCAGCAGCAGCGTCAGCAACTTTATTAGCAAATCCTAGGAAGTTAGCATCTTTTGCTACGAAGTCAGTTTGACAGTTAACTTCAACTAATGTGCCGTCTTTAATAATGATTTGACCATCAGCAGCGATATTACCTGCTTTTTTAGCTGCTTTTGCTTGGCCGTTCTTACGCATATTCTCAATCGCAAGTTCCATATCGCCGTCAGCTTCTTGTAACGCTTTTTTACAATCCATCATGCCCGCAGCTGTGCGTTCACGAAGTTCTTTAACCATTGCAGCAGTAATTGCCATGAGTTAATTCCTCTGTTTTCAGTTATCCCCGTATGCCATTAGTTTTTGTGATATCACAATAAGGTTACGTGAATAAATAGTAAATTGGGTGTCATAAAAACATTGTTCGAACTATAATTTCTCGAATTATAAAACGTAATAACAATGCTTTTATGATTAAACGAAATGTTTTACTTAACTACATTACTTTTTAGTAAATGTAATTATTCAGTTTCAACAAAACCGTCTTTTTCAGCTTGTACTACGATGTTTTGCTCACGACCAGAAATCACAGCATTAGCAATAGCGTCACAGTATAAAGTTACCGCACGGATTGCATCATCGTTACCTGGAACAATGTAATCAATGTTGTCAGGGTTTGAGTTAGTATCAACAACAGAAATTACTGGGATACCAAGGTTGTTTGCTTCTTTAATAGCAATGTGCTCGTGATCAGCATCAATGATAAATAAAACGTCAGGTAAACCACCCATGTTTTTGATACCACCTAAGCTTTTATCAAGCTTTTCCATTTCACGAGTACGCATTAACGCTTCTTTTTTAGTTAGTGCTTCAAAAGTACCGTCAGTGCTTTGAGACTCAAGATCTTTTAAACGTTTGATTGATTGACGAACTGTTTTCCAGTTAGTCAACATACCACCTAACCAACGGTGATTAACGAAGAATTGATCAGATTTGATCGCAGCGTCTTTAATTGCATCACTTGCAGCACGTTTAGTACCAACAAATAAAACTTTACCTTTTTTCGAAGAAACATTGTTAATGAAAGCAAGAGCTTCATTGAACATTGGAACAGTTTGTTCAAGGTTAATGATATGAACTTTATCACGAGCACCGAAAATGAATGGCTTCATTTTTGGATTCCAGTAACGAGTTTTGTGACCGAAATGAACACCAGCTTTAAGCATATCGCGCATTGAAACGTTTGACATTTATATTTCCTTTATGGGGTTAAGCGTTCATACATCCAATATACACGACCCTTTTGCTGCAATTTTGCATTAATAGCAAAATGTTAATCAGCTGAGCACCCCGGTATACCTTTAATAGATGTATGTGAGTTTATAATAATATCAATTTAGCTTTCATCGTTATAAAAGCATAAATTAACCGATTTAATTGGCGCTAAAACAAGTACTATTGCCTGTTAAAATCTAAAGATAAAAAACAACCATAAATAACTAAAATTTCAGCGCCGCATTTTATACCACAAAATAGAAATTTTAACCAGAAAAATATTTAACTGGGCTATTGAACAATATCGCTGTAAAATCTCAATTATATGAAGTAGATTTTAAACAAACCTCAACTATTTTAGGTAGATAATGACAACACCCATACAATCCGCACAGTTATTTTTTCTTTATGACAATCATTGTCCATGGAGTTACGTGGTAACACCGCTTGTTAATGAAATCGCTGAAGCTTTTCCTGATATAGAATTACACTTACTGCACGCTGCTTATTTTGATGGTAAAAGTGATAGTAGTATTGCCAGTAAAAAAGCTGAAATAGCACAAGTAGAAGAACTTGCTAATAAGCGCTTATCGAATAATTACAAAGAGTTGCTTAGCCAAAACGCTAACTCTACTTTATCTGCTAACTTGATGACTTGGGCTCAACATAAAACACCTGACTTAGCCCTAGCACTACTTAATGCCTTACAACATGCACATTTTGAATTAGGCAATAAATTAGCTGAACAAAGTGATTTCGATGAAATAATAGCAACATTGAAATTGTCGCCACCTGCTAAAATTTTTAAGGATAAATTAAGTAAAGATACCTTAATGCAATTAGAAGAAATATTTTCTTTACAAGAAATAATTAATACTGAAGCTATTCCGGCATTATTATTGGCTATTGATGACAAATTGATTTTACTTAATCATAATTTCTATTTAACCGAGCCAAAAGCAATTATTGACGCTGTTCAATTAGAACTTAATCAACACACATAAACCTATAAAGTAAAGAGAATATCATGGCCATACAAATTAAAAGCCAAGAAGAAATTGCCAAAATGCGAGTTGCAGGCCAATTAGCTTGCGATGTACTAGAAATGATTGCACCGCATGTTAAGGCAGGCATAACAACAGATGAACTAAATACCTTGTGTGCTGAATATACTGAAAATGTTCAAAATGCTATTTCAGCTCCGCTAAATTATCATGGTTTTCCAAAATCTATTTGTACGTCTGTAAATTATGTTGTTTGTCATGGCATACCTGATAATACTAAATTAATTGATGGCGATATTATCAATATTGATATCACTGTAATTAAAGATGGTTATCATGGAGACACCAGTAAAATGTTTTTAATTGGTGACGTTTCCCCTGAAGATAAGCGTTTATGTCGTTTAGCACAAGAGTCGTTATATGTAGGATTAAAAAAAGTAAAACCTGGTGCAGCCTTTGGTGATATTGGCGCTGCCATTCAAAAATTTATCAAGAGCAAAGGCCGCTATAGCATTGTAAAAGATTATTGTGGACACGGTATTGGTAAAGAGTTTCACGAAGAACCGCAAATTGTACATTATAAAAACAATGATAAAACTAAAATGCTTGAAGGAATGTGTTTCACCATAGAGCCAATGATCAACCTAGGTAAAGCAACCACTATTTTAGATAAGCAAGACAATTGGACTGTATACACTAGCGATAATAAAAATTCAGCTCAGTGGGAACATACTATTGTGGTTACTAAAACAGGCTGTGAAATTTTAACGTTACGTGAAGAAGAAACAATTAGCCGAATGCTTCATAATTAGTAAAGATAAAAATAGTATTTTTATCCGTATTTCACCCACGTGTAGTAAAAAATCAATAAGGTAAAAAGGTATACATTTGACTAATCATCCATTGAACAATCATATAATTCCCGCGCATTTTATTGAAACCTTAGCAATAACTGCAGAGCATTTATCTAGTAAAGATATATGCCAATTGACCGCAGACTTTAACAACTGGGTGAAAGACGCTTTTGCTGATAACGATGTTAATGACTTATTAGTTGCCAGAGCAGCCTTTGTTGATGCGACATTAAGTAAACTTTGGTGTCAACATCATTTAGATGAGTTTCAAATCAGTTTAATAGCCGTTGGAGGCTATGGTCGAGGTGAACTTCACCCCTACTCTGATGTTGACATTTTATTACTTACACAAAAAACAATAGATACAGAATTAGAAGAAAAAATATCAAGTTTTGTTACCCAACTTTGGGATATAAAACTTGATATAGGCCATAGCGTAAGATCAATACAAGAATGTTTAAAACAAGCTATTAACGATATTACTGTTGTAACCAACTTAATGGAAATGCGTCAAGTAGCAGGTAATGAAACACTTATTCAACAGTCACTGCCTCTGCTTAATGAAGATGAATTTTGGACGTCTGAAAAATTCTTTATCGCTAAACGAAAAGAACAAGAACAGCGCCACCTTCAATATCATGGTGCAGCTTATACTTTAGAGCCAAATATTAAAGCAAGCCCTGGTGGTTTACGTGACCTACAAACAATTGGTTGGGTCGCAAAACGTCACTTTCAGGCTGATTCATTAGAAGAGTTAGTAGAACACAACTATTTATTTCCAAATGAATTATCTGAACTACTTGAAACACAAGATTATTTATGGCGAATGCGCTTTGCTCTGCACTTTGTTTCAAAACGTAATGAAAACCGTTTATTGTTTGATTACCAAACGGATGTGGCCAAAATGATGGGGTTTGGTGATGAGGGTAAAGCGCCTGTTGAACGTATGATGAAACGTTACTTTAGAATAATAGCCCGTGTTGGTGAACTAAATAATATTTTATTACAACGGTTTAAACAGGAAATCATACAAGACGCTGAACAAACGACAAGTATTACTATTACAAAAGATTTTGAGTTAACCGACAGACTTATTAATACCACCAACGATCGAGTTTTTATGCGCTCTGTGAAGATTCTAGAAATGTTTCTGATTATAGCGCAAGAGCCAAGCATAAAAGGAATACACTCTCATACTTTACGATTAATGCGTAATGCACGCCGACGTTTAATTTCAGGATTATTAGATTATGCTCAATGTCGTCAAATATTCATGGCTATTATTAAGCATCCTCGTGGTGTAGGCTTAGCCTTCAATCTAATGCACAAACACGGCATCATTGGCTCATATCTCCCTTCATGGCGCAATATCGTAGGACAAATGCAATTTGATTTATTCCATGCTTATTCTGTTGATGAGCATAGTTATCGCGTTGTCAAAAACCTTTATCAATTTAGCCAAAAAGAACACAATCATAAATTTCCACTGTGCAGCAAAATAATGCAACGCGTTCGCAAACCTGAAGTTTTATATCTAGCAGGTATTTTTCACGACATTGCGAAAGGTCGAGGTGGAGATCATGCGCAATTAGGCGCAGTAGATGCCTTAATTTTTTGTCAGTCTCACCAAATGAGTAAGCATGACAGTAAAATGGTTGCATGGCTTGTTGAAACACACCTTTTGATGTCAGTTACTGCACAGCGTCGCGATATTAGTGATGAAAATGTCATTCGTGCATTCGGGGAAATAGTACGTGATGAAGCTCGCCTAGATTACCTATACTGCTTAACTGTTGCAGATATGCGCGCTACTAATGAAAGTTTGTGGAACAGTTGGAAAGCCAACTTATTACAAGATTTATATTTCAATACGTTACGTGCATTTCGTCGCGGCTTATCAAAACCAGTTGAAACACGCTCAAAAATAAGAGAAAACAAACAACAAGCACTTGAAATTTTGGCTGAAACTGAAGTTACTGAAGAGCAACTACAAGCGCTATGGTCAGAGTTTAGAGCTGATTACTTTTTACGTTATTCTCCTGAGCAAATAGCCAGGCATTGTCAGCGTATTATTGGTCATGACAGGAGCAAACCTTTAGTTATTATTAGCGCAAAGTCTTATCGAGGCGGCACTGAGGTATTTGTATTTACCAAAGAAAAATCAAATACTTTTTCCAATACTGTTGATCTTTTAGGTACAAAAAAGCTATCAATACACGATGCAAAAATAATCACTACCAAAACTGGTTACACTGTTAATACTTTTATAATTTTAGATAGCCGTGGTAAAGCACTAAAAGAAAGTTACCAAACACAGGCAATAGCAGACACTTTATGTGACAAATTAAAGCAAGATAATATTTGTGATATACCTCTTCAACCAATGCGCAGAGAAGTAAAACAATTCCAATTTCCATTGCAAGTCAGCTTTATTCCAATTAAGGCTAAAAGCAGAACAATGATCGAGATTATTACTTTAGATAGACCAAGAGTGCTAGCGAATATCGCTCAAGTATTTCAACTACTAAAAATTAATGTGCATTCAGCTAAAATCACAACTTTTGGTGAAAAAGCTGATGATGTTTTTGCCATTTCAACAAGCGAAAATACCGCTTTAAATGATGAAGAAAAACAAATATTAGCCGACAAATTAACACAAGAACTAGATTAACAATAACACCTAATAGGAACTTTTAAATGACTGACTTAACAGCATTAGCAAGTACGATAGAACAAGCTTTTGACGATAGAGCGAACATTTCACCAACAACCGTTTCCAATGAAGTTAAAACGGCTGTTATCGACGCATTAGCCGCTCTAAATAACGGCTCTGCAAGAGTAGCAGAAAAAATTGATGGCCAATGGCATGTACACCAATGGTTAAAAAAAGCAGTTTTATTATCCTTCCGTATTTGGGACAACCAAGTTATTGATGGTGCTGAAAGTACGTTTTTCGATAAAGTACCAATGAAATATGATGGCTATACAAAAGCAATGTTTGAAGACGACGGTGTACGTGTAGTACCCGGTGCATCTGTACGCACAGGCAGCTATATAGGCAAAAACGTAGTAGTAATGCCAAGCTTTGTTAATATTGGTGCCTATGTTGATGAAGGTTGTATGGTTGATGCTTGGGCTACTGTTGGATCATGTGCTCAAATTGGTAAAAATGTACATTTATCTGGTGGTGTTGGCATTGGTGGCGTACTAGAGCCATTACAAGCAGGCCCAACAATTATTGAAGATAATTGTTTTATTGGCGCACGTTCAGAAATAGTTGAAGGTGTTGTTATTGAAGAAGGCGCGGTAATTTCAATGGGCGTTTACATTGGACAAAGCACACGAATTTATGACCGTGAAACAGGTGAAGTTCATTATGGCCGTGTTCCAGCAGGCTCTGTAGTAGTTCCTGGAAATTTACCATCAAAATGTGGAAAGTACAGTTTATATGCTGCAGTTATCGTGAAAAAAGTTGATGCAAAAACACGTGCTAAAACTGGCATAAATGAATTATTACGCCTAGTAGATTAATAGCAATTTATTGAGTAATAAGCTTTACATAACGAAAGAGGATGTAAAATATTAATTTTACATCCTCTTTTTATATTAAATAACTAATTAAAAACTAAGCTTTTAATTTTTCATCTAGCTCTTCAATTTTAGCTTTCCAAATTGCTGGGCCGGTTACGTGAGCTGACTCACCAGAACTATCAACTGCAACTGTTACTGGCATATCTTCAACTTCAAACTCATAAATAGCTTCCATACCTAAGTCTTCAAAAGCAACAACACGTGCTTTTTTAACTGCTTTAGATACTAAGTATGCTGCGCCACCTACTGCCATTAAATACACAGATTCATGCTTTTTAATGTTTTCAACTGTTGCACTGCCACGTTCAGATTTACCAATTGATCCTAAAAGTCCCGTTTTAGATAACATTAAATCAGAAAATTTATCCATACGTGTTGCTGTTGTTGGACCAGCAGGTCCTACAGCTTCATCGCCTACGGCGTCAACAGGGCCTACGTAGTAAATAAATTTATCAGTAAAATCAACTGGTAATTCTTCGCCAGCGGCTAACATATCTTGAATACGTTTATGCGCAGCATCTCTACCAGTTAAAATAGTACCGCTAAGTAATACCGTTTCTCCGGTTTTCCATTCAGCAATATCAGCTTTTGTTAAACCATCAACATTTACACGACGTACACCTTCACCAACTTCCCAAGTAATATCAGGCCATTCTTCTAATTTAGGTGGTGTTAAATCTGCTGGACCACTACCATCTAAGTGAAAATGAACATGGCGCGTTGCAGCACAGTTAGGGATCATCACAACAGGCTTAGAAGCAGCATGTGTTGGTACAGAGTTAATTTTAACATCAACAACCGTTGTTAAACCGCCAAGACCTTGTGCGCCAATGCCAAGCTGATTTACACGTTCAAAGATTTCTAAACGTAGTTCTTCTTCAGCATTTTGCGGCCCTCTATCCATTAATTCTTGAATATTAACAGGATCCATCAAGCTTTCTTTAGCAAGTACACCAGCTTTTTCAGCAGTACCACCAATACCTATACCTAACATGCCTGGTGGACACCAACCTGCACCCATTGATGGTAAAGTTTTCACAACCCAATCAGCAATAGAGTCAGACGGATTTAACATCGCCATCTTAGTTTTGTTTTCACTACCGCCACCTTTAGCAGCAATCATGACTTCAACTTCATTACCTTCGACAAGGTCAATATGAACAACAGAAGGCGTATTGTCTTTAGTGTTTTTACGCGTACCGGCAGGATCTGCAACAATTGATGCTCTTAACGGGTTATCAGGATTCATATAAGCACGACGAGTACCTTCATCAACCATTTGTTGTACGGTCATGTCAGTTTTGTCCCACTTAACTTCCATACCAATTTTAACGAAACAGGTCACAATACCCGTATCTTGACAAATAGGACGTTTACCTGTTGCCGACATACGTGAATTTATGAGGATTTGTGCAATAGCATCTTTAGCCGCGTTACTTTGCTCTTTATGATAAGCTTTTTCTAACGCTTGAATAAAATCTAAAGGGTGATAATAAGAAATATATTGAAGAGCATCTTCAATACTATCGATTAAGTCTTGTTGTTTTATGGTTGTCATAAGGCTCTCTGTTTTCTAGGATATTGTGTATAATACGCTTTGTATTATAATAACCTGCTATTGAAACTGCTGCTAGTAGCCAATAGTAGAATATAAACACTTATCACTAAAAATAACCGCGTAAATTATCAGAGTAGCTATCACCTTGCCTTCAAATACCGTTTTTTCCGTCACTCCATTATCTTTATCGACAAAAAAGTTAGCATTAGCAGAAAATGTTAGCCCGTTAGACTTATTCACACCTTTAGCCAAAACGCCTTGGGCAATGTGGTTAGACTCTGGTCAAAGTGAGCATATTGATGGACGTTTTGATATTTTGGTATGGCAACCTGAAGCAACTTTATGTACCTATGGTAACAAAACAGATATCCATTATATAAATGCTGGCAAAAGAGAAGTAAGCAAAGAAGACCCATTATCTTTACTTGAAAAAATACAACAGCAACTCGTTACAAAGTTGCCAAGTTCAAAAGAAGGATTACCATTTTTAGGCGGTGCTTTAGGCTATTTTGCTTATGATTTAGGTCGCTGCTTTGAAACATTACCAGAACAAGCACTAAAAGATATCAATTCACCTGATATGGCTGTTGGCATTTATGCTCAAGCGATTATTTACGATCATAAACATAATCAATATTTTTTAATCTGCCCTGAAGAAAAGCGCCTTACGCTCACAAACTTTATACAAAAGATAGTTAGTGACAAATTAACAGCTAAAAAAACAACAAATACTTTTGCCTTAACCTCACCTTGGCAGAGTAATATGGATCAAGCGAGTTACACACAAAAGTTTAATCAAGTACAACAATATTTACTGTCTGGTGATTGCTATCAAATTAATTTATCACAACGTTTTAGCGCAGATTACCAAGGAGATGAATTTCAGGCATACGTTGCCCTTAGAAGCGAAAATAAAGCACCGTTTTCAGCGTTTATTCAACTAGAAGAAATAGCTATTTTAAGCGTTTCTCCCGAGCGATTTTTACAATTATCTCAAGGAAAAGTACAAAGTAAGCCTATTAAAGGAACTCTACCCAGAGGTAAAAATAAACAGCAAGACGAGGAATTTGCTCAACAGTTAGCTGATTCAAATAAAGATCGAGCAGAGAACCTAATGATTGTTGATTTGCTGCGCAATGATATTTCAAAAGTTTGTAAAGCAAATACTGTCGTTGTACCGAAACTATTTGATATTGAAAGCTTTCCCGCAGTACATCACCTTGTAAGTACCGTTGAAGGCCAACTTGCTGATCAATTCGATGCCTGTGATTTACTACGAGGTGCATTTCCAGGGGGGTCTATTACAGGGGCGCCTAAGATACGTGCTATGGAAATAATAGAACAACTTGAACCACATAGGCGTAGCGTTTATTGTGGTTCTATTGGTTACATATCAAATTGTGGCACAATGGATACAAGTATTACTATTCGTACACTTATTTGTCAGAAATCTGATACACAAAGTCAAAAAGGAAAAATTTATTGTTCAGCTGGCGGAGGCTTGGTTGCTGATTCAGTAGCAGCAAGTGAATATCAAGAAACTTTTGACAAAGTAAATAGAATTCTTCCTATACTTACAAAGTTGTCTGCAGCAAAACCTGAATAACTGGAGAAGAAGCGAATTATGAATAAAGCAGAGTTTCTATATCGTTTCAATTTATTACAGCACGGTGATTCTTGTCATAATTATCAGCATAATTTGCCATTAAAGTCTGCTGCTGTACTTATCGCTTTAGTCAATAATAATGATTCTAATGACTTTACCCCTAATGGATTAGAAGTACTGCTAACCAAACGAGCCAGTCATTTAAAACATCATCCTTCGCAAATAAGCTTTCCCGGTGGCAAAGTAGAGCCAAGTGACACAAATCTAATTCACACCGCATTAAGAGAGGCTCACGAAGAAATTGGACTATCACCATGTGAGGTTTCTGTTGTAGGTCAGTTACCTAATTATGAGGTTATCAGCGGCTACCAAGTGACCCCGATTATTGCTTTAGTCGATTTACCTCAATATTTACAAAAAGATGACAATGAAGTAGCAGAAATATTTCAAGTTCCTTTACAGCACTTTTTACAGCCTCATAATCACCGCACCATCAAATCATATCGTAACGGCCATCATCATGATGTTCACTTTTTTCCTTACAAACACTACAACATCTGGGGCGCTACAGCCGCCATGTTAAAAGATTTGATTGAGCATATTAAGTAATAAAATCAACCCTCTCCTAGTTTCCCCCTAAAACAAAGCTAAAATTTGTTGCCATAAGTATCGCCTTTCAGTTAGTATTAACAATATTAATATCGGGATTAACCCAAAAAACCAAAATTATATTCGGGATTATTTATGATTAGTGTATTTGATATGTTCTCTATTGGCATTGGCCCTTCAAGTTCTCATACTGTTGGCCCAATGAAAGCAGCAAAACTTTTTGTTGATGAACTTAATAAGCAAACATTGTTAGCCAAAACTGATCGAGTGAAATGTGAGTTATTTGGTTCGTTAGGCCAAACCGGTATCGGTCACGGTACAGGCAAAGCTGTTATTCTAGGTTTATCTGGTGAAATGCCAGATACTATTCCTGTTGAATCAATTGAAACTATTTTAGCGCAAGTGGTAAGTAGCCAAAGAATTGAACTTGATGGTCATCATAGTGTGAGCTTTCCTAAGGATGATGCAATAATTTATCATCATAAAAAAACACTACCTGCACACTCTAATGCCATGACAATATATGCCTACCAAGGGGATAATCTATTATTAGAACAAACCTATTACTCTATTGGTGGTGGCTTTATAGTACTTGATTCTGATTTTGAAAAAGAAAAAGATAAAGCGCTTTCTTTACATGAAAACATCGATATTCCTCATGTATTCAATACAGGTGCAGAATTATTAGAGCATGCTCAAAAAACAGGATTCAGCATCAGCACTATCATGATGAATAATGAAAAGTGCCTAAATGATGAAGCAACAATTCGCACTAAATTAATTGAAATTTGGCAAGCAATGCGAAGCAGTGTTGACAGAGGTATTGCAACAGAAGGTATTTTACCTGGTGGCCTTAAAGTAACTCGACGCGCACCTGCACTATATAGATCTTTAATGGTAGAAAAATCAACTGATCCACTTAACGCAATGGACTGGGTAAACTTATTTGGTTTAGCCGTTAATGAAGAAAATGCAGCAGGTAGTCGTGTAGTTACCGCGCCAACTAATGGAGCCGCCGGCATTATTCCAGCAGTACTATGTTATTACGATAAGTTTATTAACCCTGTTTCCGATGATGACTGTATTCGTTACTTACTTACAGCTGCTGCCATTGGTATTTTATACAAAACTAATGCTTCAATTTCTGGCGCTGAAGTAGGCTGTCAAGGTGAAGTAGGTGTAGCTTGTTCTATGGCTGCTGGTGCATTAACAGAAATTATGGGTGGCACACCTATTCAGGTAGAAAACGCAGCTGAAATCGGTATGGAACACAACTTAGGATTAACCTGTGATCCTGTAGGCGGCTTAGTACAAGTCCCGTGTATTGAACGTAATGCTATGGGCTCAGTTAAAGCAATCAATGCATCTCGTTTAGCACTTCGCGGCAATGGCACATCAAAAGTATCTTTAGACAAAGTAATCAAAACTATGTGGGAAACAGGTAATGATATGAAAACTAAGTATAAAGAAACTTCACGTGGTGGCTTAGCAGTTAACATTACAGAGTGTTAATTTAAGAACGAAAATCTAGCTGTAATTAAAAGTTAGATGAATAAAAAAGAGTTAAATTGTAAAGTTCATTTATTAATGATTTCTTCATAACTTAACTCTTTTTAGTTTATAAAGTAAAAATGATTAGGCTCTCACTTTAAGCTAATATCAATTATTTAATGGGAAGTTCTACATCCGAAAATAACTCATCTACTTCAGCATTATTTTTTAACAACATCGCTTGAGTTACAATATTCTTAGTTAGATGAGGAGCAAAACGCTCGATAAAATCAAACATGTAGCCACGTAAGAAGCTACCTCTTCTAAAGCCTATTTTAGTTGTACTTGCTTTAAATAAATGGCTAGCATCAATAGTGACTAAATCACTATCAATTTCAGAATCCATTGCCATTGAAGCAATAACTCCAATACCAACACCTAAACGTACATAAGTTTTAATCACATCAGCATCGGTTGCAGTGAAAGCTATTTTAGGTTCAACATTTGCCCTTTCAAATGCAGCATCTAAATCTGAGCGGCCCGTAAAGCCAAAAACATAAGTTACCAAAGAGTACTTATCAATATCCTCAATGGTTAACTCTTGCTTCTTCGCTAAAGCATGATCTTTACGAACAATGATACTGCGATTCCAATGGTAGCAAGGTAGCATAACAAGGTCGTTATATAGGTGAAGGGATTCTGTTGCAATGGCAAAATCAGCATCTCCCTTTGCCGCTGCATCACTAATTTGCGCAGGCGTACCCTGTGACATATGAAGAGATACTTTGGAGTACTTTTTCATAAAGCCTTGGATAACATCAGGTAAAGCATAACGAGCCTGCGTATGGGTAGTTGCAATACGCAACTTACCTTCATCAGGTTGGGTATGTTCACGGGCAACCGCTTTTATACCTTCTACTTTAGATAATATTTGCTGAGCAATCGTAATGACTTCTTGACCTGCAGGCGTTACATGAGTTAAATGTTTACCACTACGACCAAAAATTTGAATACCAAGTTCATCTTCAAGCATTCGAACCTGCTTAGAGATACCTGGTTGAGAAGTGAATAAAGCTTCTGCTGTTGCAGAAACATTTAAGTTATTATTTAATACTTCAACTATATAGCGCAATTGTTGCAATTTCATATGCGAGCTTCATGAACTTTCTTAGACCAAAATAATATACTTAATTAACAATTTATTCCATCTCAAATTGAGGTTTTTGTAAACTTTATTCCCCATTTAATCAAAATTATTCAACGAATTTTTTTAATTAGTTTACGCTATAATATAAATAAGTCGTTTTAGAGATGTTTTTTACCGTTTTCATCATATTAATTGCAAGTTACTCTTTGCTAAACATAACAATTTTTGTAGACTGCTTAGAATTGTTCACATTCATTTAAAAATAAGAGCTTTAACATGATCGCAATCATCGTAGGTTTAATCATTGCTTTAATTCTTTTTGTTGTCATCGTTAGTGGCATACAGCAGCACAAAGAAAAGCAAGAAGCAGACAAAAAAGTAAAAATTGCTAAGCAAAAAGCTATTATAGATGAAAGCGAGGCACTACTTGTCAGTGTTGGTAACTTACCTTCTAGCCCAAATTTAATTAAAATCCTAAATAAAAGAAGTTTAAATGCTGCTATTGCGATGCAATCTTTGGCTTCTGATACAAAGGGTATCCAAGATAGAATAAAAGAATTGACTGCGCGGCTAGATGCAGCTGAAGACCTAGCTGCAAACCAAAATAGCGATGAAATATTTATGATGCCTGATGACGATCAGCAAATATTAACTATTTTACAATGCATTAAAAAAATTCGTGCAACATTAAAGTCCGAGCAAGGTAAAGGCGTAATTGATGCTCAAACCTTCACCAAAGAAGATCAACGCTTAGACGCAATGCAGCTAAAAATTAATATTGAAAGTTTAATTAAACGAGGCAATCAGGCTGCAAGTAAAGAAATGCTAGGATCTGCTCGCCAATATTTTGAAAAAGCACTACAAACGTTAGCTAGTCACCCAATCAAAACCGAATATATATCGACGAAGCAAGCTGAAATTAATAGTAAATTAGCCAATATTAGTGACTCTCTTAAAAACAGTAATGCACAAGATGCTGCTAAAAAAGCTAAAAGTGAAGAAAATGAGTTAGATGTATTATTTCAACCAAAGAAGAAATGGTAGCATTCTCTTTATAGCTAATGATGCTATAAATATCAAAAATACCAAGCCAGCTTTTGCTGGCTTTCCTTTACCTTGAGTAAAATAATATTACCGTGGAAAAAATTAACACAATCACCTTACCTTCTTTTCTAAGAAGAACAATGAAAGCCTATGTGTTGAAAGCACACATTAGGCAACAAGGTTGTGAACTTCACCGCATAGGTCGTTCTAGAAATTGGCAACTCAAGGCAAATTTTGAGCAATTGCAAATTATTATCTCTTTTATAGAGATATCTGATGAGCCAAGTTGGCTTTGGTTAGCAAAATTATTAAGAAATGAATACAAACATTTAACTCATAGCGAACTTCTTAAAATAGCGTCTACATTAGAAGATATAACAGTAAGTGCGCTAATAGCTCGCAGCGATTGTACGATAGCTCAAGCCAGAGCAATTATTGATGAGCTAGAAGGCTTAGACTAGCTTTCTTAGTAGGTTATCTGCTTCGAGCATGATCAATACATAAGTAATACCTGATATACTCTACTCACATTAAATATTTTTGCTCTTAACTCGATAGATAGATCAAAACTTTTTATAAATATTCCCATACCTTACAACGAAGCGTTTTTCTTTATAGATTTTGGAGCTGTAGTCATGAAAAAAACACTTATCATGAGCTTATTTTTTATTTCTCATTTATCATTTGCTAATGATGAAATTAAAGATTTAGATTTTGAATCTCTTTTAGCCGCTGACGTACAGGTAACATCAGTAATGAAGAGAACCAACAAGGCATCAAAAACCCCCGCTTCTGTTTATGTTATTTCAAATACTCAAATGCTCAATGCTGGCGTAACTTCTGTAGCTCAAGCACTAACATTGGCACCTGGTGTTCAGGTTAGAAAAGTTGATAATAACAAATGGGCAATAGGCATCAGAAATGCTGCTGGTCGTTATAGTTCAAGGTTACTCGTCATGATAGATGGGCAAAGTATCTATAACCCTTCATTTGCAGGCGTATATTGGGAAGCACTAAATATCCCTGTTTATGACATAGAGCGCATTGAAGTAATTAAAGGCCAAGGTGGGTTGTTATGGGGAAGTAATGCAACAAATGGTGTAGTGAATATTATTACTAAGTTATCTAACGATACTCGCTCAACCAAAGTAACGCTTAAAACAGGTACAACACTTGACCACGAAGTGAGCCTCAGAGTAGGTAATGACTTAAATATTGGTGAGAACAGTAGTTATCGTTTTTACATTAACAGTCAAGCCAATAAGAAGTCAGATAAAAGTATCCGGTGGACTCCACAAGATAAGGGGAAAAAAGATTCTTTTGGCGCACGTTTTGACATTGCTTTTAATAATGACACATCACTATTGGTTCAAGGCGATTATACAGATATAAAAATGGGCCAAACATTAGAGTTAGCTAATCCCATAACCTTTGAAGGCTCCGAAGTTATTGAGCCACAAAAGAGAAAGCATACTTTATTAATGTTTCGTTTAGAAAATAGATTATCTAGTACCGCTAGTCAGTCTCTCCAAACCTCTTATGCAAAGCAAAAGGGTGATCAACCCTACTATATGGAAGAGTTCACAAGTTATGATATTGACTACCAAATAAATATGCAGCTCGATTTTGCTCAACTAGATCTCGGTGCAAACTATAGCTATAACAAAACTCCTTTTGATGAGAGTGAATACTTAAATAGTGAACATGATATTGATAGAATTAAAAAATATGCTGCCTTTGCACAAGCTAGCTTTACGCTGATAGAAGACGAATTAGATGTTATTTTAGGCGAAAAGTTTGAACATAATAATTTAACCGGTTGGGAACAGCAGCCTTCAATACGTTTTGCATGGCATCTAGATAACTCACATTTTTTATGGGCTTCATTTTCTAAAGGAGTACGTACACCTTCGTTACTAGAGTATGATTACAATATCCAAGTTAATGGCTTAAAAATAAAGTCTGTTTTTGAAACGGGTCATGAGCTTATAGACACTACGCGTATCAAAACATTCTTACGGGGTAATAATCAATTACAATCAGAAAAGATCGCTTCAACTGAGTTAGGTTACCGAATTAATCACAATACATGGAATGCTGATCTATCTGTTTTTTATTCTGAAACCAAAAATGCTCTCTCCATCACCCCAGAAGCAGATCCCTTATTAATTCCCACAGTTGTAACATTATTACAATCAGCAAACATCATCGGCTTTTCACAATATATTCAAACGCAAACCGCAAACTTAAATTTAAACTCTGATGGCAAGCAAAGGACTTACGGTGGTGATTTCATTTTAAACTGGCAAGTTAACCCCTCTGCAAACATGACCTTTGGCATAAGTTATGCTAAACAAGAAGAGTACCTTGCGCAAAACGAACTCTTAGATTTCAATGGGGAGACCAAACAAGTATTTTTTGATTTAAATAAAAAAATCAATGAAAAACATAACATTATGTTTCAAAGCCGATGGGAAGATGGAAGCATTTATAAAACAGATAATTTTATTGCTGTCGATATGAGTTGGAAATGGCAATATAACAATAAGTTAAGTATTCAGCTTACCGGTAATAATTTATTAGAAAAAAATCATGTAGAATACGCAAGAACCAACGACATTTTTGATGTGGCAACTTATATTGAGCGTAGCTTTTCACTAGGGCTTATGGTTGACTTGTAATAAGGATATAGCAATGACATATCGCGTCATTCTTATCATTTTACTTACAGTTTGTGCATCGCTTAAAACCAATGCGCAAACATCTCAGCGGGAGTATGCGTTAAAAGCAGGCTTAATGTATTATTTTGCCTTATATAGTAATCAAACAAACAACCAAAATACCAATGATTATATTATTTGCAGTTCATCTAAGCCTTTCATTGATATTGCAACACAAACGTTATTACAAAAAAAGATAGGGCAACGTGAGGTTAAAGCACTATATCTTCAACCTCTGTTAATGAAGAATAATTTGTGTCACATCATTTTTTTCAGTGATAAAGAATCATATGCACAATACCAAGAAACTCTCACCTTTCCTCAAACAAACATATTACTTATTGGTGAAGCATCAAACTTTATCGATGCAGGCGGCCATATAAAATTCATCCATATTGGCGGAAAAATACGTTTTGAAATAAACCCAGAACAACTAGAGGCCAATGGTATTAAAATTAGCTCGAAGGTAATTCGTTTAGGTAAAGTGAAAAGTAAGCCATGATCACATTATTAAACTCTCACACCATTCGAAATAAGTTTTTATTAATTTTAATGCTTATTGCTATTTTATCGTCTTCTGTTACTGCTGGCGTTTTAATTTACTTCGAATCAATTGATGCTGAAAGGTATCAACAAGATAAGCTGGTATTAATGTCTTCTGTTATTTCTCCTAGTCTTACTGCAGCTATAGCGTTTAATGACATGGAGACCATTAACGAATTGATTTTACCAACAGTAAAATCTAAAGGGGTATTTGCCACCTTTGTTTACAATAGTAGCGGTGTGCTAATTAAAAAAGTTTATCAAGACAGTTTGGCTGATAAGCAGTTAAAAGAAGAAGATAAAGTAGAAACACCATTAATAATATTTGGGGAGAATCAAGGGAAATTAGTATTCTACGCTGATAAATCAGTTATAGATAACAAGATGTCCTTTTATAAAAAGCTTGTTGCACAATTACTTATTGGTACACTTTTTATCAGTTTAATTCTATCAATCATTCTTTCTAGGTTAGTCACAGGTCCTTTATCTCAACTGATACGCATTGCAAAAACAATCAACAAAAACAATGATTACAGTATAAGAGCACCCTATCACTCAGCAGATGAAGTTGGAGATTTAACTCGTTGCTTTAATGCAATGCTAGATACTGTTGAAAACCGAGAGAACGTACTTGAATCAACCGTCATTGACAGAACACAAGCATTGGAAGAAGCAAACAAACAATTACATCATCAAGCATTTGAAGATCCACTATCAGGTTTACCTAATCGCCGCTCATTTTATGCTTTACTCAATGATATTGTAGAAAAGAAAAAAGAATTCTGTTTATTATTTATCGATTTAGATGGCTTCAAAGAAATTAATGATACCTTAGGACATGATTATGGCGATTTATTATTACAAAATGTGAGTAAACGTATTGTTAGTTGTGTCAGAAATGACGATTTTGTTGCTCGCTTAGGCGGTGATGAGTTTACTGTTATTCTAAATGGCTTAACCAACGAAGAAAAAATAGGTGAAATCATCAATCAAATGCTTTCCTCACTTGAAAGTGTTTTCCATTTAAAAAATGAAAAAGTTTTCACCTCAGCAAGTGTTGGTGTAACACTATTTCCTCGTGACGGAAATAATGTAGACACGCTAATAAAAAATGCTGATCAGGCAATGTATGAATCTAAACGCAAAGGAAAAAATAGATCTCATTATTTTAATGAAGAAATGTCTCAACAACTGTTAAATAAGCAAGAAAAAATAACAGATTTACATAATGCTTTAAAAAACGATGAATTTACTATCTATTATCAACCAATAGTTAACTTACAAACTAATGAAGTTGATAAAGCAGAAGCTCTAGTTCGATGGCAGCACCCAACAAAAGGGTTGATATTACCCGACGATTTTCTTAAGACAATTGAGGAAGAAAGTTTAATGGATGAGCTAGGATATTGGGTTGCTAATCAAGTGTTGAGTGACCGATTGAAGTGGCATCAACATTCACCAAGAAACATAGAAATTAGCATTAATATTTCACCATCTCAATTCAAGTCAAAAGATAGTTTGTTACTACAATGGCTTTCTGATTTTGACAAAGTATCATTGCCTCAAAATGCTATTGCCTTTGAAATAACAGAGCACTCTTTGGTTCATGATCACTTTAAGGTTAGAGAGTTACTCAATGATATTCGTGGTAAAGGTATTGATATTGCTATTGACGACTTTGGCGTAGGATATTCATCACTCTCATATCTCCAACAATTAAACCTAGATATTCTTAAAATTGATCACTCTTTCATTGATAAACTTTCAAATGATAAAAGCAGTTATGGGCTTTGTAAGGGGATTGTAACTATAGCTAAAGAGCTTAACTTACTTATTGTTGCAGAAGGTGTTGAAACACGTACACAGCATAAACTTATTACCGAGCTCGGTTGTCACTATGGTCAAGGTTATTTATATGGTAAACCAATGCCTAGTAAGGTGTTTACACATAAGTATATCAATCAGTACCTAGCTGATTGATATACTTTTTTTAATTTCAATAAATCAATAATGTTAATTTATCTTTTTCGCTTGAGCTAATACTTTTGCTGAAATGTTGTTTGCATTGTCAACTGCATAAGCAAGATTTTCACGTCGAAGTATGTAATCATAGCCTTCTTCTTTGGATACTTTTTTAGTAATTTTAGCAATGATTTTAAGTATTTTATTTTTTTCATACTCGTA
This sequence comes from uncultured Colwellia sp., assembly GCA_964022585.1. Classification (GTDB taxonomy): domain Bacteria; phylum Pseudomonadota; class Gammaproteobacteria; order Enterobacterales; family Alteromonadaceae; genus Colwellia. The sequence goes on from CAXIBS010000009.1 coordinate 28,904, forward strand.
GTCATTTCTCATTGCTTCTCGCAAAACTCTATTTTTTTTATCAAGATCTCTTTTTTGGCCTAATAGTGTATTCTGAAGCTCTTCTATTTGTTTACTCCTCATACTAGAACTATCACGCTGTAGCCTATCATAATTATATTTTGCTTCTGTCTTCAGTTTTTCTATTTCATCTATCTTATCTTTAAAGCGCATTCTAAGGGTACTTTCTAGCGCTACCATTTGTGGCATATTTTCCATAATGAACTGGGCATCAATCATACCAATTCTTTGCTCTTTTGCTGCTGCACTCCCCGTAAAAAAAAGTGTGCCAACACAAATTAGTACTACATTAATGTTTAGATTCTTTAGCATATATTTCTCAATTTAATTCGTCATAATTAATACTATTTATAACAAATTTATTTAGGCTCTGTTGGCACATTAATGCTATTTAGATCAATAAATTGTTGTGTTTTTCAAATTGATTTTCTCTGAAAAAAAACAATAACTGATAAATTGTCTTAGCTAATCGTTAGGTTATTATTCTGCTTTAGTATTTTCATTTTATTTAAGAATACAAAACTTAATTTGGCTAAATCTATAGCAAGTGCTTTAATTTAATATATGCCTACTTTTATTTATTAGCTGCTTGAAGCCTATTAAATTTCTCAAGTCACACTGATAGGTTAAGAGAGAGAAATCTATATCATTCGTTAGGCAATAAAAAGGACTAATTATGAGTGAAATTTTATCTTCAACAATCACTAAAGTTTCTATGCCATTAAATGATATAACTTACGCTTGGCTTTTACTGGTAATCATTGTGCTTGCAGGTATTGTTGGCGGCACAGCATCCTACTTTTTAAGTGAATCTGAAAGCAAGTCACCAGTAAAAAGTATAGTTATTGGTGTCGTAGCTTCATTTATCGTACCTGTATTTCTCAATATGATCTCCAGTAATTTACTTATTGAAGCACAACAGAAAATAGATAAAATATTTATATTCACTGGTTTTTGCGTACTAGCCGCAGTATTTTCTAGAAATTTTCTCGAAAATGTTTACAACAAAGTTATTCAGCAGGTAGGAAATTTAGAAAAGAAAGTAGAAGATGCTGTGGTAGAGCCAAACACTCCAGATAATGAAGTTTCAGCCGATTTATTGTCAAGCTCTGGATTAACACCCCAACAGTATAAAGTGCTAAGGGAACTAACCAGTGGTAAATTTACCTATAGAACCCTTTCAGGTTTAAGGAAAGATTCTGGGCTTGATAGAGCAAACTGCGAAACAGTCATTAATGAGTTAATAGCAAAATCACATGTTAACGCTAAGCCAAATAAAGAGAATAAAATTAGGTATTCCATTTCAACTCAAGGGCGTGAAATACTGGGAGGTATTAGTATTAATAGTGAGTAATAGTATGCCAACAATTGAAATAGCCATATAAAAGTTTTATATGGCTAAAGTACCTATAAGGTTATTAATAAGTGAGTTTTTTATTAAAAGCTATATTTTAAAAGAAGAGACTAAATCATTCAGCTCTACTGCAAATTTTGCCAAGCTTTCACTCGATTGAGCAGTATGAGAGGCACTAGCTGTAGTTTGCTCTGTCATGACATTAATTTTATTAATAATATCTTTCACTTGCTCAGTTGTTGCACTTTGCTCTTCGGTGGCAGCACTAACCATTGTTGCTAAGCCAGTAACTTCAAGCATTTTTGTTTGCATCTGTTGAACTAAATCTCCAGCTTCTTTCGCCAATACCACGCTTGAGTTGGTTCGCTCTTGACATTGCTCCATATTATTTACAGCTTGTCCTACTCCTTGTTGAAGAACCTCGATAACTGATGTGATATTAGCCGTCGATTCTTGTGTTCTGCTTGCTAAAGTTCTCACTTCATCAGCAACAACCGCAAAACCTCTCCCTTGCTCACCAGCCCTTGCAGCTTCTATCGCAGCATTTAATGCGAGTAAGTTAGTTTGCTCAGCAATTCCCTGTATTGTATTAACAATCTCTCCTATATTTTTACTTGCGTTTTTTAACTCTGATATTTGCTCAACAGATTCTTGAATTCTCAGATTAAGTTCGTCAATAGAGGTAAGGTTTTGGTCAAGAACAACAACACAATGATTTGTATCGTCTGTTGCTTGGTTAGTAGAATCTAATGTTCTATGCGTATTTTCAGCAACTTCCCTTATTGCTAAAACCATCTCACCTGATGCTGTATCTGCACTCATAGCATCATTATATTGATCGCACATGCCTTTATTTATTTGTTCAGTTACCGCTGATAACTCTTCAGCTTGTGATGCTAGGCTGCATGACGATTCTGTAATCTTTAATAAAACACTCCTAAAATTTACAAGCATCTGATTGAAAACATGACTAATTTCAGAAAACTCATCACTGCCTTGTACTTGCAGAGTTAACGTTAAGTCATTAGTTTTATTTACTTTTAGCATTACCTCACGCATATCATTTAAAGGTTTATAAATCGTACGACTAATTTTAAACGATAGCCAAGTAATTAATACAAAGAAAAAGAGTACTTCTGCAGCAATGCTAATAACACTATCCCAAAAAATATCATTAACATCATCTAAGTATATTCCAGTTCCTATCACCCAGCCCCAAGGTTGAAACAATTTAACATAAGAAATTTTATCTACATGTTCATTGCTGCCAGCTCTATCCCATTGGTAAGCAACAAAACCTTCCTGCTGCGCTTTAACTATACGAACCATTTCAACAAATAAATGTAGGCCATTTGGGTCACTAATGTTTTTGATATCTTGGTTAATCAGCTCATTTTTAGGGTGAGCAAGCATAATGTAGTCAAGTGAATTAACCCAAAAGTACTCATTATCTCCGTAACTCATGGCATTTAAAGAGGCTAATGCATGCGCCTGTGCTTCTTCCTCACTGAACTTGCCATTTTGTGACTGATGATAAAAATATTTTACAACGTCAGTTGCAGCCTCGGTTAAATGTGTGGTTTTTATGCGCCTATCTTCTAATAAATTCTGATTTAATATATTCATTGAAAGAAGCATTACAGCAATGAGAGCCGTTAAAAAAGCAAATATTAAGAGCAATAATTTAGACTTAACTTTAAGTCTAATTAACATTTTATTCATTAAGATAGGTCCGAAAGTGTAGAAGAAAACTGTAAAGAGTATACAAGAGCATAATATTTAATCAATTGATAAATAGGACGATTTTTCAACTAATTGACTAAAAAAGTAGACTTTAAGCATTTATTAGTACAAATCAGCAAAATGAGCAATATTCAACACACTAATATGAAGTTTTTATTAAAGTTTTCTTCATAAATTATGCTAAATACTCACAGTAGTAATTTTACGAATATTTGAGTTGATAAAACATACCCCTTGCTAAAACTTAATTGGTTTGTCTCAGCTCATTTAGCCATACCAAAAAGTTACGCCAAGAAAGTTAAATGAATATTACCGCTGTAAACATGATGAATTTTAATAAACCTAAATACTATTTTGACGTTTCAGTACTATGCATTTACTTTATGTAGTAGATTCAACCTATTGAACTCAATACAAGTATGCTATCGTCTACCCTCTTTTTCTCTGACAGGTATATTGTTGATAATGCTTTTTGAAATAGCACTTTTATTACTAGCAGGCTTTTTTGGCGGTATTCTTAACTCTATAGCAGGTGGCGGAAGTTTCATCACTTTCCCAGCACTGATCGCTGTTGGCATTCCCCCTATTACAGCCAATGCCACAAATACCTTTGCTTCTTGCGCTGGGTATATGAGCGGTACCTACGCGTTTAGACAAGAGATAGCAGAGCATAAAAATGAATTAATGAAGATCATTATAATCAGCCTTTTAGGTGGCATTTCTGGCGCTTGGTTATTACTACAAACACCTGAGTCTGTCTTTAGAGAGGCTATTCCTTGGTTACTACTTTTTGCTACTTTACTCTTTATTTTTGGTGGTAAAATTAATACTAAATTAAAAAGTATGTCATCTAGGCATCAGCACGCATCTGCGCTTGGAGGCTTTTTATTATTAGTTTTACTTTTTGGTGTATCTCTTTATGGCGGCTTTTTCAACGCGGGGTTAGGCATAGTATCGCTCAGCTATTTAGCTCTAGCTGGGCACACTAATATCAATGCAATGAATGGTTTAAAATTATTAGTGTCATCAGCCGTTTCATTAATTGCTATTGTAATTTTTATGCTAAATGGTGTTATCGCTTGGTATGAAGGAACAATTGTTTTATGTGGTTCATTAGCTGGCGGTTATGCCGCAGCACATTTTTCACGTCAATTACCTCAGCAATACGTTAGAAACTTTGTAATAGTTGCGAGTGTGGCTACTACTTTATATTTCTTCTTCGATATATATGCACAGTAAAGGTTAATAGCTTCGCCCTTTTAGCTGATTACTTCTATTGATAAAACTCAATACAGAACTAGCTGTCTTTATACTTTTATTATAAATAGCTCTTCAATCAGACATCATAATCAGCGCTTAAAATTAGTATTATATCCACCAGTTTAATGGTGTTATAATTCGCCGCCTTTATTTCCAGAGAGTTAATCATGTCTAAGCCATCCCAAAACATAGAAGTTGATAAAAACCTATTCTCTTATCCCCTTTATTGGGCTGAGTGCTATGGTACCGCGCCATTTTTACCTATGTCACGAAAAGAAATGGATCAACTTGGCTGGGATAGTTGCGATATTATCATTGTGACAGGTGATGCTTATATAGATCATCCCAGTTTTGGTATGGCAATCATTGGTCGTATGCTTGAATCACAAGGCTTTAGAGTAGGTATAATCGCTCAGCCTGATTGGAAATCAAAAGACGCGTTTATGGAGTTAGGTCAACCTAATTTATTCTTTGGCGTTACTGCTGGCAATATGGATTCGATGATCAATCGTTATACTGCCGAGCGCCGCATGCGTCACGACGATGCTTATACGCCAAACGATGAAGGAGGTAAACGTCCAGACAGAGCAGTTACTGCTTACACTCAACGTTGTAAAGAAGCCTATAAAGCTGTACCGGTTGTTATTGGTGGTATAGAAGCTAGCTTACGACGAATTGCTCATTATGATTACTGGTCTGATAAAGTGCGCCAATCAGTTTTATTTGACTCTAAAGCAGATTTACTAATCTACGGTAATGCTGAGCGCCCATTAATTGAAATTGCCCATCGTATTGCCCGTGGTGATAATGTTAAAACCATTACCGACGTACGCGGTAGCGCCTTTTTGGCCAAAGAAGCTTTGCCCGGCTGGAAAGGCATTGATTCACGTAATATTGACAGACCTGGAAAAATAGATCCTATTCCAAGCCCATATCAAGATATGACACCTCAGTCATGCGATGATAATGCAGAGCAGTCAAAGAACAATACCTTTGACAAAGACGTCACAAAAACAGCACAAGTTATTGATATTGCTGAAGGTACTGCAAACTATAAAAAGAACAAATCATGGCAAGATAAAGCAAAGCCTTGGGAAACTACCTATATTAACTTACCTACATTTGAGCAGGTTAAAAATAATAAAACCTTATATGCCCACGCATCAAGAATTTTTCATCAGGAAGTTAACCCTACTTCGGCAAAGCCATTAGTACAAAGCCATGGCAATCGAATTATTTGGTTAAACCCACCAGCAAAACCACTCTCTACTGAAGAAATGGATGGCGTATTTGGTTTACCCTACCAGCGTGTGCCCCACCCTAGTTATGGTAAAGCAAAAATTCCTGCTTATGACATGATAAAAACCTCGATAAATATTATGCGTGGCTGTTTTGGTGGCTGTACTTTTTGTAGCATCACAGAGCATGAGGGCCGTATTATTCAGTCTCGCTCGCACGAATCTATTATAAATGAAATTGAAGATATCAAAGTTAAAGTGCCAGGTTTTACTGGTGTTATTTCTGATTTAGGCGGTCCAACAGCCAATATGTATCAACTCAATTGTAAGAGTGAAAAAGCCGAAGCAACTTGTCGTAAACCTTCTTGTGTGTGGCCTACTATTTGTGGACATTTAGATACCGATCATACTCCAACCATTGAGCTTTATCGAAAAGCGAGAAAGATTAAAGGCATTAAAAAAATATTGATTGCTTCGGGCGTTCGTTATGATTTAGCCATAAAAGATCCTGAATACGTGAAAGAACTAGCAACCCATCATGTTGGGGGTTATTTAAAAATAGCACCTGAACATACTGAAGAAGGCCCATTAAATAATATGATGAAGCCGGGTATGGGGAGTTATGACAAGTTTAAAGAAATGTTTGATCATTACTCTAAACTTGCTGGTAAAAAGCAATATTTAATTCCTTACTTTATTTCTGCGCACCCCGGTACTACCGACAGAGATATGGTTAATTTGGCATTATGGCTTAAAGACAATAACTTTAAATTAGATCAAGTACAGAATTTTTATCCGTCGCCCTTGGCAAATGCAACAACGTTATATCACACTGAGTTAAACTCTTTACGTAATATCACCAGTAAAAACCTCGCCAAAGAAGATGGTTCTGTGCCTGTACCAAAAGGGGCGATACAAAGGCGATTACATAAAGCAATATTACGTTATCACGATCCAGTGAATTGGCCAGAAATACGTAAAGCATTAGTCAAAATGGGTCTGAGTAAGTTAATTGGCTCTACGCCAAATTGTTTAGTACCAAGAGAAACACGCAGTGAACAAAACCGTGGTCAACAAAATCGCCAAGGTAAAAACAATGCTCAAGGGTATAAAACAAGTCCAGGGCAAAATAAGCGTAATCCTAAACAAAAATCACAAAAAGGTTTAACTCGCTTTAGTGGTGATCAGTTTAAAAAGAAGAAAAAGTAAACTTTAAATTACTGAGTAATAAATAAAAAAGGTTGCCATTGGCAACCTTTTTAGTCTTAGATTAATAAATGATATGTTGTCTATTTAGGTAGCTTAAATGTCCAAACACTACCACCTTGGTTTAAGTGTTTAATACGTTTAGCTACATCACCACCCCATAAAGGAACAGCGCCACCCCAGCCAGATAATACAGAAACATATTGTTCACCATCCATTTCCCATGTAACTGGAGAACCAACTACACCTGAACCAGTGTTAAACTTATACTCAACTTCACCTGTTTTAGCATTTAAGCCTAATAAATAACCTTCAGGGTTACCAGTAAATACTAAGTCACCTGCCGTTGCTAACACACCTGCCCATAATGGCGAGTAGTTTTTGTAACGCCAAACTTCTTTACCCGTTTTAGGATCCATCGCTCTTAACACACCAATGTAATCATCATTGATTGCTTTAATTGTAAAGCCTGCGCCTAAGTATGCTGAACCTTTTTTGTATGCAGTAGGCTCGTTCCAAATATCCATTGACCATTCGTTTGATGGAACATAAAACAATTCAGTATCTTTACTGTAAGCAATTGGCATCCAGTTTTTACCACCTAAGAAAGATGGTGTTGCCTCAATCATTTTACCTTTTTTACCGTCTTTAGAGTCAGCTGGATCACCTGGTCTGTTACTATCTATATAAAGAGGACGACCTTTCTTATCTAAGCCCGAAGCCCAAGAAATTTTATCAACAAAAGGGAAACCTCGAATAAAGTCACCATTTTCGCGGTTTAGTACATACATAAAGCCATTACGGTCAGCTGTAGCAGCTGCTTTTACCGTTTTGCCATTTTGTTTGTAATCAAAAGAAACTAATTCATTTACACCATCAAAATCCCAACCATCGTGTGGCGTAGTTTGGAAGTGCCAAACAATTTTACCTGTATCAGGATCAATCGCTAAACGTGATGATGAGAAGTAGTTATCACCCGGGCGTAAATGTGAGTTCCACGGAGCAGGGTTACCTGTACCAAAGAATAATAAATCGACATCAGCATCATATGTGCCGCCATTCCATGGAGCTGCACCACCTGACTTCCATAAGTCACCTGGCCATGTTTGACCTGGTTGACCGCCTGATATACCGTTATCGGTTTTCTTACCATTTTTCCAGATATACCCCATATGGCCTTCAACAGTAGGACGTTCCCATACTATTTTACCGTTGTTCGCATCATATGCTCTTACTTTACCTACGATACCAAACTCACCACCAGCAACACCCGTAATGACCTTACCTTTTACGATAATTGGTGCAGCAGTAATTGAGTAACCTGCTTTATAATCTTCAACTTTCTTTTTCCAAACAACTTTACCTGTATCTTTATTTAGTGCTACAAGTTTAGCGTCTAGCGTACCAAAAATAACTAAGTTACCGTAAAGAGCAACACCACGGTTAATTACATCACAACAAGGCATTATGCCGTCAGGTAATCGTGCATCATATTGCCATAACTCTTCACCTGTTCTCGCATCAATAGCAAAAACGCGTGAATAAGAGCCTGTAATGTACATAACTCCATCTTTAATTACGGGTTGTGATTCTTGTCCACGTTGTTTTTCTCCACCTAGTGAAAAAGCCCAAACAGGTCGCATATCCTTAACTGTTTCCGTGTTAATTTTACTTAATGGACTGTAACGCTGTCCTTTAAGGCCTAGGCCATAAGAAACAACATCATCTGTTGTCGCTTGGTCGTTTAAAATATCTTTGTCGGTTACATTGGCATTTGCCATACCTGATAGCGCGAATGAGACCATCATCGATAATGACAATGCTTTTGTTTTAGTCGTTTTAATCATTGTTTGTTCCCCATGGAATTGAATCTACAATTTACTTTTTTTGCTATTTATACCTTGGTGCAACTTGCTAAATTTATTTGAATTATGCAGGTTGAATTAATCATAAAATGTTGTTCTTATCTTAACCACTACACAGCAGTATGAATTTACCTCATCATTTAGGATGAGTACTTATTCTGCGCTTTTATAAAGGTCTGGCATTTTGTAAGTTGCTTTGTATTTGGCGAAGATAGCGTGCATTTCACCTGTTTTCACCATACTGTCAACAATATCACCCACCGCATAACCAAGCTGTCGGTAGTCCGCTTTAACAGCCATACCTATATCCCATTGTTGACGTCCAATCATAGGAAAAGCATTAGTTGCTAATGGATAATCTTCTTGACTCAGTTCACCTTGATAGTGACTAATTTGACTAGAAAGGCCCATCACTGCATCAACCTTGCTTTTAGTCATCGCGTTTATGGCTTCAATGATTGTTGGAAATTGTTTAGCACGATTTCTCATGCGCCCTTGAAAGGCAGAGGTGAGGTAAAATTGCGGAATAGAGTCTACTTCAACACCTATATCATGGTATTGAAAAACAGCCATTGTTTCTACAGACTCTAATTTTTTACGATTGAATACTATTTTCCAAGATTCGGTATGAAATGGTGCAAACATATGTACATGCTGGTGTACTAACTCACCAATATCATCACGTAAAAGAGAGTATGCTTTGTCGTACGGCACTCTTAACATTAAATCTGCTACGGTGCGATTAAGAAAATGCCCTTTCCAAAGATTATTGCGTAAATCATCATCAACATTTTCATCAGCAGTCATCCAACGAAGTCGAAGTTTAACACCGAGTTTTTTTGCTATGGCATGTGCTAAATCAACATCTATGCCTTTCTCTTTTTCATTTTCTATATAAGAGAAAGGTTGGAAGTCACTGTAGACAGCGATAACGATTTCATCACTCTCGATAATATCATCATAAGAGCGTGAAAAAGCTGTTGCACAAAGAAGCAAGCAACAGCTAAAGGCAAAGAAAAGTAAATAAGGGTTACTTTTCTTCATTGCTGACTGACTCTAACCAAGTACGAACAGACCAAAGTGCCTCTTGCGATAAATGCTCCGTCATTTTAGGCATATAAACAGCACCATTACGTACTGCACCATTTTGTACACGATAACCATACCATTCGTCACCATCATAATCTGCTGCTAACATACGTAAGTCAGGGGCTATACCGCCAGAAATACCACCTAGACCATGACAACGAGCACAGTTTTGATTATATGCAGAGGCACCAAGTGTTAATACTTTTTCACGCACATCACCGGTTAGCTCGCGATAAGGGTTTTCTTCAATCCATTCTTCGCCTAATTGTGGCAAGTCGGATGTGTCTATTGATTGTGGTGTTACCGATCCATGACCAGATGCACCATAAGAAAACAAAGATATACAGGCAATCAAGCACGTTTGCTTAAAATTTAACTTAGTCATTATTAAAACCTCTTGGATCTACTTTCAAATTGTATGAAGCTAGTCTATCGAATACTTTGTTATTTCCGAATTGTACTTTAGATACGTTCACCTCATCCTTTAGTATGATTATCATTAACTTTAACCATAAAAACCAACAACAAATACTTTAATAACAATAGGTTAATTGTAATTAATCGTTAATACTTATATTGTAATTTTATCCATTACTACTATATGATGATAAATATACTAAGACGTTATAGCTTCTCTAATTGAGATTTAAATACTATGCAAAAACAAAACCTTTGGAAAAAATTAGCGGCTACTTGCTTTATATCTTTTGCTTTTTTATCTAGCTTTTTTATTAGCTTTACGACCCATGCTCTTCCTTTATCTATTGAAATCACTTACCTAAAGTTACATAAACAACAAGCTCCAGCCCTTTCTAATATTTTAGAAATGGCAAAAGACAGTGGTTATCAAGGGGCCAAGTTAGCAATCGAAGATTCAAATACAACGGGGAAGTTTTTACAGCAGCATTTCTCACTAACTTCTTTTGAGTTTACTAATGAACAAAACCTAATTAACCATTTAAAGCAGGAATTTAAAGGAGGAAAAAACATTTTCATCCTCGATGCTTCAATACCTGTCTTAAATGAAATCAATGAATGGGCACAGAATAAAAACATTTTATTATTTAATATTAGCGAGTTTTCAAATAATTTGCGTGATAACCACTGTTTAAATAGGGTTCTACATACAGCGCCTAGTTATGCAATGAAATCTGATGCATTAGCGCAATGGCTACTTTACCGTCGTTTAAATAAAGTATTACTTATTCGAGGTGAAAAGCCAGCAGACATTGCTCTAGCTAACTCTTTTAAACGCTCAGCAAAACGTTATGGCCTTAAAGTAATCGCAGAAAAAACATGGAACTTTAATACCGACTTAAGACGAAGTGCTCAACAAGAAATACCACTGTTTACGCAAACATCTAAAGATTATGATGTAGTGTATGTTGCAGATAACACAAAAGATTTTGCTGAATATATTCCATTCAATACTTACCTTCCTCGACCTGTAGTTGGCTCTGCTGGGCTTGAGGCGTTATCTTGGCATAAAGTGATAGAACAATGGGGAGCAGCACAATTACAAACGCGCTTTGAAAAGTTGACTAACCGCTATATGAATGAAATTGACTTTAACGGTTATCTTGCCGTTAGAACAGTTGCACAAGCCGTACATAAAACAAACACCTCTGAAATAAAAATATTAGCAGATCATATTAAATCAGATGATTTCAAATTAGCGGCTTATAAAGGACGAAAACTAAGTTACCGCTCTTGGAACGGGCAATTGAGAATGCCAATGGCTTTGGTACAACCTCATGGTTTGGTTTCTCAATCTCCACAAGCAGGGATTTTGCACCCAGTTACCGAGCTAGACACGTTAGGCTTTGATAAAAAGGAATCTCAATGCAATGCAAATTAACCGCTTATTCAGTCATCATAAAACATCATTTGTTAAAAGGAATATTATGAAAATTAAATATTTATTTACTTTGCTTTTGCTCACTCCAAATTTATTGGTATCAGCAAATGAGCTTGCATACGTTACCAATGAAAAAGACGATAATATTTCGGTAATAGACCTTAAACAACAAAAAGTGATTAAAGAAATCCCCGTGGGCCAAAGACCTAGAGGTATAATTTTTAATCATGACCAATCACTTGCTTATATATGTGCGAGTGATTCTGATCGTATTCAAATACTCGATTTATCGACCGAAGAAATTGTAGGTGAATTACCATCGGGTGAAGACCCTGAAACAATTGCCCTGCACCCGAACGGGAAAATAATTTATACCTCAAATGAAGACGATGCGATTTTAACGGTAATAGATATTGCAACAAGCCTAGTTATTGCTCAAATTGATGTGGGGGTTGAACCTGAAGGTTTGGCGGTAAGTCCTGATGGTAGTTTGGTGGTTGTTACTTCAGAAACAACTAACATGGTGCATTGGATAGACACTAATACTAATAAAATTATTGCCAATACCTTAGTCGGTGCAAGACCAAGATCTGCGCAATTTACCCAAGATAATAAACTTCTCTGGGTAAGTTCTGAAATTGGTGGTGATGTAGTAGTTATTGACGTTGCTAGCAAAGAAATTATCAAAGAATTCAATTTCACCATTCGTGGTATTCATAAAGACAGAGTGCAACCTGTTGGCATAGAATTAAGTCATGATGGCCGCTTTGCCTTTGTTGCTTTAGGACCTGCAAATCACGTTGCTGTAATTAACAGAAACTCAATGGAAATTGATAAATACTTATTAGTAGGACGCCGTGTTTGGCAATTAGCATTAAACAAAGATCAAAGCCAACTACTCACAACCAACGGAATAAGTGGCGATGTATCTGTTATTGATGTAAACAAAATGAAAGTGACCAAATCAATAAAGGTAGGTCGTTACCCTTGGGGCGTAACGATCAAACATAGTATCAAGCACAGTAAAAAGTAAGTAAAGGAGTTTAATTATGGGCATTGTCACCGATAACTTATCTTTTACTTATGGTAAGAAAAGAGCACTGAACAAGGTAAACTTATCGTTAACATCAGGGTTCAATGTGCTATTGGGGCCGAATGGCGCAGGTAAAAGTACTTTATTTTCTTTACTTACTGGGCTTAGACAAACGACTCATGGTTCCATTGAAATTAATAACAAAGACTTGCACAAACATAAGTCAGAAATAATGTCTCAAATGGGCGTTGTTTTTCAACAGAGTACCTTAGATTTAGATTTATCAGTAAAACAGAACTTGTTTTACTATGCTTCTTTACACGGTATAGCCCCAAAAAAAGCCTTACAAAATATTGAATTGATTTTACAACAGCTTAGCTTAACAGAGCGTCTCAATGACAAAGTAAGAACATTAAACGGCGGACATCGACGACGTGTTGAAATTGCTCGTGCACTCATTCATCAGCCTAAAATATTACTGCTTGATGAAGCAACCGTTGGCTTAGATGTAGACAGTCGTTTACTCATTATTTCTTATGTTCGTAATCTTTGCATTCAACACAATATATGTGCACTGTGGACAACCCATTTAATGGATGAAGTAGAAGCTGATGATCAACTCATTATTATCAACAATGGTGAGATTCAAGCACAAGCTAAAAGTAGTGAACTGTATAAAAAATACAATGTAGATGACACTCATCAACTGTATTTCTCGTTAACAAAAAATACGGAGGCAGTATGACCTTTAACCACTACCTATATTGCTGCTTGGGTATTGTTAAACGTGAAATTTTTCGATTTTTCCAGCAACGTTCACGTTTATTTAGTGCCTTAGTTAGACCCTTATTATGGTTGATAGTTTTTGCCGCAGGTTTTAGAGCTGCCCTTGGCGTTTCTATCATGGAACCATATGGCACTTATATTACTTATCAGGAATATATTATTCCTGGTTTATGCTGCATGATCGTTTTATTTAACGGTATGCAAAGCTCCCTTTCTATGGTTTATGATAGAGAAATGGGTAGTATGAAAGTACTCTTGATGAGTCCCTTACCCATGCCCTTCCTCTTATGTTGTAAACTTATTGCTATTGCGTTGCTATCACTTTTGCAAGTCTATGTGTTTTTACTATGTGCGCAGCTGGTTGATGTTGATATATCATTTTTAGGCTATTTAACCGCAGCACCTGCTGTTTTTATTATCGCCTTTTTTCTTGGTGCGCTAGGTTTACTTTTATCAAGTTTAATTAAACAATTAGAAAACTTTGCAGGGGTAATGAACTTTGTTATTTTCCCTATGTTTTTTCTTTCTAGTGCTTTATATCCTTTATGGAAAATGCAAGAAGCCAGCATTTGGATTTATTGGCTCTGTCAATATAACCCATTTACCTACTGCGTAGAGTTATTACGCTTCGCACTCTTTGGGCAATTGAATTTAAGTGCATTGGCTCTAGTATTAGGTGCCACAATAATCACTGCGGTATTGGCATTAATTAGTTTTAGTCCTAAATTTAGTCAAAAACGATAAGTATTGGTATTTAAAATGTTATCACTCTACCCTGACATAGAACCTTTTAACCATTATCATTTAACTGTGAATTGTATAGATAAAAAACTGACGACCGAACATCAGATTTACGTAGAGCAATGTGGAAACCCTTTAGGTATTCCCGTGATCTTTTTACATGGAGGGCCAGGCTCAGGCTGTCGTCCATCACACCGCTGTTTTTTTGATCCTAAGCGCTATCATATTATTTTATTCGATCAACGAGGCTGTGGACGTTCTCGTCCTCTTGGTGAATTAGCCGATAATACAACAGCTGACCTTATTCATGATATGGAGGTGATAAGAAAGCATATCGGCATTAAAGAGTGGTTAGTTTTTGGCGGTTCTTGGGGAGCGACACTCGCTTTAGCTTATGCACATCACTTTACTGAACGTGTATCTGGCTTAATTTTACGTGGCGTCTTTTTAGCAAGACAGCAAGACATCGATTGGGTTTATAGTGAAAATGGTGCAGCTAAAATATTTCCTGAGGCGTGGCATAATTTAATTAAAGATCTTCCTGTATCAGAGCAAGTAAAGCCGCTAGCTGCAATATATCAACAACTTACTAATGACGATCTTCAGCAATCAAATATCATGTTTACTAAGTTGCAGCACTGGGAAGCAAGTCTTGTTTATTGGCAGAAAGCTATAAATATTGACGAAACAACACAAAAGGCTTCTCAAGCTAACGATAAAACACCTTCAATTATTCAACTGTATTATTCACTTAATCAATGCTTTATTGCCAAAGAACCATTACTCGAAAATATTGATAACATACGGCATATCCCTACATCAATTATTCAAGGTCGCAATGACATGGTATGCCCAGTTGAGCAAGCATGGCAATTAAAACAGCACTGGCCTGAAGTAGATTTGTCAATTATTGGCATGGCAGGACACGTTGCAAATGAACCTAAAATAATTGATGCTTTAGTGAAGGCAACAAACAATTTTGCAAACGCGAATTAAATTAATTTTGAAAACATTTTTACTAGGTAAAAAGTACTCCTTAGTCATCAATTTACAGTCCCCCTCAATTAAACCACTTGAAGATAATAACAATGCGAAGTTATCTCATACCTTATTCAGCTGTAGTTCTTTATAACCCCCCTGAAATTTAAAATAACCTTTATCTATGCCTCCTAGTTGTATTTACCTTTAATGTCTAAATGACAGCAGTAAGTCAATTGCTGACATTAGCTCATCCTGATAAATGATGTGATCAACTTAGAAATTGTATTGATAAAATCACAGTAGTCACATACTAGATTACCAACGGGTATATATTTTCAGCTAGCCACTCTTTTTGCTAAAAGGATATTTATTTATAACAGCTTCTTAAGGAAACAGCTTAGTACCAAAATGTTTTTCAATTGCACGAGAAGCCATGACACCTGTATAAAGTAAAGATCTTGTCATTTCTAACGTAGTGAGAGCAGATTCACTATTTATTGTTGTATTTCGTCGTTGTGCAAGCATTCTAGTTCCAGAAAAGAGTTAAACTTTATTTGGGAAGGCTTTATCCACAATTATTTTCGGCCATTTATTAAATGCCTCATTAAAGTTAATTTTACCAAAGCCTTTTCCATTACATCATTATATTTTCCCGAATCCTTTAAGTTCTGACGAATGCAGTTAAACAGCCTAATCTCATCAACTTGATGAGAAGAAGTAAGAGCCATTTGAAACAACGGCCCATCCACTGATTCCTTTACTGCTCCTAATTAAAAATCAAATTAAATCAAATATTTTACCAGGATTCATAATGTTTTTTGGATCTAAGGCTCGTTTGATTAGGCCCATGGCGTGTACTGCATGGGCGCCATGCTCTTCCAATAAATACTCCTTTTTTCTTAAACCTATCCCGTGCTCCCCTGTGCAGGTACCTTGTAGCGCTAATGCTTGTTGCACTAGATAGTGACTTAGTTCCTTAGCCGCACTCACTTGTGCTGGGTTATCTGGGTAAAAGGGGATGAGGAGGTGGAAGTTTCCATCACCTACATGGCCCACTAATGGGCAATTAAACCCAAGTTCTAGCGCCTTAACTTCTGCTAATTCGATACAATCTGCTAACATAGAAATAG
Source organism: uncultured Colwellia sp. (assembly GCA_964022585.1). Lineage (GTDB taxonomy): Bacteria > Pseudomonadota > Gammaproteobacteria > Enterobacterales > Alteromonadaceae > Colwellia. The sequence goes on from CAXIBS010000009.1 coordinate 45,227, forward strand.
GCACGCACACGTCAGTACTAATCACGCTAGCACCAGGGTTAAGGGCTAAACCCGCAAAATAGGCTTGGTGTCTTGCCGTCCATAATTCATTTCTTTGTTCTAAGGTTTTGGCCCACCGGAAATCATTGCCATGGTATTCTTTCGCTACAGACTCCACTAAAGCAATTTGCTCATCTACACCGCTTTTTGAACCATGAAACTCCATGAACAAGGTGGGTTGGGCAGTAAATCCCTGTAACTTGGAATACTTTATACAGGCGCCCATTTGGCAGCTATTAAGTAATTCAATGCGGGCTAATGGCACCGCATGCTGCATACACTCAATAACACATTGAGCGGCTTGCTTGACGCTTGGAAAACTACATACGGCTGCACGAATTTGCTCTGGAACAGGAAATATTCGCAGCCTCAATTCAGTAATAATACCTAACGTGCCTTCAGCTCCTACATATAGTTGGGTTAGGTCGTAACCCGCCGCACTCTTTCTTGATCTGCCCCCAGTTTGTATAACATCCCCACTTGGTGTGACTACAGTAAGTCCGAGTACGACTTCTTTCATGGTGCCATAACGTACGGCATTGGTGCCTGAGGCCCGGGTAGATGCCATGCCGCCCAAACTAGCATTGGCACCAGGATCTAGCGGAAAAAACAACCCCGTGTTCTTTAATAAGTAATTCAAGGATTCACGGGTAACCCCGGCCTCCAACTTGACATCAAAGTCTTCTGCGTTAATTTCTAGTACTTGATCCATACCCGTTAAATCAAAGCTCACTCCCCCGTGTATGGGCACTAGTTGACCTTCAAGTGAGGTGCCTGTACCAAATGCAATGATAGGGATATCATACTCGCTACAGATAACAACTGCCTTGGCAACTGATTCGGTGCAATCGAGCATAAGCACGGCATCGGGCAACAAGTCACTAATATAGCTTTCACCGGTACTATGCTCTTTGCGTATATTGCTATTGTCGCTGTATTGATCACCAAAGACTTGTTGCAGTTGTGCTAGGCCTTGTTGTTTTGTTTTCATTGACTAGTCTCCAATAGTTTTACTTAGCAACCGACTTGGCTATACCACCGTCGGCACGATCACGGTTAATGAAATGCTGCATATCTGCTGGTACCACACTTAAATCAGGTAGCTGCATCCATATACGTAGTAGTAAACGGTATTTGGCGGCATCTTCCCAATCTTCATAATCGGTGCGAGCGTGCATCAGGAAACGATTGTTTACAAACTGCATATCACCGGGCTGTAACATGGTTTCTAAGTACAATTCCGGACGGTTCCACAAAACATCTTTCACGGCAGTTTGGGCTGTAACTTCAATATGATCATCGCTGATGCCATCTCTTTCTTGGTAAAATTCACTGAATCCAGGAATATAGTGGGCCATAAACTCGCCCTTGTCCGCAAACTTAAACACCGGAATTCTATAAGGTGTGTATAATTCCGTATCACCTCGATCAGGCGTAGTACGCATGTAGGGGTAGCCTTTGTAAAGGGTATCCATCAATTCAGGCTTTTCTGTCAACAATACGTTATGTACTGTTGCAGCACTCATAACCCGACTTAAACCACCAGTTTTTCCCTTTCTGATAGACATTAAACCTACTACGTCTGCCGTTGGATCTCGATGCATAATAAACTCACCACCATTGTGATAAGGCCTTCTATCTACCGGGTCTTGTTTATCGATCACTTCACCAATATAGTCACCACGGTAGCTTTGTGACACAGGTATACCAAGATGAAGCGCAATACCAAAGTAAGCCATCTTAGCTTCTTCCACACTGTAATTGGCAACGTCAAACCCCGACAACTTGGCTAAACCTCGGCCGTAACCCAACACTTCACGCATGGCTGCCGCCGTGTCTGTAAACGAAGGCAATAAAAAATCTTGCTGCGTTAGCTTAGAAAGATTGATATTAGTTATGGGTAGCTTTTTTACGGCTTCGTGAAGCTCTTGTTGAACTTGGCTTGATAAATTAAATAACCAACTTTCATCGGTTTCAATTTCTTTACGATCCCACACAGCAGGGCCTGTAATAGGTTGCATTTTTTTTCCAATACCCGCAAAAGACTTACCCATGTCATTAATCTCTTATTATTTAATGTAGATTTACTTTAGGGGGTTTATTGAAATATAAAAAATACTTAATTAGTATGGCTATCCATACATTATTTATATGGATAGAGGCTTCGAATGAATTTAAAACAACTTAGATACTTTTTAGTGATCTCAGAAGTGGGCAGCATGTCTGCTGCATCACGTATTTTGTTTGTGGCGCAACCAGCATTAAGTTTGCAGATAGCAAATTTAGAAGCAGAATTATCAGTGATATTGTTCAATCGTAGCGTCAAAGGTGTGCAACTTACTAGCGCTGGTGAAAAGTTGATTGATCATGCTCGTATCATCACCCGACAAGTAGAGGCCGCCAAAGATCATGTAGGTTCAGATGCATTTTCGCCCCGTGGAGAAGTGCGATTGGTGATCGACGGTTCGAAAGCCTATACCTTACTTGCTCCATTATTAAAGCGCTGCGCCGCCCAATACCCTAATATTAGCTTAAGTGTAACTGATGCAATGAGCACTCATGCAGCTCAAGGTCTGCTAGATGGTAAAGTAGATATGGCACTCATACCTGGCGCTGAAGATTTGCCTGCAGTAGAGGTGACTCCCTTATATCGTGAACCCTTGCATCTCATTGGTAGAAATCTAGCCAATGAAGGTAGCAATGGATGTATAGATTTTTCAAAATTGCATCAGTTCCCTTTAGTAGCACCTAATAAAGGATTTAACTTACGGCATCATTTAGATGAGGCATCACTACAAACTCAGCAGACATTAAACATAAAATATCAACAAGACACCGGGCTATCACTGCGCTGTCTAACCTCTCATGGCATGGCCTATGCCATTTTGCCTCTTGATGTGATGGCGGCAGAACTTAAATTAGGCGAACTAGATGCGTTAAAAGTAATTAACCCCACCATAGATCGAGTACATTCATTGGTTCAATTATCTAAACAAGCCCCGTCTCATGCAATGCAAGCAGTGACCCGCTTAATAAAGGATTTAATAGCAGACCTGTGTATGGATGGCAGCCTTGATGGCGAATTTTTAGCGCGATAAAAAGGCCTCGGCTAGTAAAAATCAACTTTTTCACCCATAGTAAATGTTGTTCTACTTATTGGCTTGAATAACACTTAAATTAATGACATTGAAGCGCACAGAGCTGGAGGTAGCAGCGCGAAAAAAAAAAGCTTACGATCCTAGCTATAAGTTGACACTTAACGCATTTGGATTTTATGACAAATTGGTGTCGATAGTACAATTATCCTAACGACCGTTTTGTGCCGATTAGAGTCGTCCAAGTGGTATACTTAAAATCTATCTGGGTTATAAAAGTAGACGTTTATTCACGCACCTCCTGAATACTAAAACCTACTTTCTACTCTTTGTTGTTAAGCTTTAGCCCCTAAAAATCATTGTCCAAACGCTACTTTATTTCTTCGTGATAGAGTCATAGTTATTGCAAGCATAACTAACAAAAGAAAACTCATACTTCCGCCTTTTTCTTTTGAGGGAACGACACCTTCTTCATTAGTAACGTTTATCATTAATGTAAAGGCGCTCGATAAGACTTGCTCATCTTCATCGGCATAGGCTTCAGTCACTATTACAGTAATATTATAAAAGCCATAATCTGTGGGTATCCCCTCAATAAAATAGCCAAATGGACTTAATTCAATTCCCTTTGGTAGATCTTGTTCGAGAGAATATGAAAGTGATTTTCTCTCAGGATCCATAAATAATGAATTAAGGGAAACATAGAGGTGTTGATCCTTCACAACAGAATAAGTTAATGATGTGCCTTCAATCAATTCTGGAGCGTCATTTATATCTTTTACTTGTAAGTAAACAGGTTCTAATTCGACTGAGAAGCGATCGTTAGTACCAGTATAATTACGTATTGGAATAGCTAATTCTCGCCAAGTATGTTCATTCGTCAACTCTACAGAAGATAGAACCCCATTTTGGTCTAGTATGAAGTCTTCAAAATAATAAGCATCTGAAGTATATGTGGGGAAGCTAGATAAGTACTCTTCTATACCGCCAATATGACCATTTAAGTCAAACTCGACTGTCGAGGTTTGTGGATGAATTTTAGTTTCATATTCTTTAAACGACTTTAAAGGAGCTGGGAAAGTTATCCCCTCTTCTAAGACAAACAACTCATAACCACTCGTCCCTTTGTTAAAAATATATTTTTGATTGCCTACATTTTCTGGAAAGTGCCAACCTATTGCCGCTAAAACCTTGTCAATAGGTTCGAAATAAAGGGTCATCTTTTCATTCACAGCTGCACACTTAGTTAGATGATTATCGCACGTTACAGAGCCATTATTGAAAACCAGCTCATTTGGCAAATTTACGTAGTCTCTTGCAGAGTTAAGAATATCAGGCGAAGACAAGGTTAAAGTCCAGTTTTCATCGAAGGTTAAGAAATAACGGCCATTGTTCGCAGTCAATGAACTCCCTATTGGCTCCAGCTTATCAAGCCTTGTATCTTCGGCTAGATCGCTTACATCAATTTCACGCCAAGTTTCTGGCGAGTCTATGCTCAGACGCACAATATTTTTTTCGTCGTCTCTGGTCATTGTGATGAAATTATTGTTTATAAGAGCGACTCGGTCGTGATTCGGTGCAGGTTTTTTGTTCACACATTCTAAAGAGTCTACATCACACATTATCAACTGAAAACCATAGAAAAAGATCTTTTCATCTCGAACCACCGCTTTCAGTTTGTTTCCAAAATAGCCATCAGAATACTCAATTTGGCTAAACTTAAAGTCATTGGTATCGATATTAATTTCTATAAATTGATTTCTGCTGTTAGTTACGTATAAAAGATTGTTAACTTTAAATGCGTTTGTAATTGAGTCTGATTGAACGGGGAATGAAGAGACATCTGATAAAAAATAATCCTCTGCATCACCATAAACCAGCTTCTTAACATATAAACGATCTGTCTGGGTTAGTATATAAAGTTCGTTAGAGTTATCGAGGTTTGTAACGGCAAAGTTATCATACACATGGTTGATTCCTTTATAACTCACATTATTGCCTTGCCATACTCCATCAATTAATTCGTATTTAGCTAAACTAGCAATAATTTTACCTTTAAACGTTACTGAATAATTTTCATAAATACTATTTGAAATTGGTTCGAGTCTATTTATTTGCCAACTGCTGTTTACTTTTGAAAGTTTTAGATAAACCAGATCATAACTGTAAGTTTCTAAGTTGTATGATGATAAGGTTACTAGCAAAGAAGAGTCATTGAATGAATATTGGCTTTGACCGTTAATATTGAATTGCTCTTTCAATACCGCATCTGTTGCCCTAAACAATTGAGTTAATCCGTCTCTTTGTTCATTGACCGAGTATATGATGAAATAATTGGAATAACGTGCTAATAATATGTCTTTTTCAATAAATTTGAGATATTGATTACTCTTTAATTCTGGCGCGTTCAAGCTCCTACGCACCAAATTACCATCTTCGAACTCCGTTAGGGTGATCTCGCCATCCTTTAGCAATGAGACTAAGTAACTCCCATCATGGGATAATACATGAGTTGCTTTATCTACACCGGATTCTTGAATTTCGTTCAGCTTAACCTTATTATCAGTATCGTATATAACGACCTTAGTACTATCATAAGGAGGTGAAAGATAGGCAATACCATCACTAACACCGTAAACATAATACCCTTCAAAATCTCCAAAAGTTTGTTCAGTTTTGAGTAACTCAATTTTTGAATCAGCTAACTGGTAGACATTGTACAACCTAGACGTCTCGCCAGTGATTACATTATCAGTAGCTTCAATTTTTAAATAATCACGCCATATTTGGTTTCTGACTGGATCATAATAGCTATCTAAGTTGTTTATTTCGTCAACTTCAATTACATATTCATTGGCTAGGCCAGTATCGATGAACTGCCTAAGTGCTAAATGATGACTTCCTGTTGCCACATAGACCCCTTCGTTAGATGGGACGGGAAATAGGTTTGTGTAGCTAGGTGTACTTTCTTTAAATACAGACTTTACAAAACTTTCCGATTTTACTGCATTGCTAAAAATGATAATTACAATAGATATAATCGCTAAGAGGATTTTCATTTCAGTCCTTTGAATAATAGATAGTTAATTGTGTGCCATTAAAATTTTAAATAAATATAAAATAAGAATACTAAAGGAAAAAGTTAGAAAGTGTTATATTTTTATTAAATAAAACTGGATGTCCATTGTGAGGTTGAATTCCAAACTTAATTTGGTCAACTGAAGTCTATTCCTCGCTCATAGTTAGTGTTCAACAACAGATGTTTACGGCAGCAATGAGCCTCAAGTAGTCATTGAGCTTTCGATAAATAACGAATGCTGTTGCTTAGGGAAATAGCAAAAATTAAGACCAGTTAAAGTACGCATTGCTGGCGGTTTAATATCCTAAAAACCAGATATCGTAGAGGACTGTTTAATGTAAGTAGCTATTGTTGGTCAAACTCACCCTATTCTCTATGACAACAGGGCGAGTTCGCATATTTGAAGGCTATATTCTTTATATTAAATATAACTGACTAGAACCTAGCCATTCTTTTACCGCCAAATTAAAAGTAACAAGCTTTCTCGGTGTTACCCGCCTTTGGGCATATAGTAAACTTAGTTTATGTGTTTTTACTGCCCAGTCAGGAAGAAGGTGTATGAGTTCACCACTTCTTATCTTTTCTTCTACTTGATAGTAAGGTAGACAGGCCACTCCTAAACCTTTCTCAGCTAGTGACAAGATAGAGCTATATGTATTTGAACGCAGGTTTCCACCTACTTCAATTTGATACTTTTTATCACCATTTACCAGCTCAAGTTGATTCCAGCGTTCGTTCTGACCGTTTAAGATAAAAGTACTATGATGCAAGTCTTTAATTACTTTAATTTCATTCTTATAATTATAGTTCTTACTGCAAATCAGTACATTTCTAATATAACCCAATTCTTTACCAACGACATCATTGGGTAGCTCTTCATATGCTCGAAACGCAACATCGAAGTCACCAGATACAATTTCTTTTCTGATCGGCCCAAAATCCAGAATTAGGTTTATTTGTGGATGTTGACGAACAAATGACGGAATTACATGATGACAAAGCGCTCGACCAAACTCAAACGGCGCGGTGACTTTTAAATCACCAGAGAACTCTTGGGTAATGTCCTTTACCCTTATTTCTGCTTCAGAGGCCAAAAGCTGTATTTGCTTGGCTTTGGTAAATAATTCTTCTCCAACTTCTGTTAGCGCTATTTGTCGAGTCGTTCGATGAAACAATTTTGCATTTAATGCTTTTTCAAGATTACATACGTGACGAGAAACTAATCCTTTAGATACGTCAAGCACATCAGCTGCCTTTGTGAAGCTGCCCTCCTCAGCGACAACTAAAAAAGTCTGTAAATAGGTTAGGTTCATTCATTAACCCCATTTTGTAAACAATGCGTTCATTTTATGCTGTTTTAAGCACGAGTACCACGGTATATGATTCAAATATTAAAGTAACAGGAGAAAATATGAAAGTTTTAGTCATCGGCGCATCGGGCACCCTCGGAAGCCAAATAGTAAAAGCATTAGCAGCGACTCACGAAATAATAGCAGCAAACCTTAGTAGTGGTGATGTGCAAATTGATATCACCAATATCGGATCAATTCAGTCAGTATTTTAAGCTATAGGTAAGGTCGATGCCATTGTCTGTGCCACAGGCAATGTCGCGTTTAATGCTTTTTCTGAGTTATCTCATGAAGAATGGTGTCTGGGGATTAATAGTCGTTTGATGGGACAGGTTAATTTAACCCAAATTGGTAGCAAGTATCTCAATGATGGCGGGAGCGTCACTGTAACTAGTGGCATTATCGCTGACTATCCAATTGCTTATGACACTAGTGCAGCTACATTAAATGGCGCAATACAGCACTTTGTCAAAGCCGTTTTTACAGAATTGACTAACAACATACATATCAATGTTGTCAGTCCAACCGTCGTTACTGAATCATTAGAAATTTATGGCGATTACTTTCTAGGATTCAGTTCTATTAATGCCGAAGACTTAGCAAAATTTTATGTTCGCTCAGTATTAGGGGTCGAAACAGGGCAAGTTTTTAAGGCGTTTGCTAGTAACTAGTTATAGCAGCTTTATTAGTAGTAAACATTAATAGCATTAACAATAAATTTTGATTCAAACCATTTTGCTAATTTGTATAGCAAGCT
>CAXIBS010000010.1:0-49273 GCA_964022585.1 uncultured Colwellia sp.
CAGGAGGCTCGTTCATTTGACCGTAAACTAACGATACTTTATCAAGTACGTTAGAATCGTTCATTTCGTGATAGAAATCGTTACCTTCACGTGTACGCTCACCAACACCAGCAAATACTGAATAACCACTGTGCTCGATAGCGATGTTACGGATAAGTTCCATCATGTTTACTGTTTTACCAACACCAGCACCACCGAATAAACCTACTTTACCACCCTTAGCGAATGGACAAACTAAATCGATTACTTTGATACCTGTTTCTAACAATTCGTTAGACATTGATTGTTCAGCGTAAGCAGGTGCTTCACGGTGAATTGACCAACGATCTTGCTCGCCGATTGGACCAGCTTCATCAATTGGGTCACCAAGTACGTTCATGATGCGACCTAAGGTCTCAACACCAACTGGTACTTTAATTCCACTACCTGTATTTTCTACGTTCAGACCACGACGCAAACCGTCAGAGCTACCCATTGCGATAGTACGTACAACGCCGCCACCAAGCTGCTGTTGAACTTCTAGTACTAAACCGCTTAGGTCACCATCGGTTATGTTTAATGCGTCATATACCTGAGGTACGGCATCTTGTGGAAATTCAACATCCACAACTGCGCCAATGATTTGGACGACTTTACCTGTACTCATGTTTATTCCTCTTAATTTAAGTTAGTTAAGCTTTGCCTAACTAACTTGTCGTTAAATTACGAAAATTGTTATCAGTTTGTTCTGTTTGAGAACTAACTGCTTACCCCACCGCAGCTGCACCAGCAACAATCTCACCCAATTCTTGAGTGATTGCCGCTTGACGCGCTTTGTTATATACCAGTTGTAGGTCGTTGATTAACTCACCCGCATTATCTGTTGCGGCTTTCATCGCAACCATACGAGATGCTTGTTCACAAGCAAGGTTTTCAACAACACCTTGGTATACTTGAGATTCAATATAACGAACTAATAATTGATCTAACAAAACGTTAGCGTCAGGTTCGTAGATATAATCCCAACGATGACTAATTTCTTCGTCATCTGATTTAGGCAGAGGTAACAATTGATCGATTGTCGCTTCTTGCGTCATAGTATTAACAAATTTGTTATATACAACATATAGCTTATCAATTTCACCGTCATCATAAGCTTTCAGCATAACCTTAACACTACCAACTAAGTCAGTTAATGAAGGGTTATCACCTAAGCCTGAAATTTGTGAAGTTACTTTAGCACCCATGCTGTTAAAAAATGATGTGGCTTTTGCACCAATTACACCAAATTCAACATCAGCACCTGATGCTTGCTTTTCAGCAGCATCAGCAAGTACTTTCTTAAATAAATTAGTATTTAAGCCACCACACAAACCACGGTCGGTTGAGACGACAATATAGCCAACACGCTTAGTTTCACGCTCTTCCATATATGGATGGCGATACTCTAAGTTACCAAGCGCAATATGACCGATCACATTTCGTATATTTGTCGCATATGGACGTGATGCTGCCATGCTATCTTGCGCTTTACGCATTTTACTAGCAGCTACCATTTCCATAGCGTTTGTGATCTTTTGAGTGTTTTTAACACTCGAAATCTTGGTTTTTATTTCTTTACCAACGGCCATGACTCTTCTCCGAAAAGGTTACTTAATTAAAACTCGATTACCAAGTTTGAGTAGACTTGAATGTTTCAAGTGCTTTAGTCAAACCAGCTTCGATATCTTTATTGTAGTCACCGCTTTCGTCGATAGTAGCCATCAACGCAGCTTGCTCATTATTCATGTATGCATGTAAAGCAGCTTCAAAATCAACAACTTTGTTTATTTCAATGTCGTTTAAGAAACCTTTTTCAGCAGCAAATAATGAAACAGCAGTTTCAGCAATTGATAATGGGCTGTATTGCTTTTGCTTCATTAATTCAGTTACACGTTGACCATGCTCTAATTGAGCACGAGTCGCGTCATCTAAATCAGATGCGAACTGAGCAAATGCTGCTAATTCTGCATATTGAGCTAATGCTAAACGGATACCACCACCAAGCTTCTTGATGATTTTAGTTTGTGCAGCACCACCAACACGAGATACTGAAATACCGGCGTTAACAGCTGGGCGAATGCCCGCGTTAAATAAGTTAGATTCTAAGAAAATCTGACCATCGGTAATTGAGATTACGTTAGTTGGTACGAAAGCTGATACATCACCCGCTTGCGTTTCAATGATAGGTAAAGCAGTTAATGAACCTGTTTTGCCTTTAACTTCACCGTTAGTGAATTTTTCAACGTATGCTTCGTTTACACGAGCAGCACGTTCTAATAAACGACTATGAAGATAGAAAACATCACCTGGGTATGCTTCACGACCTGGCGGACGACGTAAAAGTAATGAAATTTGACGGTAAGCAACAGCTTGCTTAGACAAATCATCATATACGATTAGTGCATCTTCACCGCGGTCACGGAAATATTCACCCATAGAACAACCAGAGTATGGTGCTAGGTATTGTAGTGCAGCAGCTTCAGAAGCTGAGGCAACAACTACGATGGTGTTAGATAACGCGCCGTGCTCTTCTAAGTTACGAACTAAGTTCGCTACTGTAGAAGCTTTTTGGCCAATCGCTACGTATACACATTTAATACCTGTGTTCTTTTGGTTAATGATAGCGTCAAGTGCAATCGCTGATTTACCGATTTGACGGTCACCAATGATTAATTCACGCTGGCCACGACCAATTGGAATCATAGAGTCAATAGACTTGATACCAGTTTGTACTGGTTGATCTACTGATTTACGGTCGATAACACCTGGTGCAACAACTTCTACTGGAGAGAAGCCATCATTTTCAATTGGGCCTTTGCCATCAATTGGTTCACCTAGGGTGTTAACTACGCGGCCTAATAAGCCACGACCTACTGGTACTTCTAAAATACGACCAGTACCTTTAACTTTTTGGCCTTCCGCTAAATCAGCGTAAGGGCCCATTACTACCGCACCTACCGAATCACGGTCAAGGTTTAACGCGATAGCAAAACGGCTACCAGGAAGTTCGATCATTTCACCTTGCATTACATCGGCAAGGCCATTGATACGAATAATACCATCTGTTACAGAAACGATAGTACCTTCGTTGCGAGCTTCGCTGACAACGTCAAACTGTTCAATTCTATTCTTGATCAGTTCAGCGATTTCAGTGGAATTCAGTTGCATGCTCTGTTCCCTTATCTAAGATTGTAATGTTGTTGCTAAGCGGTTCAATTTACCTTTTACAGAACCGTCAATTACCATGTCACCAGCTTTAATAATTAAACCAGAAACGATACTCGCATCAACAATACAATTAAGCTTTACTTTACGTGCCAAGCGCTTTTCAAGCGCGGCGCTTAATGTTGTTTTTTGCTCTGCAGTTACTTCAACAGCAGAGGTTACATCCACAGATACTTCTTGATCAAAGTCGGCTTTAAGCTCAACAAATTGTTCAAGAACTTGTGGTAGCACCAACAAACGTTCGTTTTTTGCCAAAACTTTTAAAAAGTTTTGACCTTGGCTGTCTACTTGCTCACCACAAACATTTAAAAATATTGCTTGTGCTTGTTCTACTGAAGCGCCACCTGATAAATAACCAATAATGGTTTTATCTTGTGCAACTTCAGCAGCAAAAGCTAGCTGGTTTAACCAGCTATCCATTGCTTTAGCTTCAACAGCAAAGTCGAACGCTGCTTTAGCGTAAGGACGAGCGACAGTTGTCAATTCAGACATAGCTCTTTCCTCTTAAAGTTCAGCGACGAGTTTGTCTAAGATGTCGCTGTGTGCAGCGCCATCAATTGAACGCTCAAGAATTTTCTCGGCACCCGCTATAGCTAGAACAGCAACTTGTTTGCGTAGTTCTTCTTTAGCACGATTACGTTCAGTTTCGATTTCTGCGTGACCAGAAGCTAAGATTTTTTCTTTCTCAGCTTGTGCTTTACCTGCAGCTTCTTCAACAATTTTAGCTTCATGTTTCTTCGCAGCATCTACAATAGATGCGGCTTGAGACTTAGCTTCTTTTAGTTGAGCTGTAGCTTTCTCTTGAGCAAGCTCAAGATCTTTTGCAGCACGGTCTGAAGCAGCAAGTCCGTCAGCAATAGTAGCTTGACGAGCTTCGATGGCAGCCATAATTGGTGGCCATACAAACTTCATACAGAAAATTACAAATACGACAAATGCGATTAATTGACCTATTAGCGTGGCATTAATGTTCATTTGTGTACCTCCTAATTAGTTATTCGTTAAAAATTCTAGTTACTTACTTATTAAGCAAGAACGAATAACATGTATAGGCCGATCGCAACACCGATCATCGCGATAGCATCAATAAGACCCGCTACGATGAACATTTTTACTTGAAGTTGTGGTGCTAATTCAGGTTGACGAGCAGCAGACTCTAAGAACTTGCCACCTAATAAACCAAAACCAATCGCAGTACCTAAAGCACCTAGACCGATTAATAACGCAACAGCGATGAATAACATATTTATCTCCGATAATTTAAAGTTAATGTTAAAAGTTAAAAAAAGTTGTACAAAAAATTTTCTTTGGAACGTCCTGTTCCCATTTAGCAAAGCTAACCTTGCCAATGTAAATTAGTTCTTAGGCATCCTGCCTTACGCTCAATGAGCCGACTCCGTCGTTCTAAATTTCAAAAATCTAGTGATCTTCATGTGCCAAACTAAGATATACAATAGTAAGCATCATAAAGATAAATGCTTGTAATGGGATAACCAGCAAGTGGAACGCTGCCCATAAAAAATGTACAGGCAATTGGAATAAACCAATTGTTGCAATTAATAAGAATATCAATTCACCTGCATATAAGTTACCAAACAAACGTAAAGCTAACGAAAGTGGGCGTGCAAGCATAGTTACTGTTTCAAGAATAAAGTTAATTGGATACATAGTCCAATGGCCGAAAGGTTGTGTTGTTAACTCTTTAATAAAGCCACTCACACCTTTTACTTTAATTGAATAGTAGATTGTTAAGATAAATACACCTAGAGCTAATGCAAACGTAATGTTTGGATCTGCTGTTGGTACGGGCTTCATGTATACATGTGAAACATCAACACCACCAACGGTACTAATTAACCAAGGTAAAAAATCAACTGGTACCCAATCCATTGAGTTCATTAACAATACCCAAACAAATACTGTTAATGATAATGGTGCGATTAATGGGTTTGTTCCGTGAAAGGTGCTTTTAACACTATCATCAACAAACTCTACAACTAATTCAACACCAGCTTGCAGTTTACCCGGTACACCCGTTGTTGCTTTTTTGGCAACCGAACGGAAGATATAAAGAAAAATAAAGCCTAAAAACACCGACCAACCTAAAGAATCAAGATGTAAGGCCCAAAAACCTTCACCTACAGTCCAATTGGTTAAATGATGTTTAATATATTCTTGGCTGGTTAACTCAGCAGCAGCAGACATATTAATGTTCCTAATGATTAAAGTTTAAAAATAATTCTTTTGTTAATTTTCAGCTGTTTTTTATTATAAAAGGCATCAATAAAGGTAAAACCATAATGATACAAAACATGCTAAAAAAAGGTATTGGCAGTAGTACTAAAAATTTGAAGGCGAGTACAAATAATAAAGCCGTTAATACCATTTTCAATTTCACACCGCTAAAAAAGGATTCAACCACTAATTTAGACGATTTAGCACCTGCATATTTAAATGCTTTCAGTGCAAAAACTATATTGGGAACTATTGTAACTATGCCTGCAGCTAATATTGACCGCGTATAGTCTATTCCCCAAATAAAATAACTTATTAATGAACATAATAAAACAAGACTTATGGCTATAATATTTTGTTGCCATGCTAGCTTTTTTCCAGCAGCAGTAAGTTTATTTGTCATTATTACTTCTTAGCTAAAGTCAAAATAAAACATTACGAAAAAGATCGTAATCTATATCTCTTTTTAAAGTAAAAACTTTAAATGTAAAAAGTTTGCGCAAGTATACCCATCGTGTGTTTTTTTGCAACAAAATAGGGCATAGAAGCCCTGATTTTGTTCGAATAATTACTATTTATTTAATAAATACGACTAAAGGATTAGACCTTTTATCAACTTGATAAACAAAAGTATAAAATCATATCATTCTTAAGTATTAGTGATCGGATGAGTAAATTTTATTATTAGTAGATAATATAATTAGTATGCGATTACAGAACCTATAAAATTTTTCAGTTTTAATGAATTTTTTCTATTAACTTTTCAAGTTCCGCAAATTCACTATACGAGATAACAAGTTTTCCTTTACCTTTTTGATTGTGGCTAACAGATACTTTTAAACCTAATTTATCCGCTAAATCTTTTTCAATATTAATACTAACCTGATCTTTCTCTTTTACGGCTTTTTCTTCTTCAGGGTTTTTAATTTTTTTAATCAAAGCTTCTGTTTCACGAACAGTGAGTTCTTTAGTTGCGACAGTAACAGCTGCTTGTGCTTGTAAGTCATGATCAAGTGCTAGCAATGCACGAGCATGACCCATTTCAATATCACCATTTTCTAGAAAAACTTTCACTTCATCATGTAAGTTGTTTAATCGTAATAAGTTAGTAATAGTTGTACGAGATTTACCAACTGCAATAGCAACTTCTTGATGTGTTAAATCAAACTCATTTAATAGACGTTCCAATGCAATGGCTTCTTCCATTGCATTAAGATCTTCTCGTTGAATATTTTCAATTAGTGCAATAGCGACTGCTGATTCATCTGGTACATCTTTAATTAAACAAGGTACTTCTGTTAGTTGCGCTAATTGCGCAGCACGCCAACGGCGCTCACCTGCAATAATTTCATATTCGTCTTTATCAATTGGTCTTACAACAATCGGTTGAATAATACCTTGAGATTGAATGGAAAGAGATAATTCTTCTAGTGCGGCATCAGACATATCTTTACGTGGCTGATATTTCCCTGGTGCTAGCTGATTAATTGCTATTTTTCTTAGCTCACCATCTTGAGGCAAAGATTCAACACTATCTTTTTCACTTTCAATAGTTGGTTCTTTTACTTGAGGAGTTAGTAAAGCGTCAAGACCTCGGCCTAATCCACGTCGTTTTGCTGTGTTCATATTATTCCTTGAATTTATTCAGCTGACTTTACAGTTGTCGATGCTTCATTATCTGATGTAGATGGCCCGCTATTGGAGTTACTCGCAGGTGTATTCCTACGTAATACTTCCCCAGCTAAAGCTAAGTAAGCTTTAGCTCCTGTTGATGATTTATCATAATACATAGCCGGAGATCCAAAGCTTGGAGCTTCAGCTAGACGAACATTGCGAGGAATAACACTACGATAGACTTTGTCACCAAAATGACGTTTTAACTGCTCTGAAACATCATTTGCAAGGCGATTTCTAGGATCATACATAGTTCGTAAAATCCCTTCTATATGCAAGTCACTATTTACCACTGATGTCAGTTTAGAGATGGTATCCATTAACGCAGTTAAACCTTCTAATGCATAATATTCACACTGCATTGGCACAAGCACAGAATCAGCAGCAGTCATTGCATTCACAGTAAGCATATTTAGCGAAGGAGGGCAGTCTATGATAATAAAATCATAGTAACTTTTAACAGGTGCTAAAGCCGTTTTTAATCTTTGCTCACGCGCAAAAACTTCCATTAATTTAATTTCTGCTGCAGTAACATCAGCATTTGCAGCAATAAGATCATAAAGACCTGAGGTTTCTTTTTGAGCAACTTGCTCTACAGTTTTTTCTTCAATTAATAGTTCATAACAAGTAGCCGGTACTTCATATTTATCAATACCGCTTGCCATTGTGGCATTACCTTGTGGATCAAGATCTATCAATAACACTTTGCGTTTAGTTGCAGCTAAAGAGGCAGCTAAGTTAACAGCGGTTGTTGTTTTACCTACACCACCTTTTTGATTTGCAACTGCAATTATTTTTCCCACAAGCGCCTCGTTTTAAGATTTATAATTATTCACTACACTTTTTTCAATACAATAACATGTCGTTCGCCAATAAGCTCAGGAACAATTATTTTATGACTAGAGACTAATTTTATATTGTCAGGTATTTGTTCTAATTCATCTTTTGGGAATTGTCCTTTTAAAGCAAAGAACTTTCCATGTTCAACTGTTACTAAATGTGAGCACCAACTAACCATATCATTTAGTGAAGAGAAGGCTCTACTTAAAATACCATCAAAAGGAGTTTCTGTATGATACTCTTCTATTCTAGACTTTATTGGTTCAACATTGGTTAGTCTTAGTTGGAATACGACTTGTCTTAAAAAAGTAATTCGTTTTCCTAAACTATCTAATAATACAAAATTCTTTTCCGGATATAAAATCGCTAATGGAATACCAGGTAGACCAGGTCCAGTGCCTACATCAATAAAGTTTTCACCTTGTAAAACTTCACCAACCATCAAACTATCCATAATATGCTTCACAAGCATTTGCTGAGGATCGCGAACAGAGGTTAAATTATAAGCTTTATTCCACTTATGTAGCAGTTCTACATACTGAACAAGTAATTGAACTTGTTTTTCAGATATTTGTAATGATGTTTTTGCAAGTAATGCTTGTAAATCAGTTGTTAGTGTCATTTTTTCAGCTTTGATTAAGGCTAAGTTTATTAAGCAATTTTAGTTAATAAGCCGTGTTTTTTTAAGAAGACCAATAATAACGAAATTGCGGCTGGAGTAATACCTGAAATTCGTGAAGCTTTACCAATAGTTTCTGGTCGAGCATCTTTTAACTTTGCAACAACCTCATTTGAAAGCCCTGAAATTTGTTGATAATCAAAATCTAAGGGGATTAATGTGTTTTCATTACGATTTTTCTTCGCAATTTCATCAAGCTGTCGATCTATATAACCCGCATATTTTGTTTGAATTTCAATTTGTTCAGATGCTTGTTTATCAGATATTTCAGGGCCTAGTCCTTCAATTTTCATTAAATCTTCATAACGTACTTCTGGACGACGGATAAGTTCTTCTAAACTAGCTTCTTTACTCATAGGGTTTTTAAGTAATTTATTCACTTGCTCAACACAAGCATGATCTTTTTGTACCCAAGTATCTCTTAATCGTTGACGTTCTAATTCAATATTTTCCATTTTATCATTAAAACGTTTCCAACGAAGATCATCAACTAAGCCTACTTCACGACCTTTTTCAGTTAAGCGAATATCTGCATTATCTTCACGTAACAATAAGCGATATTCAGCACGTGATGTGAACATTCTATAAGGTTCTTTGGTGCCTAGCGTAGACAAGTCATCAATTAAAACGCCCATGTAAGCTTGATCTCGACCCAAAGTAAATTCATCTTTACCTTTTACACGGTTTGCTGCATTTGTTGCTGCAATCAGCCCTTGAGCTCCTGCTTCTTCATAACCAGTAGTTCCGTTAATTTGACCAGCAAAATAAAGGTTTTCTACAAATTTACTTTCTAATGATTGTTTTAGGTCTCGTGGATCAAAATAATCATACTCAATTGCATAACCTGGACGGGTAATAAAAGCATTTTCAAATCCTTTAATTGAACGAACCATATTTAGTTGCACGTCATAGGGAAGACTCGTTGAAATACCATTTGGATAAATTTCATGAGTCGTTAATCCTTCAGGTTCAACGAAGATCTGATGAGATTGTTTATCTGCAAAACGCGTTATTTTATCTTCAATAGAAGGGCAGTAACGTGGGCCTATTCCTTCAATAACACCGGTATACATCGGTGAACGATCAAGACCTTCACGAATATGCTGATGAGTCTGCTCATTTGTATGTGTGATATAACAAGAAATTTGCTCTGGATGATCTTTTTGTGAACCCATAAACGAAAAAACAGGTTGTGGTGTATCACCTGGTTGTTCTTCCATAACAGAAAAGTCTAAAGATCTTGCATCTAATCGCGGTGGTGTACCAGTTTTTAAACGATCCATTCTAAATGGCATATCGCGCATTTTTGCAGCTAAGTTGATACTAGCAGGATCTCCAGCTCGACCACCTTCATAATTATTTAAACCAATATGTATCAAGCCAGAAAGGAAGGTTCCTACCGTTAATACAACTGTCTTAGCTTTAAATTTTAGTCCCATTTGAGTTGAGACACCAACAACACGATCGTTTTCTAAAATTAGATCATCACAAGGTTGTTGGAAAATTGTTAAGTTTTCTTGGTTTTCTAAAGTTTGACGTACAAAAGATCGATATAAAGCTCGATCGGCTTGAGCACGTGTGGCTCGAACTGCTGGGCCTTTGCTACTGTTTAATGTTCTAAATTGAATAGCACTATGATCAATCGCTGTAGCCATTAATCCACCCAAGGCATCAATTTCTTTTACTAAGTGGCCTTTGCCAATTCCACCAATTGCAGGATTACAAGACATTTGGCCTAGCGTATCGATATTATGGGTAAGCAGTAACGTTTTGCAACCCATTCGTGCAGAAGCTAGCCCAGCTTCTGTGCCTGCATGGCCTCCACCAACAACGATTACATCATAAAATTCTTGATACCACATAAATCTAAACCTTTAGGAATTCATTTTTAATTAAAAAGTGATTTGAAAAATCAGGAGACATATTTTAGCGCTTTTTTGTCTTGAGGGAAACGATCAAATGATTAAAAAGATCTGCTAGTGATCTTACTAATATATTATAAGATCTTTATAGAGATCTTATTACTATTACTTATTAAGGAACGGTTTTTCTGTGTGTAAGTTATTTTTTGCTTTATAGATCATGGTTTTATATAAATGATAACTTTGTGATCAATCCTTGATCAACTAACAAATAAGCCTTGATCAAAAAGGCTAGTTATACACAGTCTAATTTGTTTATAAAGTTAATAACTGAATAATAAGTTTAAATTAATAGTTTATTCACTAATTTACCCACAATAGTTTAAAATTGTGATCTATCTTGTGGGTAAGTTATTAGTAAGATCACTTTAAGTGATCTTCTTTTTGTTCTAACCATTGTTGTGCCAGTAATTCAGGATCTATTTCTTGACTCATGTCTAGCATTTTAATTTCTAATATCTCTTTGCAACCTTTTGTTTTTAATATGTTATTTATATCTACACCGGCTTTGCAAAATGTATCATAGCTTGAATCTCCGATCGCTATGATCATAAAACTAATTGAGGATAGATCTTGTTCACAATCTTTGAGATCTCTCACAAAAGCCTGAATGTTGTCAGGCAACTCGCCAGCGCCATGAGTTGATGTACAAATTAGCCAAATAGGTTTTTTGTCTATATCTTGAGCAAAAGTGTCGCTGAGGATCGTGGTGAAATCAGGTTTTAAATGTAAATTTGTTTGATGGTTTAGTGTATTTAGTTGTTCTTCGCAAGCTTCAGCAACATATTCTGTTCCGCCAAGCATACTCCCAACAATAATTTGAAATGAGCTCATTTTTGCAATTTCCAATAGTTAATTTTATGGCTATTGTAATCTCTTATCTTAGTTAAATTAACTTATATTTTTATGGTTGAAGTAACAAAGTAAGGGCCAAATAACTTATGTTATAAATACCTCTTGAGTCTCTAGTTGTTTATATATCTGTGTTGTTTAGCTTCTAATTTGTTTATATATCTGTGTTGTTTAGCTTCTAATTTGCTTATCAATCATAGCAATATTAAGTGATAAAGTATGAGTAAAGTTTTACCTGCTCAATAATTTTGAATATACTTAATTTGGAATAAGTTGATTGAGGTGGTTACCCTAATGCTTATAGAAAAAGCCTTAGACTTTATTAAAAATTCAAATATTGGAATTCATACCGTTTCGTCTGAAGGCATTATTAAATACGCTAATGAACATGAATTGAGAATGTTAGGCTACACAGAAGAAGAGTATATTGGCCATCATGTATCTGAGTTTCAATTTGATAAGTCATGTTTAGAGCAAATGATGAATAAGCTGAGTAAGCTTGAATCTTTTTCTAATTTTCCTGCTATGGTTTATGGTAAGCATGAAATAAAGTATATACTTTATAATTCAAGTGTTTATGAAAGGGAAGGCGAGTTTATTCATACACGATGTTTTGGTAATGAAATATCAGAAAGCGTATATAATGCCTGTAAATTTGAGTATAAAAAGTCACTCACTGATAGGGTGGGTAAATTGTAATTTTTGATATGTATTAAATTGCTAGTCATAGAAAGCTTGATATTTTTGTACTAATAAACATCAAGCTATTAATATTTTTTCTATTTACCGATACAGAATGAGCTGAAAATTTTACCTAAAAGATCATCACTGGTGAATTCTCCTGTGATTTGATCTAATTCTTGTTGGCATATCCTTAATTCTTCCGCGAGTATTTCTCCTGCAACATAAGATTCAAGTTGATCTAGTCCATTAATTAAGTGATGGTGTGTATTGCTTAAAGCCGTTAAATGACGTCTTCTAGCCATAAAGCCACCTTCAGTACTACCTTGGTAACCCATTATCTGTTTTAAGTGGTCTTTCAAGCTATCTACACCAGCATTTGTTTTTGCAGATAAGGTTATAGCAGTATGTTTGATTTGGTTTTTATCCGTAAACTCATTTAATCCCATTTGGCTTTGATCAATGGATTGATTGATATCAGCTTTGTTGCGAATTAATGTTAAACCAATGTTGCTTGGTAATTTTTCAAAGAATTCAGGATAGTAATCTTTGATATCTTGTTCATCTTCTAATATGCCATGGTTTTCACTTGCATCTACCATTAATAAAACCCGATCTGCTTGTTCTATTTCTTGCCAAGCACGTTCAATTCCTATTTGCTCAACTTTATCGTCACTTTCACGTAAACCAGCAGTATCGATAATGTGTAGAGGCATACCATCTATGTGAATTTGTTCTGATAATACATCACGAGTGGTTCCTGCAATATCTGTAACAATGGCAGACTCTTTGCCGCTCAGTGCGTTTAATAGGCTAGATTTTCCAGCATTAGGGCGCCCTGCAATAACTACGCGCATACCTTCACGAATAATACTTCCTTGCTGCGCTTGTTTTTGCACACCTTCAACTTGATCTATTATTGCTTTTAAATCAGTTACTACCTTTTTATCAGCCAAAAAATCAATTTCTTCTTCTGGAAAGTCAATAGCGGCCTCAACATACATACGAAGATGAATTATGCTTTCAACCATTTCATTTACTAGTTTAGAAAAATCACCTTGAAGCGAGTGTAGGGCAGAGCGAGCGGCTTGTTCTGAACTTGAGTTAATTAAGTCTGCAATAGCTTCTGCTTGTGTTAAATCGAGTTTGTCATTAAGAAAAGCTTGTTCACTGAATTCACCTGGTTTTGCCATTTTAATTTTAGGCAAAGCAAGAATTGCATTGAGTAACATATCCAAAATTACTGGGCCACCATGGCCTTGAAATTCAATTACATCTTCTCCGGTAAAAGAGTTAGGTGCTTGAAAAAAAAGCGCTATACCTTGATCTAATGTTTGATTATTTCCATCGGTAAAAGATAAATATTCTGCCTTTCTTACTTCCGGTACCTTACCTAAAATTGCTTTTGCCACATTTTTTGCTTCAGGCCCTGAAACTCGAATAATACCTACGCCGCCTCTGCCAGGAGCAGTTGCTTGTGCTGTAATAGTACTTTTTTCACTAAATGTTGATGTCATGATGTTGTTTTAATAACTGAATAACTAATTGCGAGTATTTTACTTTATTTAGAAGCAAGTAACAAAAAAGCGATTTCTTCTACAAGAAATCGCTTTTTGAATTTATTTATTTGTACAGGTATTTCTATGCTTTTTCAGCAGCTAACTTTTTCTTTTCAATTCCACTGAAAATTATTTTCATTTGTGTGATTGAAATTAAGTTACTGATAAACCAGTAAAGTACTAAACCAGACGGGAACCAAGCCATAAATATTGAGAATACAACTGGCATATATTGCATTATCTTTTGTTGCATTGGATCTTGTATTGTCATTGGTTGTAGCTTTTGCATTACATACATACTAATACCCATTAAAATAGGTAATACAAAGTATGGGTCCATAGCTGATAAGTCTTGAATCCAGAATACAAATGGTGCGTGACGTAACTCTACGCTTTCCAGGAATACCCAATATAATGCTAAGAAAATAGGCATTTGTAAAAGAAGTGGTAAACAACCACCGGCTGGATTTACTTTTTCTTTACGATACATTTCCATTGTTGCTTGAGACATTTTTTGCTTGTCATCACCAAAACGTTCTTTTAGCTTGGCCATTTTAGGTGCTAATTCACGCATTCTAGCCATCGATGTATATTGTGCTTTGGTAAGAGGGTACATGCCACCTTTAACAATTAAGGTGATAATAATAATGGCAACACCCCAGTTAGACACAAAGCTTTGAATTTTCAATAGTAACCAGAATAGTGGTTGGCTAATCATCCATAAAAAACCATAGTCGATTGTTAAATCTAAATTAGGTGCTATTTTTTCTAGTACTTCTTGATCTTTTGGGCCTACGTAGAATATTGCTGAAGTGTTACCTTGCTGGCCTGCATCAATAGTGATTGCTGGTGCTTTGAAACCTACTACTGCTTCAAGATTATTACTGTAACTAGTGTAAAGTTGATTATTTTCCTGAGCATTTGGTACCCAAGCTGAAACAAAGTAATGCTCAAGCATGGCAACCCAACCGCCTGGAGTTGTTTTGTTTAAGTTTGCTTCACTAATGTCGTCGAAATCATATTTTTCATAACGGTCTTCATTAGTTGAGAATGCAGCACCACGATACGTTGGTAACATACCAGTTGAAGTATCTTTAAGAGTTGATTGTTTTAGCTGTCCGTACATCTGTACTGAAACACTGTTTGCAGTGTTGTTATCAATAACATAATCAACATTTATGCTGTAGCTATCAGCTTTAAATAAGAAGCGTTTAGTAACCAATAAGCCTTGTTCATCTTGAAAAGATAAATCTACAGTTAAGTCATCTGTCGTTACTTCATAGCTTGATTGGGCACTGTTATAAATTGGGCGTCCTTTAACTACTCTATCTACGCCATTCGCACCTGTTAAACCACTTTGAGCAATGTATTTTTGGTTCCCATTTTGTAAAATTGTAAATGGGATACCGTTGCCTTGCTCTGTATCGTATTTACGTAATTTTGCATCAACAATATCACCACCTTGTGTGTTAATTTTAACAATTAAAGTGTTTGTTGTTACAGTTACTAATTTTGCATCTGAATGTGTTGCTGTTGCTAATGGTGCGTTAGCGTCTGATGATTCAGGAACAAAGTCTCCATTAGCATTTTGCTTTGTTGATGTTGCTTGATTTAAGCTTGATTGTTCAACTGCTGGAGCATTTTCTAATTGCCACTGACTAAATAATAAGTAAGTAACAACCATAAGCGCAATAAATAGCAGACTGCGTTGAGATTCCATAAGGTTTATTTCTCTTCTTTTGTGTTGACAGGGGGTGATAACCCTCTGCATTTAATTATTTCAAAGCATTTTAGTATACGTTAGCGAGTTAACCAACTACCTTTTAAAATATGTAGACTAAAATATAGTATTACTGTAGTAGCACAAGCTTTATTTATCATCTCTTTTTAGTGGAACAGGATCTTCTCCACCTTCATTAAGTGGATGGCACTTTAATATACGCTTACTTGCAAGCAAACCACCTTTAGCAACCCCAAAACGATCTATTGCCTCAATAGCATAACAAGAGCAGGTTGGATAAAATCTACAATTTGAGCCCAATATTGGACTTAGAAAGCGCTGATAACCTTTTATTAAAGTTATTGCTACTTTTTGTGGCGCTGATTTATTTTTCGCCATATCTTTGATAATTGTTTATTTATTTCTGTATTGTCTAGCTGATCAATACCTGATTTTACCATTACCACCATATCGATAGCAGGTAAGTCATGTTGATTTAAACGAAAGCTTTCTCTAATAATTCTTTTGACTCTATTTCGTTGCACGGCAAGCTTTACACGTTTTTTAGCAATCGCTAAGCCTAAACGATTATTTTTACAAGAATCATTGGGTAAATTAGAAGGTGTTACAAGAATTGTAAAGTGAGATGAACCAAAACGAATTGGTTTTTTGAATACAGATTGAAAGTGACCGGGAGTCAACAGACGTGACTCCCGATTAAATTCATAAGTAACTTTATTGGTTACCATATCTTAAGTCTTATTTCTTATTAAGAAAAAGGTTTAAGATTAAGCGCTAAGACGAGCACGGCCTTTAGCACGGCGACGTGCTATAACAGCACGGCCATTCTTAGTTGCCATACGAGCACGGAATCCGTGGTTACGCTTACGCTTTAATACGCTAGGTTGAAATGTTCTTTTCATTACGCTAATCCGTCGGTTGTTGTTGCCCTGACAAAAAAGCCATATGAGCACACAGGTCTAAAAAATGAGGGCGAATTTTAAGGCTTTACCATTCTATTGTCAATAATTTATATTCTCTTATTTATAAATGATCTTTAGGAGGATCCTTTTGATCGTATCTAACGGTATGCGTTCTCCATTTATTTTGTCGTTTATATAAAAATATCCACAGGTATCATTATTTTTTGACTAAAATACATTCTCATACAGATACAATTTAAGTGTTTTCAAAATTGTTTTACCGCTCTATTATCTGTAATAGCACAGGATATCTGGTAATTATTAGCTGGTAATTTATTTAGTACAAAAATAATTGATAATAGTTGTCTCAGTTTATTGCACTTGTGGATAAGTATAGAGATAATGGTCGTACATAATAAAAATCATCGTTTGTGCTAACTTTTCAAGTTCACTATTTTTTTATTAATTTTCAGTCAATATTGTTTAAATTTTAAATAGTATTGCTCTTTATTAATATTGAAGATAGCTCGCAGACTGATAAGATCACTTTCCTTTGGAGTTTTGGTTGGAACACTCACTTTGGCAACGTTGCCTTGCTGTTCTTCAAGAAGAATTGCCTACACAGCAGTTTAGTATGTGGATTAGACCACTACAATGTGTAGTAACTGATAATGTGTTAACTCTTTACGCACCTAATCGCTTTGTTCTTGATTGGGTTAGGGATAAATATGTTAACCGTATCAATGAGTTAATAACCATGACTGATGGTGAGGAAGCTTACTTACTTAAATTTGATGTTGGTAGTAAACCTGTAAAGCCTGTTGCTACGAGTAATAACACAGCACCTACTTCAAGTACTCCCTTTAGTAAAAATAGTAAGGTGGCACCAGTAAGCGAAGTTAGTTCAGGCCTTCCAAAAAAAGCGAATGTAAGAGTTAAGTATACTTTTGACAACTTTGTCGAAGGTAAGTCTAACCAATTAGCTAGAGCTGCAGCTTCTCAAGTTGCTGATAATCCCGGTGCAGCTTATAACCCACTATTTATTTATGGTGGAACTGGCTTAGGTAAAACACATTTATTACACGCTGTTGGTAATGCTATTTTAGAAACCAATCCAAATGCAAAAATTGCTTACATGCATTCTGAAAGATTTGTACAGGATATGGTAAAAGCACTTCAAAATAATGAGATGGAAAAGTTTAAGCAATATTATAGAAGTGTTGATGCGTTATTAATTGATGATATTCAGTTCTTTGCTGGTAAAGATAGAACACAAGAAGAGTTTTTTCATACCTTTAATGCTTTACTTGAAGGAAATCAACAGATTATATTAACAAGTGATCGTTATCCTAAAGAAGTTGCTGTTGAAGATCGTTTGAAATCTCGCTTTGGCTGGGGATTAACTATAGCTATTGAGCCCCCAGAATTAGAAACTCGAGTAGCAATATTAAAGAAAAAAGCTCAAGAAAGTAATATTAATCTTGCAGATGAAGTCGCTTTTTTTATTGCTAAACGTTTACGTTCTAACGTTCGAGAGTTAGAAGGGGCCCTTAATAGAGTTATAGCTAATGCAAACTTTACTGGTCGCGCAATTACAATAGACTTTGTTAGAGAAGCTTTACGAGATTTATTAGCTTTACAAGATAAGTTAGTAACTATAGATAATATTCAGCGTACTGTAGCCGAGTATTACAAAATAAAGGTAGCAGATCTTTTGTCAAAACGTAGAAACAGATCTGTTGCTAGACCTCGTCAATTGGCAATGGCATTATCTAAAGAGCTAACAAATCATAGCTTACCTGAAATAGGTGATGCATTTGGTGGAAGGGATCATACTACTGTTCTTCATGCTTGTCGTAAGGTTAAATCATTGCGAGAAGAACTCCATGATATCAAAGAAGATTATTCTAATTTAATCAGAACTCTTTCATCTTGATATATAAGTCTTAAGTGCTAAAATATTTATCGTTAGCGTGTGATTTCTTAAAAATAATAATTATAGTAAAAGCAGGAATATAGATGAAGTTTTCAATTAATAGAGAGTTATTACTCAAACCGTTATTGTTAGTTTCTGGTGCGGTTGAGCGTAAAAGTACTTTACCAATTTTAGGCAATATACTTTTCGATGTAGGTGCCACTTTACTTACGTTAACCGCTACTGATCTAGAGTTAGAAATGGTTGCTTATGCTGATATAGATAATCAAGGCGATCATGGTAAGCTGACAATTCCCGCACGTAAACTGCTAGATATTTGCAAAAGCTTACCAGAAAACTCTATTATTACTTTTATCGCTGAAGCCGATACAGTTAAATTATCTTCTGGCCGAAGTCGTTACTCTCTTTCTACTTTACCTGCAACCGACTTTCCTAATATTGAAGAATGGAAGGGTGATGTTGAATTTAAGATATTAAAATCTGAGTTATTACGGTTGATAGAAAGTACTCACTTTTCTATGGCCAACCAAGATGTTCGTTATTATCTAAATGGTATGTCTATAGAAAGTGAAGGGAATGAAATTCGCTCTGTTGCTACTGATGGTCACCGTTTGGCTATATGTAAAATTGCTAATGATTCTTTATCGTTACCTGCGAGACAAGTTATTGTCCCGAGAAAAGGTATTTTAGAAATAATACGATTACTCTCTCCAGTTGATGAAGATGTTCAAGTTTATTTGGGATCCAATCATATCAGAATCATCGATAGTGAATTTTCATTCACCAGTAAACTAGTAGACGGTCGCTTTCCTGATTATCGCAGAGTATTACCACGCAATGGTGATAAGATATTTGTCACAGACAAAGAACAATTACGTCAGGTATTATCTCGTGCTTCTATTCTTTCTAATGAAAAATTTAAGGGAGTTCGATTAAATTTTTCTAACTCTTTATTAAAAATTACAGCTAATAACCCAGAGCAAGAACAAGCAGAAGAAGAGTTAGAAATAGACTTTCCATATGAGAACTTAGAAGTCGGCTTCAATGTAAGTTATGTTCTTGATGTGCTTAGCGCAATCAAGGATGAGCAGGTAAAGTTCACTTTAGCTGATGCTAACTCAAGTGTTGTAATTGAAGGAGATAACTCGGGTGAGGCGCTTTACGTTGTTATGCCAATGCGCTTATAAGATTTAGTTAAGTATAATTTAGTATGAGCGTTTTAAAATTAACTACTCTAAATTTCCGTAATTTATCCCCATCCAGTATTAGTTTTCATCCACAACTTAACTTTATTATTGGTGATAACGGAAGTGGTAAAAGTAGCTTACTTGAAGCTTTATTTTATATTGGTCATGGTAAGTCTTTTAGAACAAGTAAAGTTGACTCATTAGCTTGTCACGACACTCATAACTTTGTTGTAAGTATAAAAGATAACAATGATCAACAATTAGGGTTAAGTAGGGATATAAGTACAGGTTTAACTAATATCAGAATTGATGGTCAAGGCTATAATAGATTATCAGTATTAGCTAAAAATATTGCTATACAAATAGTTACTCCAGAAAGTTTTAAATTGTTTTTTGGTGGACCAAAGGAGAGAAGACGCTTTATTGATTTAGGCATGTTTCACGTGAAACATGATTTTTCAACTGTTTGGAAATCATTCAATAAAGTATTAAAACAACGTAATGCTAACATTCGGCTTGATGTTAAAAATTTAGTTCCACTAAATCAGTCAACATTACCGTATTGGACAGAAAAATTTTGCGCGCTGTCAGAAGAGGTCTCAAATTTAAGAGGTGGATATGTTTCTGAAATAATCACCGAGCTTGATGTATGGTTATCTATTCTTTTACCAAGTTTGACAGAAAGGGTCACTGTTCAGTATTTACAGGGATGGCCTCAAAAAAGCAAATTGTTTGAAGTTTTAAATAAGAATAAAGATCGTGAAATGGCTTTTGGATATAGCCTTTATGGAGCTCATAAGTTCGATGTGAAATTTCTTCTTGATAAAAAATCTATCGAAACACAATTATCTAGAGGACAACAAAAGTTGTTTTTACTAGCATTAACTTTTGCTCAAGCCAGTTTTATCGCAAGAGTTAAGTTAGTAAAACCAATTTTATTAATTGATGATATAGGTGCTGAATTAGATATTAATTCACGTTCTGTACTATCAAAGGCTATAGAAAGGTTAGATTGCCAAGTAATTATTACAGCAATAGATTCAAGTGCTTTAACACCTTTTTTAGGTGATGATGGCAATAGAAAATACAGCATGTTTCACGTGAAACATGGTAAAGTATTAGAGAAGTATCCCGACGATTCTGAATATATTTATCAGAAAAGCAATATAGAGTGAATAGGCTAAAACTATGACAGTAGAAAATGATTATGGCTCGTCCAGTATTAAAGTACTAAAAGGACTTGATGCGGTACGTAAAAGACCTGGAATGTATATTGGTGATACCGATGATGGTACTGGTTTACATCATATGGTTTTTGAAGTTTTAGATAACTCAATTGATGAAGCACTAGCAGGACACTGTTCTGACATTATTGTGACAATACATTTGGATGGCTCAGTATCCGTACAAGATGATGGACGGGGTATACCTACAGAAATTCATCCAGAAGAAGGTGTTTCTGCTGCAGAAGTAATTATGACCGTTCTTCATGCTGGTGGTAAATTTGGTGGAGAAGATTCAGGCTATAAAGTTTCTGGTGGTCTTCACGGTGTTGGTATTTCAGTAGTAAATGCATTAAGTAAAAAATTGAAATTAAATATCCGTCGAGAAGGGAAACTGTATGAACAATTTTATCATATAGGTGAACCTGAAGCCCCACTAAAAGAGGTTGGCGAAAGTGATAGAACCGGAACTGAAGTTAGATTTTGGCCAA
The DNA here is from genome assembly GCA_964022585.1 of uncultured Colwellia sp. GTDB lineage: Bacteria > Pseudomonadota > Gammaproteobacteria > Enterobacterales > Alteromonadaceae > Colwellia. The sequence goes on from CAXIBS010000010.1 coordinate 21,169, forward strand.
GCGAAGAAACATTCTCAGATGTATTGTTCCACTATGACATTTTAGTTAAACGTATCCGTGAATTATCATTTTTAAACTCAGGTGTTTCTATCCGTTTAATTGATGAGCGAGAAGAAGGCCGAGAAGACCATTTTCATTATGAAGGTGGAATACAGGCATTTGTTGATTATTTAAATACGAATAAAACATCTGTTAATGAAGAGATATTTTATTTTGATTTAACACGTGAAGATGGAATAGTTGTTGAAGTTGCTATGCAATGGAATGATGGTTTCCAAGAAAATATATTCTGTTTTACCAATAATATTCCACAAAAAGATGGCGGAACTCATTTAAGTGGCTTTAGAACAGCTTTAACTAGAACGTTGAATTCATACATGGTTAAAGAAGGCTTAAATAAAAGCAAAAAAGGAAGTACCGAAACAAGTGCAACGGGAGATGATGCACGTGAAGGTTTAACTGCTGTTATATCAGTGAAAGTTCCAGATCCTAAATTTTCTTCACAAACAAAAGATAAACTAGTTTCATCAGAAGTTAAAACTGCAGTTGAGCAGGCTATGGGAGAAAAGCTAGGTGAATACTTATTAGAAAACCCAGCGATAGCACGTACAATAATAATGAAAATTGTTGATGCAGCTAGAGCTCGTGAAGCAGCTCGCAAAGCTCGTGAAATGACACGTCGTAAAGGTGTACTAGACATTGCTGGCTTACCTGGTAAATTAGCTGATTGTCAGGAAAAAGATCCTGCTCTTTCTGAAATTTATATTGTGGAAGGGGACTCTGCTGGTGGTTCAGCCAAGCAGGGACGTAACCGTAAAAATCAGGCTATCTTGCCATTAAAAGGTAAAATTCTAAACGTTGAAAAAGCTCGCTTTGATAAAATGATATCATCGCAAGAGGTAGGTACACTGATTACTGCACTAGGTTGTGGTATAGGTCGCGATGAATATAATCCTGAGAAACTTCGTTATCATAGTATTATCATTATGACTGATGCTGATGTGGATGGTTCACACATACGTACTTTACTACTAACATTCTTCTATCGCCAAATGCCTGAAATAATGGAAAGGGGCCATATATTTATTGCTCAGCCTCCTTTATATAAAGTGAAAAAAGGTAAACAAGAACGTTATATTAAAGATGATGAAGGATTAACAGAGTACCTAACAACGTTAGCATTAGATAATGCAAGTGTTCATGTGAATGAAGGTGCACCGGCTATTGCAGGTGTAGCGCTTGAACAATTAGTAAATCAATACCGTACAACAATGGATATTATTAAGAGAATTTCAAGACAAATTCCAAGTGATATTCTAGAGAAAATGATTTACAGCGAAAATATAGCTATAACTGATTTTTCAGATAAAGCTAAGGTTGAAGCTTGGTCAATTGATTTAATTACTCAGTTGGATAATCAGGATGGTAATGGATCGATTTATACTGTCAGTGTAGAGCATGATATTGAGCGTAATATCTATTACCCACAATTTAATGTTCGTCAACATGGTATAGATAAAGTCTACAACTGTAGTTATGATTTTATCCAATCATCAGAGTTTTCAGCAATTATTTCATTAAACGATGCTATTAATGGTTTAATGGAAGAAGGAGCATATGTTAAACGTGGTGAGAAAACTAAGCCAGTGACAAGCTTTGAAGAAGCGTTGAATTGGTTGATGGCTGAATCTAAGCGTGGTCAATATATACAGCGCTATAAAGGGCTAGGTGAAATGAATCCGGAGCAATTATGGGAAACCACAATGGATCCAGATACAAGACGTATGTTGAGAGTAACGATTGAAGATGCAATAGCTGCAGATCAATTATTTACAACGCTAATGGGTGATCATGTTGAACCCCGTCGTAATTTCATCGAAGAAAATGCATTGAAAGTTTCTAATTTAGACTTTTAAATACACAACTATGAAAGAATAATATAGTTAAATATATAACATACCCGGTCATCATTACTGGGTGTATTTTTTAGGCATTACAATATCAATAAAATTGTAATTTAATCAAAAGTGAATTTGAACACCCATGACTAGTTTCAATTGTAAAACGTTTCAGGGCTTAATTTTGCAGTTGCAAGATTTTTGGTCACGTCAAGGTTGCGTTATCGTACAACCATTAGATTTAGAGGTTGGGGCAGGAACATTTCACCCAATGACATTCTTAAGATCAATAGGTCCTGAGCCAATAAGCAGTGCTTATGTACAGCCATCTCGACGACCTACTGATGGTAGGTATGGTGAAAATCCAAATCGTTTACAACATTACTACCAATTTCAAGTAATGCTAAAACCATCTCCAAAAAATATTCAAGAGCTATACCTTAACTCGCTAAAAGAGTTAGGTATCGATCCTCTTGTTCATGATATTCGTTTTGTTGAAGATAACTGGGAGTCACCAACATTGGGTGCATGGGGGTTAGGTTGGGAAATATGGCTTAACGGTATGGAAGTTTCTCAATTTACTTATTTCCAACAAGTTGGTGGTTTAGAGTGTACGCCGGTAACGGGCGAGATCACATACGGTTTAGAACGTTTAGCAATGTATATTCAAAATGTAGATAGCATTTATGATTTGGTTTGGACTGATGGCCCTATGGGAACCGTTTATTACGGTGATGTTTTTCATCAAAATGAAGTTGAACAATCAACTTATAACTTTGAACACGCAGATGTTGATGCGCTTTTTGTGCAATTTGATCAATGTGAAAAAGACAGCCAAAAATTAATTGAAGCCAACTTACCATTACCAGCATATGAGCAAGTAATGAAGGCCTCACATGCATTTAATTTACTTGATGCTCGTCATGCTATTTCTGTTACAGAACGACAACGTTATATATTAAGAGTGCGTACTTTATCAAAAGCAGTTGCTGAAGCATATTATGTTAAACGTGAAGAGCTAGGCTTTCCATTGTGTAAAGATAAAGAAAATTCAGCTAAAGGAGATAAATAATGAATAACGAAACGCTCCTGATTGAATTAGGTACAGAAGAGTTACCACCAATGTCACTAAAAACATTAGTGACTGCATTTTATGATAATGTAAAAAGCCAACTTGATAGTATCGACTTAAATTATTCAGACATTAAATGGTTTGCGACGCCTCGCCGTTTAGCTATTCGCGTAGAAGGTTTAAGTGATAGACAAGCTGATAAGGTTGTTGAAAAACGAGGGCCAGCAGTAAATGTTGCTTTTGATGAGCAAGGCCAACCAAGTAAAGCCGCTATGGGTTGGGCACGCTCAAATGGTATCACAGTAGAACAAGCAGAAAGATTAGTAACTCCAAAAGGTGAGTGGCTTTTACATAAAGCAACTGTAACAGGCAAAACAGTGCATGAATTAGTGCCTGATATTGTTGTTTCATCATTAGGTAAATTACCAATTGCAAAACCTATGCGTTGGGGCTCAGAACGAACACAATTTATTAGACCTGTGCATACATTAACAATGATGTATGGTGATAAAGTTATTGCAGGCTCAGCATTGGGTGTAGACTCAAGTAATCAAGTTCAAGGTCATCGCTTTCATCATGAAGGTTTAATCACACTTAAACATGCAGACGAATATCAATCTGAGCTTTTAAAGGCGTATGTAGAAGTTGATTATCAAGCACGCCAAAATAAAATAGTTGAGCAAATTAGAGAAGCTGAAAAAGGTATTAATGCAGTTGCTTTAATTGATGAAGACTTATTAGAAGAAGTAACTTCTTTAGTAGAATGGCCAGTTACCTTAGTAGGTACATTCGATGAAGATTTTCTAAATGTACCAGCAGAACCTTTAATTTACTCAATGAAGGATCACCAGAAATATTTCCCAGTCACTAACAATGATGGCACCTTGGTAAATAAATTTATATTTGTTTCTAATATAGAGTCTAAAGATCCGCAGCAGGTTATTTTTGGTAATGAAAAAGTTATCCGTCCTCGCTTAGCTGATGCAGAGTTTTTCTTTAAAACAGATAAAAAACAAACGCTTGAATCAAGATTGACAGCGCTTGAGTCTGTATTATTTCAAAAACAATTGGGCACACTTAAAGATAAATCAATGCGTATTGCTGATTTAAGTCGCGTAATTGCTTCTCAATTAGAAGAAAATAGTGATGATGCTTACAGAGCAGGCTTGTTGAGTAAAACGGACTTATTATCAGACATGGTACTAGAGTTTCCTCAAATACAGGGAACTATGGGTAAGTACTATGCACGTAATGATGGTGAGAATGAAGCTATAGCTCAAGCATTAGAAGATCAATATCGTCCTCGTTATGCTGGTGATGCTTTGCCTGAGGCTACAATTGGCTGCGCAGTCGCAATCAGTGATAAAATTGATACCTTAGTAGGCATATTTGGTATTAATCAACCTCCTAAAGGTGATAAAGACCCATTTGCGCTTAGAAGAGCGGCTATAGGTGTTATTCGTATTATTATCGAAAAACAGCTTGATTTAGATCTTAAAGCACTAATCAAAGAAAGTATTGAGTTATTTGGTGACAAGCTTGTTAATGAGAATACGGCTGAAAATGTATTCGATTTCATTATGGGACGCTTCCGTGCATTTTACCAAGAACAAGGAATTGCAATTGATGTAATTCAAGCTGTACTTGCAAATAAACCGAGTGCACCATTAGACTTTGATAAGCGTATTAAGGCTGTTACGTTCTTTGGTGAGCTTGCTGAGGCTGCAACCTTAGCAGCAGCAAATAAGCGAGTTGGAAATATTCTTGCTAAATTTGATGGTCAGTTATATGAATCTTTTAAAACAGATTTAGCAAATGAACAAGCTGAAAAAGATCTTGCTAATATTTTCCAAGAGATTAGTTTGAAAGTAGCACCACTAATGACTCAAAAGGATTATCAAGCAGCATTAACTGAGCTAGCTCAGTTAAAAGCACCAATTGATACCTTTTTTGATAATGTAATGGTTATGAGTGATGATGAAGCTGTTAAAGTGAACCGTTTAACCTTACTTAATGAAATACGTAATAGTTTCTTTGCTATAGCTGATATTTCAATGCTGTAACATTAACTGAAAACTAAAGATAAAAGGGCATATTTATGCCCTTTTTTATTGCATGAAATTTAAAATACCTGTGAAAATTAGAAAGTAAAAAGCTCAAGGTATTATCGTGTAAACAAGGTTGTTGTTAAAAACAAAAATAATAAATCCTACCTTTGAGCTAGATCAAAAACTGAAAGAAATAAAGGCGTAAAGTAAGAATGAAAAGAGATAAAGCTTAACGAAATAAACGATAGAAAGGAGAATATAATGGAGTTACAAAAACACGATTTACACCACGAATTTCCAGAGTTTAATGATGAAATCCATCACTTAAAAATGAATGATAATCACTTTTCGCGCTTATTTACTGAGTATCATGAAATTAATCAGGAAGTTCATCGTATAGAGCAGGGTGTTGAAAACACAAGCGATGACTATATTGAAATGAGGAAAAAGGAACGTCTCAAATTAAAAGATAAATTGTTTGTTATGCTAAAAAAATTAGAATTACCAGCATAGAAAATAAAAGTTAGTGACTTAACAAACAAGAAGAACTTAAATAGTCTTTATTTAGTTCTTCTTGATAACAAATAAATAAGGCTTTTCATCAACCCTCTTCGCAATAAGTTCATGTTCCATAAATCTACAAAAACTCGGTATATCACGCGTTGTTGAAGGATCATCACACTTAATAAGTAGTGTTTCTCCAGAGGCTATTTTTCTGATCTTTAAGCGCACCATCATTACAGGTTCAGGACAGCGTAAGCCCATAGCATCAAGTGTGTGATCAGTTGTTTTCGGAATAGTATCTAACATAAAGGTAATTAAAATAATAAAGCTAGAGATATTGTACTTTAAATTGAATAAAAATTGAGATTATATGATGAACAAAGTACATATTTTTAACTATTATACTGTATTAATTTAACTATTAGTTAATGATGTTTAAATAGTGGTTGAGTCATGCATTTTATAACGGTTTAGGTATATACTGATATATATTGAAAACAGAATGATAAATATGATCAATGACGATTAATTTAGTACATAAATTTTTATTAGTTTTGCTAGTTTTTGGGTATAGCTCTTTTGTATTTTCAGATGAACCATTGAAACTAATTGTAGACAAAGTTCAACAACAGCAGTTTATTAAAGCAGAAAAGTTAATAAAAAAGGCTACATCAGCTCAATACAAGCAACTGTATAATCAACTTCATTATTATCCACTCCAACCCTATTTAGATCAAAAACGTTTGCTGAATGATATACGTATATCAAATGGCGTAGAAATAAATGAATTTCTAAAAAAATATGAAGGCACACCATTAGATTGGCCATTACGAAAAAAATGGCTAAAACATTTAGCAAAGAAAAAACAGGGGTTACTGTTTTTACAAGCTTATAAGCCAACGAGTAATGCTGCACTGAGGTGTCAATATCTTGAATTCAGGCTCGCTTCAGGTTTACCTGAAAGTGTTGTTTTACCTGAGGTTACTAAACTATGGAAAGTAGGGAAGTCACAAGATAAAGCTTGTGATCCGTTATTTGAACGCTGGCAAAAAGCTGGCTATAGAACGAGTGATATTGTTTGGCAACGTGTTGTCTTAGCGGCTGATGGTGGTAAACATACATTATTGCCTTATTTAACAAAGTTATTACCTTCTGAACAACAATACTTAGCAAAACTATGGCATAAAACTCGTCGAGATCCATCATTAGTTAGTAAACTGAACTTTTTTCCTAACAAGTCAAAACGAGAGAGCGAAATTTTAACTTATGGCTTAAAGCGTCTTGTTTGGCGTCATCCGAATAAGGCAATTCGCAGCTATGAAAAGGCACAGCAGGACTTTACATTTACAAAAGAGCAACAACAAAAAATTAATAAAAAGTTTGCTATAGCCTTATCTGCAAAAAATCACCCACAGGCACAAGAGTGGTTAAACAAACTGGAAGTCAATTCTTTAAATAAAAACATGTTGCAGTGGCGTTTGTCTCAAGCGTTAAAAAAACAAGATTGGCAACGTCTCATTGTTGACTCTAAACAGCTACCTAATAAATATAAAGATGATTTACAATGGAAGTATTGGTATGCCCGAGCATTAATTGAAACAGATGAAACTGAACGTGGACATACTTTATTAGAAACGCTGTCTAACGAACGTCATTACTATGGTTTTTTAGCTGCAAGTTATTTAAGGGAACCTGCCAATTTACAACATAAACCTTTAACATTCTCTTTAGCTGAAAAAAAACGAGTGATAAGCTATCCTGCTGCTAAGCGTGCCTTTGAATTTTATCATTTAGGACGTTATTACCAAGCTCGTTCGGAGTGGAATTACTTGGTCAGGCAATTAACCAATAAAGAAAAATTAATTGCGGCAAAAGTGGCTAATGAAAACCAATGGTTTGATCGAACTATTTTTACCTTAGCTAACGTAGGGTATTTAGATGATGTCGCACTTCGATTTCCAAAAGCTTTTGATAAAGAAATAAATCGCTATGCAACCAATGAGAAAATAGCGCCTGCATGGGCATTTGCAATTGCACGTAGAGAAAGCTCATTTATGACTGATGCGCATTCACCTGCTGGAGCGAGAGGTTTGATGCAATTAATGCCAAATACAGCAAAGTCATTAAGAAAAGGAAAAGTTAACCGTAACTATTTGCTCAATGCTGGTAATAATATTCAATTAGGTACTCGCTACTTAAAAAAATTACTTGATAAAAATAGTGGAAATCAGGTTTTGGCAACAGCTTCTTATAATGCTGGACCTCATAGAGTTAAAAGCTGGTTGAAAAACTTAAAAGCAACACCTGCTGATGTTTGGATAGAAACAATTCCTTTTAAAGAAACACGAAACTATGTGAAAAGTGTTTTGGCATACCAAGAAATTTATCAACATGAACCAGGGCAGGTTAGTGAGCTTTTTGAAAAAGTTATCAATATGAATATAGGTAAGTAAGCTGCAAATATTTATATACATTTAAATGTTTAGAGATGTAGTTGTTTATAAATTGTAAACAAAATGTTGTGTTATTATGAAAAAAATTTAAGGGGGTTCAATGAACAAACTAACAAACAAATTAAAGAAAGAATATCCACAGCATTTAGAGCAATTACAACACCGTACTAAGCAAGCTTTATTGCGTGAAAATATTGAAGGAATTGTTATTCATTCTGGTCAAGAAGTTAAAGCGTTTTTAGATGACAATACTTACCCGTTTAGAGTAAACCCTCACTTTAAACATTGGTTACCACTTACTGATATACCTAATTGCTGGCTTATCATTAATGGGGAAGATAAACCGACACTTATTTATTACCAACCAGTAGACTTTTGGCATAAGGTAAAGCCTTTAGATGAAAGTTACTGGGGAGAATATTTTCATATAAAAATTCTAAAACAAGCAAGTGACGTTGATAAGCTACTACCTTATGATAAAAAAGGTTTTGCTTATATTGGTAGTCATGTTGAGGTTGCTAAAGTCTTAGGTTTTGATGCCATTAATCCTGAACCATTATTAAATTACTTTCATTATCATCGCGCTTATAAGACAACTTATGAACAAGAATGTCTGCGTCATTCAAATTACTTAGCAGTAAATGCACATAAAGCAGCAAAGTTATCTTTTTTAAATGGTAATACAGAATTTGAAATTCAAAATGCTTATCTTAACTCTTTAGGCTACACCACTAATGAAACGCCTTATGGCAATATTGTCGCATTAAATAAAAATTGCTCTATTTTACATTATATGGATTTAGACAAAAATGCGCCGCAAACTCATCAATCATTTTTAATTGACGCAGGGGCTAATTTCAATGGCTATGCTGCAGACATTACACGTACTTATTCGTTTAAGCAGAATAAATTTTCTGAGCTGATTGCTCGTATGGATAAACTGATGTTAAATGCGGCAAAAAGTTTAAAACCAGGGCTTAGTTATGTGGATTTACACCTTGCTACTTATCATGAAATAGCACAAGTGTTAACAGAATTTGATTTTATCAATGTTAGTGCTGATACCGCAGTCGATTCTGGCATAGTGAGTACGTTTTTTCCTCATGGGCTGGGGCATCATCTTGGTTTACAGGTACATGATGTTGGTGGCTTTATGGCTGATGAACGGGGAACACATATCAATGCACCAGAAGCTCACCCATTTTTACGAACATCGAGAGTTATAGAAGCTGGACAAGTATTTACTATTGAGCCTGGTTTGTACTTTATTGATTCATTGTTAGAAAACCTGAAGGAATCAGCTAATAGTGATCAAGTGAACTGGCAAAAAGTTGATGAAATGCGTGCCTTTGGTGGTATTCGTATTGAAGATAATATAATTGTTCACCAGTCTCATAACGAAAACATGACTCGTGATCTAGGTTTGTAGTTTATTGTGAGTGAAGATTATCAAATAGCGGCTAACTCTGTTGAACATGAGACTATTGTTAATCGTAGTCGCTTTATTTGTTATTTATCTCCTTGTACAAATATTAGTGAAGCAAAAGAGCAAGTGAAGCTTTTACAACAGTTACATCCACAAGCTAGTCATCATTGTCAGGCTTTTTTAACCAAAGCAGCTAATAACAGTTTAGGCTATGGTTATTCTGATGATGGCGAGCCAAGTGGCACTGCAGGAAAGCCGATGTTAGCTGTACTACAAGGAAATGGTATTGGTGAAGTATGTGCCGTTGTTGTACGATATTTTGGTGGAACTAAACTTGGGACCGGTGGTTTGCAACGTGCTTACGCTGATAGTGTTAGACAAGCGCTTGTTTTTTTACAAGGTAAAACCAAAATAGCTATGGCGGCAAAAACTTTGTCATGTCAATATAGCCAAGTTGATGATGTATTACATATAATTGGTCAGGAAGCTGGGCAGGTAATCGAACAAGAATATTTGCAACAAGTGCATTTTAGCTTTTTAATTCCACAGGCTAAATTAGCAGTAGTGGCTAAAAGGTTACAAACTTTATCAGCAGGTAAATTAGTCTTAACTGATTTGAAGCAATAGCATTTAACTATCCAATAAAATAATAAAACGTGCAATATAAAAATATAATTAGAATTTTAGGTTTGTTGGTAGCGCTACTTAGTGTCACCATGTTACCGCCTGCTTTAATCTCTATGCTCTATCGTGATGGCGGTGGTGTCCCTTTTTTATTAGGGTTTATATGGTGTTTAGTTACTGGTTTTGTTGCTTGGTACCCAAATAGAAATGAAAAAACAGACTTAAGAGCACGAGAAGGCTTTCTTATTGTAGTACTATTTTGGTTGGTACTGGCAAGCTTTTCCGCAATTCCCTTTATTTTATTAGAACAACCTTCTTTATCTGTTACCGATGCCTTTTTTGAGTCTTTTTCTGGTTTAACAACAACAGGCGCAACAATCTTAAATCATATAGAAGGCCTACCTCATGCTGTTTTATGGTACAGACAACAATTACAGTGGCTTGGCGGTATGGGAATTATTGTTTTAGCTGTTGCTGTACTACCAATGCTAGGTATTGGTGGAATGCAGTTATATCGAGCTGAAACACCTGGGCCTGTAAAAGACTCAAAAATGACCCCTCGTATTGCTGATACCGCTAAACACCTTTGGTATATCTATGTGTCTTTAACTATTGCTTGTGCTGTTGCCTTTTGGTTGGCAGGTATGTCTGCCTTTGATGCTATATGTCATTCATTTTCTACTATTGCGATAGGTGGTTTTTCTACCCATGATGCCAGTATGGGATACTTTAATAGTCCAACTATCAATTTAGTGTGTGTATTTTTCTTGGTTATCGCTGGTGTTAATTTTGCTTTGCATTATGCCGTTGTACAAAGTAAATCACTTAGAAATTATTTTTATGATCCTGAGTTTAAAGTTTTCATTGCGATACAAGTGATCTTGACACTAATCTGTTTCACTGTGTTATTTACTTCTGGCACTTATCAAGATGCTGATCAGGCTTTTGACCAAGCACTATTTCAAGCTGTTTCTATTAGTACAACGGCAGGTTTTGCAACCACTTCGTTTGCTGATTGGCCAACGTTATTACCTATTTTATTAATTTTTTCTAGCTTTATTGGTGGTTGTGCTGGCAGTACGGGCGGTGGTATGAAAGTGGTGCGAGTATTGTTGTTATATTTACAAGGGTTACGAGAGCTAAATAAGCTGGTTCATCCTAAAGCAGTTTTTAGTATCAAAATGGGCAAGAAAGTATTACCAGATCGTGTCGTTGAAGCAGTATGGGGCTTTTTTTCCGCTTATGCAGCAGTATTTGTTTTTTGTATGTTATTACTACTTGCTACAGGTATGGATGATATAACTGCCTTTACCGCCGTTGCAGCATCTATTAATAACCTTGGCCCAGGGTTGGGTGAGGTTGCTGCCAATTACTCGACAATTGCTGACACGAGTAAATGGGTACTCATTATGGCAATGTTATTTGGTCGCTTAGAAATATTTACCCTGCTAGTGCTTTTTACACCAGCATTTTGGCGTACATAATACTTTTACCATTTATGCCACAAGCCTAACCAAGCTTGGGTTTCTGATTTTGTATTTTGCTCATTAACTTGAGCAATACCATAATCAACAATAAGATTGTTAACACCGGTAAAACCAAAAATATTACTTATTTCTCCTTTAATGCCATAACTATCAATAGTTATTTTCCTTTGCATTTTGTAACGATTGTAAAATGCCTGTATACCTTCAAAAGGAATAAAAGCACTTAACTTCTCATAATCATTACCATATTGTTGGTAAAAGGCTAGTTCAGGAGCGAGTTGCTTATTTAAGTGAGCTTTAGGTTGGATAAGAGTTGAATTAAAGCCACCTAAACTTAATATGTTACCGGCACTTGTTGAGCGGCTAGCTCTAGAATAGTCAAAACCTACAGAAAAATCATATAAATGGCCTGTCAAAGTAAGTGAGTGGTTACTACCACTGTATGTTTCTTTATCTTTATTTTCTACTCTGCCAGATAAATAATGGAGTGTGGCTTTTTGCCTTAATCCCCATGTTTGTTGATCATGAAACCAACTTTGACTAAAACCAACAGCAGCATATTCATTTGAGTATTCATTGAGTTTGGCAACTTTTATTTGGCCAATAGTATTAAGTGTAAAAGTATTATGCCTATAAGGATAGAGAGCTTGAAAATGTAACCCTTTTTCTTCAAGTTTATCAATATGAAGAGCACTATTACTTTGTTGTTGAGGCTTTAAATCAAACTGATAAATATGTGCGCTTAGGTTTACTGGCCAACCTTGCCAACGAATATTACCGCTGTAACCAGATAGTGTGTTATTAATAACATCTTGAGTAATACTTACTTGCCAGCCAAAGCGTTGCAAGACGTCACTACTTTTATAACCTAATTCAATAATACTGCTGCTAGCTGAGTTATAACTTGCGCCTAATGTTAGTGTTCCTTGTTGTGGGCCTATGCCATAGGGCTTAATAACCCCGATTGTTTCATCGGCTAATATTTGTGCTTTATCTACAACAAATGTGCTCGCTAGTTGAGAGCTAGCTATATCACTCTGCGTGGTATTGGCTATATGCTCTTTTTTATTATTTTTGAGACTTAATTGATAAACATCTGGGCCTTGGGAGTTAATAGCTAAATGTAATAATTGATCTTCATTGAGTGCTATAGGCCAGCTAATAGGTTGTTGGCCTGATGTTAAGGCCGTTAATTGTTGTTGGATGAAGTTATATTGATATAGTTTTGTTTCACCCTCAGTGCCAGCAACATAGAAAATACTTTCTCCATTTTTTGACCATTCTGGAAAAGATAAAAATTGATAATTTATTGGCATTGGAACAATTTGTTCATTAATGATGTTGTTAGTGACTTTATCGAGTGTACTTACTTTTAACTGCCACTTTTTATTTAAAGTTGTTTGTACGTAAGCAAAACTGATTTCATCTGTTTTATTATGATGTTTTTGTTGCGGTTTAATACGAACAAAATCATAAACAGAATCTACACTGGCAGGCGTTAGTGCTTTTTCAAACTGACCATTAATATTTAATTTTACTAATTGGGAGCTACCAAATCGACTACGTTCAGCAATAATAAAAGGACTCGTGTTGATATTAGCAATATCAAATCGGCGAATATTTGCATTTTTTGTCAGTTGTTTAACTGAATTACTTGGGATATGCCAAGAGAATAAGTCTTGATGCTTTTGATTATTACGATCAATTGTTGTTGCGCCGTAAATAATAGTGTCCTTGTTGAGCCACCGGGGATTGTTAATGCCCTTAGTGTTAACTTGGTTTAAAGATGATTTTTTCTTGCGCTTGAACACCGCTGGCGCTTTTTTGACTATATCTTGAGGGTCATCTTTAAGTAATGCTTTAACTTCATTATCGAACTTTTTTTGTTCTTCATTATTTACTTCTGTACTGTAAATAGAAAGTGTTACTTTTCTGGAGTTATTGTTTCGCGGGCTTTGCTCTACTATAGCAAGGTAGTTGCCGTCAGGGCTGATACTAGGTGCTGAAACCGTCCCCTTAAGATCAAGCCATAATGTTGACGTGTTCTCTGGATAGTATTGCTCTTTTGTTAAAGCTTTAAAGGTGTACTCTGCAACAAATCGTTGATACAAGTGTTTAGCTGAGTCTTGAAAAACACCTTCAAAGGCTTCTTCAAAACTGCGTTTTTTTACTGCTCGCCAACGTGTCCAAACGGCATCTAAGGTATCTTCGCCATAATTTTCCTCTAACCATTTTAAATAACGTACTCCCATTAAATACGCCATAGAGCCAGATAAGTAGTCTTCAGTAATATTACTCAATTGATTATAGTTGGGGAGGGCACCTTCACGAGCAAATTGTTGAATAATAGCTTCCACTGCGTTGTTATAAAGTCGGCCACGACCGGTAAGCTTTGATTCGAGCAGTGTGGCATAACCTTCACTTACCCAACGGTGCTCGGTAATTTGGCTTGCATCGTAAATATCATACCAATTTGCAACGCTATCTCTCCAATCAGAGCGATTTTTTTGCCCTAAATGTACTAAATGGACATATTCATGTAGTACTAATAACTGTTGCCAACCAGTTGAATTAGCTATAACGCTATCAGATTGTGGAGGGGTAGCAAATAAGGTCATGTATGGCGCATTACTTAATGGAATAGCAAAACCATTTGCAGCATTAAGGGGGTCAATAATGTAAGTATCTACTTTTTCATCTAGTACTCGGCCTTGCTGCTTTTGGATTAATGTACGTACTTGCTCCATTTCACGTGCACTTGATAACGCCCACTGTTTATATTGTGGGGTATAGTGAACACGAAAATTATCAGTCTCAAATGTTTGCCAATTTTGTGCTGTATTATCTAGCTCAGCAAATGCAAAAAAATTAAAGAATAATAAGCTAAAACTTATTTTTTTTAGAGGAAGTAAAGAGTTAAGTAGCTTCATTCAGCACCTTTAATATGAATTTAAACAAGCTTGAATAGCGGGTGTATTACCACTAATAAGCTTAAACCTAATTAGTGGTAGGCCGTTATATAAATACCTTACTTTGTTAGTTAAAGGTAAATAGCACTGACTTGAAATAGTCTTTCAACGTCACCGATATAACGTTTATTAACTAAAAATAAGATAACGTGATCTTCTTCTTTGATAAGGGTATTTGAGTGTGCAATGAGCACTTCAGAGTCACGAACAATGGCACCAATTGTGGTACCGGGAGGCAGTTTAATATTTTTTATCATACGGCCAACCACCTTTGATGACTTATCATCGCCTTTAGCTACTATTTCAATTGCTTCTGCCGCGCCGCCACGTAAGCTGTAAACATTATCGATAGCACCACGTCTAACATGGGTTAACAGTGCTGAAATAGTGGCTTGTTGTGGAGATATAGCAATGTCGATAGCCCCACCGTGCACTAATTCTATATATGCATCACGTTGAATTAGCACCATGGTTTTACGTACACCAAGTTTTTTTGCTAATAACGATGACATGATATTAGCCTCATCATCATTTGTTACGGCAATAAATACATCAAACTGCTCAATGTTTTCTTCAGTAAGAAGCTCTATATCAGATGAGTCACCATTAAAAACGAGCGTTTGATCAAGTTCAGAGGTTAATTGTGTTGCACGCTCTGCTGAGCGCTCAATAAGCTTCACTTGGTGGTTACTTTCTAAAATTCGAGCAAGTCCAGCGCCAATATTACCGCCACCAACAATCATAATTCGTTTATATGCAGGCTCTAGTTTTTGTAATTCATTCATTACCGCACGTATATGAATACTTGCCGCAATAAAAAACACTTCGTCGTCTGCTTCTATAACGGTTGTTCCTAATGGACGAATAGGTTTACCATTTCGGTAAATAGCAGCAACACGCGTATCAACATTGGGAATATGATCTCTTAATGTTGATAAGGCGTGACCAACAAGTAAGCCACCATAATACGCTTTAACTGCCACCAAGCTAACTTTACCATGAGCAAATTCTAAAACTTGTAATGCACCTGGGTAATCAATTAAACGGGCAATATCGCGAGTTACTAATTCTTCAGGGGCAATAACATGATCAACAGGAATATGTTGTTTATGAAATAATTTTTTTGAGTGTTTTAATACTTGGTTAGAGCGAATTCGGGCAATTTTCTTATGCGTATTAAATAATGAAGAACAAATTTGGCAAGTGATCATATTGATTGCGTCATCTGACGTTACTGCAATAACCATATCTGCATCTTCAGCGCCAGCATTTTTAAGCACATCAGGGTGGCATCCTTGGCCAGTAATTACTTGTAAATCCATTTTATCTTGTAGTTCACGAAGTTTTTCTCCGTCTATATCTACAACAGATATATCATTATTTTCGCCAACAAGATTTTCTGCTAAAGTGCCGCCCACTTGACCTGCACCGACTATAATTATTTTCATTTGTTGTTTTTATTCTCATGCATGAATATTACCCTCAAGGTGACAAATAAGAGGGTCTACAATTTTCTATGATATTGTTTTTATCAGTTTCGTGTAATAAAAACCATCCATATTTTTTTCACCAGGTAGTAATTGCCAGCCTAGAGTGCCTTCCTCTTGCGTATTGATTGTCTCAATATCTATTAATCGCGCATTACTATTATCTTTGAGGAAGCACTTTATTTGCTCGCTATTTTCTTGCGGTAAAATACTGCAGGTTGCATAAAGTAAAGTTCCACCCGGTTTTAGCAAAGACCATATTTCTTTTAAAATTTGTTGTTGAAGGGTAACTAACGAATCGATATCGGTGGCTTTACGTAACCACTTAATATCAGGATGGCGACGAATTACACCAGTACCAGAGCAGGGCGCATCTAAAAGAATTTTGTCAAATTGTTGCCCATCCCACCAAGTTTTTGAATCAGCGGCATCGGCGGCAATCACTTTAGCTTTTAGCCCTAAACGAGATAGATTTTCTTCAACCCTAACTAAGCGACTTGCTTCAACATCAATTGCTGTCATTGATGCTATATCAGGATTCAATTCAAGAATATGGCATGTTTTACCGCCGGGAGCTGCACAGCAATCTAAAACAATATCATCTTGCTGACAGTCAAGAAGTCTTGCTGCCTGCTGTGCTGCACCATCTTGAACGGATATCCAGCCTTTTTCAAACCCCGGTAGTTTAGTAACATCTGTAGGATGAGTTAATTCAATGGCATCACTTAAGGGATCAATAGTTTTAATATCTATATTTGCTGCAGTTAATAACTCTTGATATTGAGAGCTAGTGTGATGTTGTTGATTTACGCGTAACCACATAGGCGGCTTTTGCTGATTAGCCGTGAGAATGCTTTGCCATTGGTTAGGATAGCCTTGCTGTACTTTTTTAATAAACCAGCTGGGGTGGTTATATTCTATCGAAGCAGGTAGAGCCTCTTTTTTATGAAGAGAACTCTTTTCACTAGCACGAACAAAATTACGAAGTACACCATTAACTAAAGATTTCATTTGGCGGTTTTTTAATGCGCCTGTTGCAGCAACCGTTTCACTCACTGCTGCATGATCAGGAATGCGCATATACTTAATTTGATACACGCCGACTAATAAAAGAAAATGAAACACACGTTGTTTACCTGTTAATGGCTTTTGCATTAAGGCGCGAACATCGTGCTCTAATTCAGGTAAATATCGTAATACCCCATAGCAAATTTCTTGTAACAAACCTTTATCTTTGACAGCAGCTTTATCTTGCTGCTTAGGTAGCTCATCACTTAGGCTACGACCTTGATCAATTACTGCATAACAACACTTTGCAGCAAGAGCACGAATGTTAGCTATTTTTTGTTTGTTTACTTGAGTTGTTTGAGTTGTCATTTAATTCACTATGCCATTAATGTGAGCACCAACTTTAAACCAATCAGCGCGCCCATTAAGAATATCTTTTACAGGTAAGGCTTTTTTACCCGGTAGCTGTAATACTTCTAAACATATAGCACCTTCTACTGTGGCAACTGTAATACCATTTTTATCAGCAGAAATAATTGTACCTACAGGTTTATCATCGTTGTTTTTTTGAACTGAAGCTTGCCAAACACGAATTTTATGTTGTTTACTGTTTGAAGAGTTTTCAATAAATGTAAATTGTGCAACTGGCCAAGGAATATAAGCCCGAATTTTTCTATCTAAGTTATTAGCACTTAATTGCCAATTTAATTCAGCTTCAGCTTTATCTAATTTATGTGCGTAAGTGGCTAGGCTATCATCTTGGCTGATATTATGCTCCTCAGCGTTATAGCTGTCCTGTGCCATTAAAGCTAAAGTATCAACTAATGCTATTGGTCCAAGAGCTGCTAACTTTTCATATAGGCTTGCACTGGTATCAGTATTTTCAATATCACACTCAGCAGTTAATATCATATTACCTGTATCTAAGCCTTTATCCATTTGCATAATGGTAACACCTGTTTTTTCATCACCAGCTTCTAATGAGCGTTGGATAGGTGCAGCTCCACGCCACTTAGGTAATAGTGAGCCATGTACATTAATGCAACCTAAACGAGGTGTGTTTAATATGATTTCAGGTAATAGTAAGCCATAGGCAACAACAACCATAACATCAGCATTATATTGAGCTAAGTGTTGTTGGTCATTGATGTCTTTAAAGTTTATTGGCTGCTCTACGGGAATGTTGTTTTCAAGCGCCAATAGTTTAGTGGCACATGCGGTTATTTTCTTGCCTCTTCCTGCTGGTTTGTCAGGTGGGCAATAAACAGCAATTACGTTGTGCTCACTATTAATGAGTGCAGCTAGGTGCTTGGCAGCAAAATCGGGTGTACCTGCGAAAATTATATTTAGATTATTTTGGGCTTTATTCGGCATAGGTTAAGCATTGTCCTTAGCCAATCTTGCTTCTTTTTCTAGTTTAGTTTTGATTCGCTGGCGTTTTAATGGTGATAAGTAATCTACAAATAAAACACCTTTTAAGTGATCTAGTTCGTGTTGAATGCAAATACTCAATAACTCTTCGCCATCAAGGGTAAACTCTTTACCATGACGATCAAGTGCCTTTACGGTACAACTTGTATGACGATCTACTTTGGCGTAAATCCCTGGAACGGATAAACATCCTTCTTCATTTATTAATGTTTCATCACTTTTAGCGATTATTTCTGGATTAATTAATACAATAGGCTGATCGCCATTTTCAGAAACATCCATCACAACGATACGTTGATGAATATCAACTTGAGTAGCGGCAAGGCCAACACCTTTTTCATCATACATGGTGGCTAACATGTCATCTATAATGATTGAAGTAGCCTCTGTAATTTCACTTACGGGGCTAGCTTTTGTTTTTAAACGAGGATCTGGAAAACGTAATACAGTTAAAATAGTCATAATCTTATAAATAGCTTGTTAAAAGAATTAGCGATAATTCTGTTAGAGTGTTATGTTTATTATTATAGCAATTAATAATACCGTATTTCTATAACAGTGAATAAATGCATGAAAAATCATGGTGAAGGAACAATGCACATGCTAAATAAAATTATCTTAACGCTCTCTTTATTTGCATGTTCTTTAAATTTATTGGCTGGCGAAATAAAAGTGGTTGAGAATGCTCCCAAAACTCACCTTGTTGTTAAAGGGGATACACTTTGGGATATATCAGCTCTTTTTCTAAAACAGCCGTGGTTATGGCCAAAGCTCTGGCGCATAAACCCCGAAATTAACAATCCGCATTTAATATATCCCGGTGATATCATCAGATTAGTCTTTGATGAAAAAGGCGAGCCAATGTTAGTTTTAGAGGCATCTAATGAGAAAGCAAATTATAAATGGTCTCCTAAAATACGCCAAAAAAGCAAAACAGATACCGCGATTAGATTATTACCGTTAGAAGTTATTTCGCCTCTTATTAAATATGCTCATTTATTCAGTGGGGAAGAACTTGAACAATTACCTTATGTTATTGGTAGCGACGAGGGATATAAATCAAGTATTGATGGTTTTAAGGTGTATGTAAATCAAGAGTTAGCTTTAGCTAAAACCTATGCAATTTATAATAAAGGTGAAGAAATATTTGATCCAGAAAGTTCAGATTCTTTAGGTTTTTATGTTGAATTGGTTGCAACAGGTCAAGCATTGAGAACAGGAAATCAAGATAATAATGAACCATCGACGTTAAAAATCTCTACAGCTAAGCGTGAAATACGTGCTGGTGACTTTGTTGTACCTGTTCATGAAGGACAAATGTTTCCTTCAGTTTTTAATATGAAAGCGGCGGATAAATCATTGCGAGGTGCAATTATTAAAGCCTCAAGCAAAGGACGAGAATTTGGAAAATTAGAAGTCGTTATTATTAATCGTGGAGCAGAACATCACGTTACTATTGGCGATGTTATGGCAATCAAACGGTTAAGTCCTGGCGTAGTTGATACTAGTACAGGCCCTGAATATACCAAGGAGACATCTCTTTGGAATAGGCTACTTACTACTGATGGGTCAGATTATAAAATGCCTGAAGAGACGCTAGGGGAGCTAATGGTTTTTAAAGTTTATCAGCAAGCAAGTATGGCGATGATATTACGAACAGAAAAACCTGCTCGTTTACAAGATGCAGTGACAGCCCCAGAATAGCCGATTTTATATAGGCTTTATTCTTTGATTTTTTAAGTTTGATTCGCAAGGAAGTGAGTCAAAATAAAATAGCTTTATGGAGGAGGCAAATGAATAAAAGTAGAACTCATTATTGGCTCGCACTTAAGTTAGTACCTCGTTTAGCTGTTCATAAAAAGTTAGCGCTAGTTGATGCCTATGGTTTAACTGCGCTTTTCTCCCCGTCTACATTACCTTTATTAACTACTAATCATAAATTTACATCTAAACAGTTAACGGCTTTCAATCAGCCGGACTGGCTTCGTATTAATAAAATTATCCTTGATAGCAATGGCTGTAATAGTGATATTGTGACTTTTGATGACTCTTATTATCCTCACTTGTTGAAGCAAATTTACGATCCACCTCTTGTTATCTTTATACAAGGAAATAAACAATTATTAAATCAAACTCAAATAGCTATTGTTGGTAGTCGTTCTGCGAGTGCAAATGGTAGAGAAACAGCACTTACTTTAGCTCAACAGCTTTCTGAAATAGGGCTGGTGATTACCAGTGGCTTGGCTTTGGGTATAGACTCAGCTGCGCATAAGGGAGCACTTATATCCAATGCAGGCACTATTGCAGTTGTTGCTACGGGGTTAGATAAGGTATATCCCGCTAGGCATAAAGTGTTAGCTCAACAAATAATCTCAAACAAAGGAGCAATTATTAGCGAGTTTTTACCGGGCACTTTACCAAAAGCAGGACATTTTCCGAAACGAAATCGTATTATCAGCGGTCTAAGTATAGGAGTGTTAGTTGTTGAGGCTGCTTTACAAAGTGGTTCTTTAATAACGGCACGTTTTGCGTTAGAACAAAATAGAGATGTTTTTTCTATTCCTAGTGCGATAAACAACCCTCAAGCTAAAGGGTGTCATTGGTTAATTAAACAAGGGGCTAAACTAGTTGAGGATCTTGCCGATATAGTAAATGAGTTAACATTTTTAAATGAACCAAGCCCAGATAAAGCCAAACCTGAAAAGACTCAAGGTATTGTAAATAAAGAAATTGATCAAAAAGATCATAATAATAACTTGTGTGCTGATGAATTGTTGGCTAGTGTGGGATTTGAAGTTACTCCTGTAGATAAGGTTGTTTCCCGAAGTAAGCTCCCCATTGAGGAAGTGTTAACTCGGTTAACGCTATTAGAACTTAGTGGTAAAGTTGCTGCGGTACCGGGCGGTTATCTTAGATTGTAGTATTTATCATAGATAAAGGGGTTAGTTATGTTTGATATCTTAATGTATCTTTTTGAAAATTATATCCATAGCGAAGCAGAAGTTATGGTTGATCACGATATTTTAACTGATGAATTAACACGAGCTGGTTTTCATCAAGATGAAATATATAAAGCGCTTAATTGGTTAGAAAAGCTTGCTGCATTACAAGATAGTGACGCTTATCCGTACTTAACTCGAGTTGGAAATAAGTCTTTTCGTATTTATACTGAAGATGAAATGCAATTACTTGATACTGATTGTCGAGGTTTTATTTTATTTTTAGAGCAAGTGAACGTTCTTGATTTTACTACCCGTGAAATGGTTATCGATAGGGTGATGGAGCTTGATACGACACACTTCTCTATGGATGACTTAAAATGGGTTGTTCTCATGGTATTATTTAATATGCCAGGCCAAGAGAATGCTTACTCACAAATGGAAGATCTTATTTTTGATGAGCAAGAAGGCCCGTCTCATTAAGAGGGTTTATTAAATAATAGTTCTTTTCAGTAAAGTTGTGGCATAATATGTCACAACTTTACTTGTTATATTTTGCTTAGTTGAACCAACTATATCTTATTTTATGTCGACTCGATCCAATAAAAAGCAATCTACCTTAGATAAAGAGAACCCTTTATTCTCTCGACATGAACATGCGCTTGAAAAAGCCTATGAAGTTTGTCCTGATTGTGGCTCTGAGTTAACAATGAAGCGAGGTAAAGCGGGCGCCTTTTTTAGTTGCTCTAATTATCCTAATTGTGAATACACACGCTCGGTAGTTGAACAAGAACGAGTTCAAGATACGGTTTTACCTAATAGTGAATGTCCTCTTTGTGGCCACCTTTTAGCTGTAAAACAAGGGCGTTTTGGTATGTTTATTGGTTGTACTAATTACCCTCAGTGTCATCATATTGAAGATGAACAGCACCATGAAAGGGTAGGAGTTGCTTGCCCATCATGTAAAGAAAAAGGCAAGGCAGGTGAATTACAAGAGAAAACTAACCGCTTTGGTAAGACATTCTATTCTTGTAATCAATATCCTAAATGTAAATACGTTTTAAATTATAAACCTATAGAACAGACATGCCCAGAGTGTCAGTGGCCTGTTTTGATCAAGCGAACTATGGCTGGTGGTGAGGTAATAAGTTGCCCACAAAAAAAATGCAATTATAAAAGCAAATCATCGTAAAATTTAAGTTTTAGTAATCTTGCGTTATTAGTTAAGTTTTATCTCGCCGTAAACAAGGTTATAATACCCTGCATAACGCCCTTAGCGGCACCCTAAAATTAATTATGAAAGGCTTTTATCATGACAGTAGGTATTATCATGGGTTCTAAGTCGGATTGGCCGACAATGAAACATACAACAGATATGCTTGATCTTCTAAATGTACCCTATGAAACTAAAGTAGTGTCTGCGCATAGAACACCACATTTACTAGCTGAATATGTAGAAAGTGCCAAAGAACGAGGCCTAAAAGTTATTGTTGCTGGTGCTGGTGGCGCTGCACATTTACCTGGTATGGCTGCTGCTTTTACTAGCTTACCTGTTTTAGGTGTCCCTGTTCAGTCGAAAGTGTTAAGTGGTAAAGACTCGTTATTATCTATTGTTCAAATGCCTAAAGGTATTGCTGTAGGTACATTAGCTATTGGCACTGCTGGTGCAGCGAATGCGGGTTTATTAGCGGCACAAATTATTGGTACTCATGATACCAAGGTAATGGCAGCAATAGAGAAATTTAGAGCAGAGCAAACTCAGAATATTCTTGATAACCCTAACCCAGCTGAATAGGTTGTAAAATGAAGGTTTTAGTATTAGGTGCTGGCCAATTAGCGCGTATGATGGCATTGGCAAGTAAGCCGTTGAATATTGATGTCAGAGCTTACGATGTTGGTACTGGCAATGTGGTTGACCCATTATCAACGAGTGTGTCTTTTGGTGATTTAGATGCAGGAATAGCGTTTGCTGACGCGATAACTGCTGAATTTGAACATATTAGTCATGATGTTTTAGCATTATGTGAAGCATCAGGAAAGTTGTTTCCTAACAGCCAGTCTATCAAAACGGGTGGAGATAGAAGGTTAGAGAAAAACCTTCTTACACATGCTGGTGTTAAAAATGCCACACACAAAGTGGTATCTACTAAAGCTGAATTTGATGAAGCCTTAGCTACTTTGACTTTGCCACTTATTTTGAAAAGTGCCTTGGCTGGTTATGACGGTAAAGGTCAATGGCGATTAAAAGATTTATCGCAAGCTGAATTAATTTGGCAAGAAGTTGATACCTTCATTAAAGAGGATACTAGTGGTCAGCAACAAGCGGTGGTTGTTGAACAAATGGTTCCTTTTGATCGTGAAGTTTCGTTGGTAGGCGTTCGTGGAAAAAATGGTGAAACTCAATCATATCCATTAACAGAAAATCACCATACTAATGGTGTTCTAAGTGTTTCTCTAGCAACCAACGAACATCAGGCTTTGCAAGCACAAGCATCCGAAGCATTTGATAAAATAGCTAGCGGACTTGATTATGTTGGCATACTTGCGATTGAGTTTTTCCAAGTTGGCGATTCACTTCTTGTCAATGAAATAGCACCTCGTGTTCATAATTCAGGGCATTGGACTCAACAAGGGGCTGATACTTGCCAATTTGAAAATCACATGCGGGCAGTATGCCAATTGCCATTGGGCTCTCCAGCCTTGGTTAGACCTACTGCTATGATAAATATTTTGGGCACAGATAGTGTTCCTGAAGGTATTTTAGCCATACCTAGTGTAACTTTACACTGGTATGGAAAAGGTAAACGACCTGGACGAAAAATGGGGCATATCAATATTTCAGGAAGCGATCGTGATGAATTGCTATATCGCTTACAGCAAGTTGCTAAACAACTACCTGAAGCTGACTTTCCAGAAGTGAGTGACTATATTAACCAATTACAGTAATTTTCATTATTTTTTGTAATTTCTACCTTAATGGCTGATTAACCCTCAGCCATTTTGTTATTCATAGTTTAGTAATTATTAAGGTTGTATCCAAAAGATTATGTCTGCTGTTTTTAAAATATTTCAACAAGGTGGTGTGATTGCCTATCCTACAGAAGCTGTATTTGGTTTAGGGTGTGATCCAGATAACTCCCAAGCAGTTAAAAGGCTTCTTGCCATTAAAAATAGGCCAGAAGAAAAAGGACTTATATTGCTTGCTGGTGATTTTGAGCAATTACTCCCGTATTTAGATATTTCACAATTATCATCAGAACAGATTGAGAAAATATTAAGTCGTTGGCCTAACGGTATCACACAAGTTTTACCCGCTAGCCCTAATATTTCACCACTTTTGACTGGCCAGTTTAAAAGTATTGCTGTTCGCATAACTGATCAGCCAGATGTAGTAGCTTTATGCGTTCAAACGAATAAACCTATCGTGTCTACCAGTGCTAATTTTTCAGGCAATGAGCCAGTTAAAACATGGCAAACTCTAGATACAAAGTTAGTCACAATGATAGATTATATCCTCAAAGGGGATACTTTATCATTTGGACAGCCTTCAACAATCATCAACGGCTTAACGGGCGAGATATTTCGTACTTAAGTTAATTATGGTTTTTTATCGAACTTCAGCGAATAAATGAAACTACTGTAAAGTGACAAATATCAAAAAAAACACCTTTGAGAGCAATGGATTACTTAAAGTTCCCTGCAAAATTTGATCGATATCAATAAAAAAATCATTCTGCAAAAATTAGCTAAAAAACCTTGCGCTAAATCAAACTTTTTAATAACAATAGCTCTATTATATCCACAAATTATTAAGGGATATAAAAAATGAAAAAATCTATATTAGCAATCGCATTACTTTCTAGTCTTTCTACTGCTGCTCTAGCTAACCAAGCGGGTGATATTTTGGTTCGTGGCGGCTATACAACTGTAAATCCTGATAGCGATAAAGCAGCTATTTTATTAGGTGGTTCTGATGCGACAGGAGCTTCACTTAGCGTAGACGATAATGCCCAGTTAGGCCTAAACTTTGTTTACTTTTTTGATAGCAACTGGGCTATTGAACTTCTAGCAGCAACGCCATTTACTCATGATGTTACATTGAATGATCCTACTGCTGCATTAGGCGGTGCTTTAGGTGTTCCAGCCGGTCTTGATGGTGCAAAACTAGCAGAAGTTACTCACTTACCTCCAACGTTAAGTGCTTTATATTACTTTGATACTGGTTCAGAGTTTAAGCCATATGTTGGCCTAGGTATTAATTACACAATCTTTTTTGATGAAAGCTTTGAGTCTGCTCCTAAGAGCTTAGGATTAAGTAATTTAGAATTAGATGGCTCGTTTGGCTACTCTGTTCAAGTTGGTGCTGACTATGATTTAGGTGATAATTGGTCTGTTAATGTATCTGCCCGTTATATTGATATATCAACAGATGCAACTTTTGCGGTTGGTGGTGATAATATTGGTAAAGCTAATGTTGATGTTGACCCAATGGTTTACTCTGTAATGCTTGGTTATACTTTTTAATTTAAGCAGAATTGCATAAGTTAATATATAACTAGTAAAGCAATAAAACAAAAAGCAGTAACTTATTCAAAAGAGTTACTGCTTTTTTGTGTTTTTAAGCGTTATTTCGGTTAGTCTGTAGTTAAATTTTAATATAGAAAATAGATCAATGGACAAATACTGCGTTTTCGGTAACCCAATAAAACATTCTCGTTCACCTTTTATTCACCAATCTTTTGCGAACACAACAGATCAAGTACTCGAATATGATACGTATTTAGCTGAAATTGATGGTTTTTCTAAGGCTGTAGCTAACTTTATTGCCGAAGGAGGCAAGGGAGCAAATGTCACTGTACCATTTAAAGAAGAAGCACTAGCATTATCTGATCAACTTTCAGAACGTGCGCGATTAGCTGGTGCAGTGAATACGTTAACGTTTAAAGACGGTAAAGTTTATGGTGACAATACTGATGGTGAAGGCTTAGTACAAGACCTTTTACGTAACACTGTTCGTATAGAAAATAGCAAAATTTTATTATTGGGAGCAGGTGGAGCAGCAAAGGGGGTTATTTTACCCTTACTTGCACAAAACCCTGAGTCTATCACCATAGCAAATAGAACATTGAGTAAAGCTGAAGGGCTCATTGAACAATTTGATAATGATAAATTAAGTGCTTCTAGTTTCGAGCAAGCTTCAACAAAAGTATATGATGTTATTATTAATGCAACTTCAGCTAGTTTATCAGGCAAGTTACCGCCTATATCCGCATCAATCATAGATAGTGACACTGTTTGCTATGATATGGTATATGGAAAATCGATGACACCGTTCTTAGTGTGGGCAGAACAAGAGGGTGCTACTAAAGTTATTGATGGCTTAGGTATGTTAGTTGGGCAAGCGGCTGAAAGTTTCGGTATTTGGCGAGGAATCAAGCCAGAGGTTGACCCCGTACTTAGATCACTAAGAATATCATTAGATACGGAGTAGGCTAATATGAATCAGGCAATTCTTTTTAATGATGACTTGCATTTTGATGAGCAACAAGATGCCTGGTGCTTTACTGCCTTGTTATCAGGACAGAGAATTGCTATTTACTTTCATTCAATAGAATTAAAGCGATTAGGTAAAATTGATAGTTGCACAAAATATGACTTAGAAGAAATCGTTGAACTCTGGCTTGAAAAGAACGAACCAGAGAACGAGATAATTCATATTAATATGCGATAACTAGTTAAGTTATATTGCAAAGAATAGTTTTAATTATCGTTAAGGTAATCATTTTTCAATTCAACGTAATTAATAGCAGACTGTTTAAGAAAAGTTGATTCACTTTCTTTCAAAGGGCGAACCTTCTTTATAGGGTTACCAACATACAAATAGCCACTCTCTAATGTTTTATTTGGCGGTACTAGAGAACCTGCACCAATAAAAACATCATCCTCAACAACTGCGCCGTCCATTATTATGGCGCCCATTCCTACAAGAATACGATCTCCTAATGTGCAACCATGTAACATACATTTGTGACCAATGGTCACATCTGCACCAATTATTAATGGGTTACCATTAGGGTTATTCTCACTTTTACGGGTAACGTGAAGCACAGTTCCGTCTTGAACATTAGTACGAGCACCAATTCTCATTGTATTTACATCACCACGGGCGGCAACTAAGGGCCAAATACTAACATCATCAGCTAATGCAATGTCACCTAGAATAACAGCAGAAGGATCTATATAAATGTTTGCTCCCAAAGCGGGAAAGATACCCTGATAAGAGCGCAGATTATCAACAGATTTAATGTTTGACATAGAGTTACCTGATAAATGTGTATGGTTGAATACTTTTTTGTAGTTAAAAATAGCATGAAATGAAGAATAATGAGTAAATAATTTAAATTGAACATTATTAAGACGGTAAAAAACTCGAAACTATATGCATCAAAAAATCATCAAAAAGTAATAAATTAATAGCTCGAGCGCTAATAAATTTGGGCAATGTACGAATGTTAACCATATAAAAATAAAAATACACTTTTTAAGAAATAAGTGTTGACCTTAAATAAAAAAAGTCTAAAATGCGCAACCAGTTCCAAGGGCAAACCCAAAGAGCTATTTTGATAAGTTAACTTCTAACATTTTTAGTAGATTAGCTAACTTAACGTTTTAAAAGAGTGTTTTTAATAGTTTGTAAAAACTTTAAAAAAAGATTCAAAAAAACGTTGACATCAAAACTCGGAAGCGTATGATACGCAT
>CAXIBS010000011.1:0-47804 GCA_964022585.1 uncultured Colwellia sp.
CGAGTTTAAAAGGCTTACATACTGTGTTATTGATTTTGACAAGGGAATAACCATTCTCTTCAATCAATGCCTTGTCTCTAAGCCTTTTAATTCTCGCTGAGTGAGAAATAACTTAATGGACTTGGTATAAGGCTAGCTTTAGAGAAAATGCGGTATCAGATACTCCTGAATACCGCATTTTTTTTCAGTATATAAATCATTTTCATACGAGCAGATTATGTCAGCTAAAGAGATAATAAAACTCTATCAAACACCGGTTACTGTTGCTGGCGGGATAGCAACACCAATGCAGGATAGTAATCATAGTTACAGTGATGAAGTACTGGGATTATCTATCGGTACTTGGGATAGCTGTAATTTATATGATATTGCCAGAACTGATGATTGCGATAAATTGATCACTATTATTGAGGGATCTCTTACAGTTAAAAATAACTTAACGGGTAAAACTGACACTATTTTGGCTGGAGAAAGTATTGTAGTTCATCAAGGGAGCTATAACTCATATCATCAAAAAGGTAATTTTTATGCTGTTTATGTAAGTTATCAAAGCAATAGTAGGTTGAAAGGTACTACTAATAATATTCTTCACATTCATAATAATAGTGAAATACCTTGGCAAGAAACCTCCGATGGAAATCGAAAAAAGGTGCTTTATCAAACCCCCGAGCAACGATTCACAGTGGGAATTTGGCAAAGTAAACAATTAACAACAGGTTTGATTAACTTTCCCTATCATGAATTTATTTTTATTAATCAAGGCAATCTTGTTTGTATAGATGAAATGGGTGTTACGCATCACTTTAATCGCGGAGATGTGTTATTTATCCCTCAAGGAACCTCTTGTGCTTGGCAAATTAAAAATAAAATAAGTCTATATTTTGCTCAAATAAAATAGCTTGAATAGCATTAAGAATAAATCGGCTGGTAACCTAGTGTGTTTAATGTTTTTAACTATTATTATCCAAAGAACCAATAACACACGATTATAGCCGCACAGATTCCAGCAAGATCAGCGAGCAAACCACAAAAGACAGCATGCCTTCCTTGCTTAATACCCACCACGCCAAAATAAACAGCGAGCACATAAAATGTTGTTTCAGTACTGCCTTGCATAACGGCAGCTAATCGACCTGCGAAAGAATCCACGCCATGTGTATTCATGGTCTCTAGCATCATAGCTCGCGCACCAGAGCCGCTAAATGGTTTCATCAGCGCTGTAGGCAATGCATCAACAAATTGCGTATTCAGCCCACCAAGAGCCAACAAGTAAGCAATGCCGTCAACAAATAGATCTAAGGCACCGCTAGCACGCAA
This sequence comes from uncultured Colwellia sp., assembly GCA_964022585.1. GTDB lineage: Bacteria > Pseudomonadota > Gammaproteobacteria > Enterobacterales > Alteromonadaceae > Colwellia. The sequence goes on from CAXIBS010000011.1 coordinate 1,318, forward strand.
AACCCCTATAGCCACTAGCATTGCCACTAAATAAGGTATTAATGTAATGGCTGTAGTAAAACCTTCTTTGGCCCCCTCTATAAACGTATCGTAAACTTGCACTCCTTTACGCCAACCTATAGTAAGAAAGGCAAGAATAATACCAAATAAAATGATATTTGCAGCCACTGAGCTAACCTTGGTCATTTGCTCTGCTGGCATACTTATCAAACTTGTAATTAGCAAGGACATGAATAAAATAAATCCCGCCAAATAAGATAACACTACGCGATTTAAAAGTGAGAGACGCTGAATCCAAGCGACAACAGACAGTCCTACAACTGTTGATGCGCAGGTAGCCAGTAATATAGGCATAAAAACCTCTGTAGGATTTAGAGCACCTTGCTGAGCACGATACATAAAAATAGTAACGGGCAATAACGTAACGGAAGACGTATTCAAAACTAAGAATAAAATTTGAGCATTAGTCGCCACATCTTTATTAGTATTGTGCTCTTGGAGATCTTGCATAGCCTTGAGACCAAGCGGAGTAGCAGCGTTATCTAGCCCTAGCATGTTAGCTGCCATATTCATGGAAATGGAGCCAAAAGCTTTATCACCACGAGGAACTCCTGGCATCAAATGCCTAAAAAGTGGCTCAACGCCACGAGAAAAAAAAGATATAAGTTGTGATTTTTCAGCGATTTTAAAAATTCCGAGCCACAAACAAAGCGTACCAATCAATCCAATTGCAATTTCAGCAGATAGCTTCGCCATAGAAAACAAAGAGGTAATAACTTGACTAAATACTTCAGCGTTATCTAGTAAGAGCCACTGATAACCTGCGGCTATAGCTGCTAACCAAAAAAAACTTAACCATAACCCATTCAACACAACTATATACCTCGAATAAGAAAATTAGATACGAACAACTACAAATAGTTAGGATTATAACTTTAAAAGAGTCGATAAAAATCAACAATCTAGAATTTAGGTGCGACGCCAATAAACTAGAGGCCATTTAGACTTTTGAAATTATCATTGATAATTAATTCTCAACTATGCCTATTACACTGATAAAGAGTCTGTCGGAAAAATTCAAACGATAGCCCTATATTACTAGAACAATCCCTTTTGTAACGGTACAATTTATTAAATTGAACCATAGAAGCATCAGTAAACAAAATTATAACTAAAGTTAACTCTGCCAAGGTTTTAACTAATGACATTTCTATACTAACTTCAAATACATCTAATGCGCTGATAACAAGACCAACAGCAACAAAAAACATGGGTGCTATTATTGACGATTTTTCAGATTACTTACTAATAAGTCCAAATAAGAAATGCAGTAACGATTAACCCGTGATGCTCATGCATAGATAATATACCCTTATTAGTTTTATCTTCTTATTTTATTTAACAATAGTAATAAACATTGTAAATGTGCAATCGGCTAGTTCTTTCACTAACATGTGCTATTATAATTTTTAACTTTAATAACAGTTTAGGTATGAATTTTGATTAAACTAATCAATAAACCACTCGCTTTGCTTTCGATAATATTTCTAACTTCATGCTCAAATAACAACCAAGGTAGTGCCTCTAATGAACAAGTAACTTTACTTCCTAAAGTAACCAACGCTTGTGATAAAATTAATGAATTAATGAATTAATGAATTAATGAATTAATTGATGAATATGAAAATGATTTTAACAAAATAAAATCGAGTGTTATTAATACGAGGGTTAGTCGTATTTGGAAAGCTAAATATAATTTAGTGGGTGATAACTGCCAAGTTTGGGCTTGGGGCAATAACAGACATACTTATTCATGCAGTAATACAGCGCCGAATGAAGAAGTTGCTGATTACTATTTTCAAAATGCAAAAAACACTGCGAAAAGTTGTTTAGGAGACGATTGGTCTATTAAAGAAAGTGCCCGAAAAAATGATAATGGCTATAAGGTTGAGTTTAAAAATGAAGGCTCTGATTTAATGCTTTCTGCACATATGGTACCCACAGCTAATTTATTTAAGTCTGAGTGGACTATTTATTATTACATTGGAAGTTTTTCACAAACACAGTAAAAGTTATTCACAAGCCTTTATATCAAGATTATTAATAAAAGGATTATTTATTTGCTATAACTAACCGGCTTTGAGCAATCTGTATACTTTGCACATTATGCTTTCAGTAATATCGTAAAAGTGATTTTTAAAACTAATTGACATGAAACTATAGGCTGCCTTATGAAAATTAAGAACTGTACACTTTTGGCTATTTTGACCTTAGTAATATTCTCATTTAGTTCGTTTTTTGTATTTTCATCTCAAGAAACTAATAAGCTTAAAGAAGAAAGTGAGGAAAAAACGCTATTAAAGCAAAGTTCAGATGTTTTACAAAATCGAATGAACACGATGATGCAAGATTCTGCTTCTTGGTTAGATAGTTTAGCCGGTGATGATAATAAAAATATCAAGGGTGCCTCTGCAACAGGTTACCTACAGCTTGGTTGGGTGCCTAGAACAGCAGATTGGTCTGAGTTTGATCCAAAGTTCAAAGTACATTTAAGTTTGCCTCGCTGGAATGACAAAATAGCATTAGTGCTAGATAATGACGATGAAGATGAGTTGATGTTGGACTACGAAGCATCTTCAATTGAAAAAGATAGTGAAACAGAAAGAGTTAACATTGCAGTCCAGTATATAAAGACATTTAACAAATTACCTCAAGTAAAATTTCGAGCGGGACTCTCTCGTTCTCAACTCTATGCTCGCAGTGAACTTAAGTATCGATGGAAAAACGAAACTAACACGATAACTGTTGTCCCACGAATTGATTATTTTGGACAAGGTGGTTGGGCTCCGAGCCTTAAGGGTTCATTGATTTATCCATTATCGGATAGTGTTTTATCATTCTCTGCAAGTTGGCAAAAAATAGAAGCAGAAGATAACTCAAGACAAAAAATCGGCTTGTATCATATTAGTAACACAGAGGATACAGGGGAGTTAGTTAGTGGCATACAGTATTCCAATAATCAAAATTCAGATGAAAGTTTACTTTTATCTATTCGTCAACGAAACTTAATCTATAAAAATTGGATGTTCTTTGAATTAGAGCCTTTTGTTGAATTCAAGCAGGAGGATAATTACAAAAGGGCGTTTGGTATAGCAATACGTTTAATCGCGTATTATGGGAAAGGATAGAGTTTCGTGGCGGTGTGTCATTGGCCGTTATTAAACTTACAGACGTATCTTTTTTATCCTAAACAATAGTGAATTTTATTTGGGGTAAGAACTTCGATATTTATAACGTTTATACCGATTTAAACATTATCACCAAAAAGTGACTGGAACTTTTTAATGCGTGTTTATAGGCCTTATGTGCAAGTATAGTGAGAAACGATAATATGCAGGAGTTGGAAAGGGTGCGCTGATGTAAATATCTGGCGTAGGAAGCGCTTCACCTTTATGTAGGAAATAGGTGGATGCCAGCTTCTCTTGGCTTGCTTATGCTTGTTCTAGGCACTGTTACGATCAAAAGTATTAAGCTTGATGTCGGTTTTTATAGCAAGGGATGATGGTATTACTTTTGATCCAGCTAACTTCATCTGTGCGCACGAAGTGAACACTAATCATTCTATTACTAAGGTTAATAAAAGGCTTCAAGCGGCTCTTTCATAAAACCAATTTAATGACTGCTTTATAGAATATTTGTCACTTGTTATTTTCTTCCTTCTACACTTCATAGCAATATTTCACATTTAACGTATGTTTTTTGAACGTATTAGCTAAACCCTGAACAACGTTGATAATTGTTACAAATATTAACGTTAATAATGATGCTAAAGAGTAGCATTCTGCTTCACTTTAGATTAAATTTGCCGCCTTAAATTTACAGTTAACCAGAGCGCCTTATGTTAGAAAATACTCTCCCTCAACTCGAACAACTGATTGAACGCATTATTGAGAAAAATAACCAACTACAAAGCCAAGTAGTGGAACTTGAAGAACAAAAATTAGCCTTGATAGATGAAAATGAAACGCTACAACTTGAAATACTTGAAGGTGAAGGTAAACAGTCAAAAACAAATGATGTATTAGCCAATCTATTAAACAAATTACAAAGCGCAGAAGAGATTAGTTAATGTCTGTTAAAGACTCTATCGGAATCAGTATTGAAATTATGGGCAAGAAGCATCAGTTTTCTTGCTCAGCTGAACAAGCAGAGGATTTAAAGGAAGCAGCTAGTAATCTCACTGCGATGTGTGACGACATCAAAAAGCAAAATGGAATGGCTAGTAGTGAACGTGCATTATTGGTTGCTTCAATCAATCTAAGTTATTCACTATTACAAGCGAATCATGAGATTAAACGTTATCAACATGGTGAAAACGCTTTAATTTCAACATTAAAAGATGCACTTTAATTAATCAACAACGTTCATATTGAAGAATACTTTTAATCATTTATTTTTCATTTTGCTGTTATTGCTTAGTTAAGATTATCTGTTTCATTCTTTGCTATTTATTTCTAGCTAAATATATGTTTTAGGTTCTTTATACCTAAAGATTTAAATTGGTTTATTTAGGAAAACCTTCATTATGGCTGACGCCAATATTGAATTTAAAGGGTCAAGTTTTACCCTATCTGTTTTACATTTAAAAACACCAAAACTAATTGATATTAAAGATGATTTGGTTAAAAAAATTGCGCAAGCACCTGATTTTTTTTCTCTAGTTCCTGTTGTAGTTAATATTGAACAATTAACACCTCCAGTTGATTATCAAACCATAAAGTCGCTCATTGAAGAACTTAACTTTACCTTTGTTGGCTTTACCGGTTCGGTAGATAAAGAACAACGAGCACTCATTCGTGAACTTGGCTTTTCATTTGTTAATACTGCAAAAGCTAATACGTCATCGCAATCGACTAATGCACAAAAGCAATCAGTAAAAGAAACTGACAACAGAGCAGCTGTATCTCAAAGCCACTTATACACAGATAAAGTTCATCGAGGACAAATCCGCTCAGGTCAGCAAGTCTATGCTAAAGATCAAAACTTAGTTGTTATTGGTTCGGTATCAGCAGGCGCTGAAGTCATTGCTGATGGCAATATTCATGTCTATGGCTCGTTACGCGGTAGAGCAATAGCTGGTGCTAAAGGTCATCATAAAGCGCAAATTTATTGCCAAAACTTGGAGGCTGAATTGGTCTCTATTAATGGTAATTACTGGCTAAGCGAATCAATAGAAGAGCATTGGGGTACACCTGTATACATTCATTTGAATGACAACGAATTAACGTCATCAAAACTTATTTAATTATTAACTTATAAAGGATATTCGGTCTATGGCACGAATAATAGTGGTTACATCAGGCAAAGGCGGTGTAGGTAAAACAACATCAAGCGCTGCAATTGGCCTTGGTTTAGCGTTAAAAGGACATAAAGTGGTCTTAATTGACTTTGACATAGGCTTGAGAAATCTTGATTTAATCATGGGGTGTGAACGTCGTGTTGTATACGATTTTGTCAATGTGATTAATGGCGAGGCAACATTAAATCAAGCGCTTATAAAAGATAAACGTGTGAGTAGCTTATCAATTTTGCCTGCTTCGCAAACACGAGATAAAGATGCACTAAATAAAGAAAATGTTGGCAAAGTGCTTGAAGAGCTGGGCAAAGATTATGACTTTATTGTGTGTGATTCACCTGCAGGTATTGAAGCTGGCGCTATGATGGCTCTTTATTATGCAGATGAAGCTGTTGTTACGACAAACCCTGAAGTGTCATCGGTACGAGATTCTGATCGAATCTTAGGTATGTTAGCAAGTCGCTCGCGTAGAGCAGAGTTAGGCTTAGAGCCGATAAAAGAGCATTTATTATTAACACGCTACTCGCCTAAACGAGTAGAAGAAGGGGAGATGCTTAGTGTTGAAGATGTTGAAGATATTCTATCAATACCTTTATTAGGTGTTATTCCAGAGTCTCAAGCAGTACTTAAAGCATCAAATGCAGGAGAGCCTGTTATTTTAGATACCGAGAGTGATGCAGGACAAGCCTACCAAGACGTTATTGAACGACTTTTAGGTGAAACTGTTGATTTTAGATTCTTACAAGCTGAGAAAAAAGGCATTTTCAGCCGATTATTTGGAGGTTAACATGGCACTGCTAGATTATTTTTTACGTAAAAAGGGTAAGCAAGTAACAACCGCTTCTAAAGCCAAAGAGCGCCTGCAAATAATTGTTGCACATGAGCGTAATAGCCGAAATAAACAACCTGATTATTTACCAGAGTTGACGGAAGATATTCTCAAAGTATTACGAAAATATATTGAAGTATCGGATGAAAGTTTTTCAATAAACCTTGATAAAAAAGAGGGTGATTTGAACGTGCTAGAACTCAATATTGAATTGCATGATGAGCGTAAAGTCAGTTAATTTTTATTAATTTATCAGTTTTTTGCTTCACTCAAACCATTTGCTAATGAGCTTATTTAGGTGGAGTGAAGAACTGTAGCTAATTTTTAAACGTATGTTATTATTTTTATTTATAAGGTGATGATAACTACATTAGTTTTATTCTTCTCCATATATTTAACCAGTCTTTGAAGCTGTACATTACAGCGTTATATCTACAAGGAAATTTGATGAAATATCTAATTACTTTAAGTTTACTTACTCTTTCATTTTTAGCTAGTGCAAATACGCCACTACCTGATAATCGTCATATATCTATTATTGGTAGTGCAGAATTAAAAGCTAAGCCCGATATTGTAGTTGTATCTTTAGCTGTTGAGAGTACAAAAACTAAAAGCGCGGCAGCAAAGCGAGATGTTGACGACAGAGTGAATGATCTACTTGATGGTTTGGATGATTTTGATATTGATGAAGAAAATGTATCAGCTTCGAATATTTCAACTAGACCTCGTTATAATTACGCTAAAAATGGTAAAGAAAATATATCAGGTTACATTGCAAGCAGAAATTTAACAGTGACCTTCAAGCATATTGAAAATTTGAGTAGTTTTATGGACTTTGCCCTTGCAGTTAAAGTTAATCAAATTACTAATGTACAATTTAAATCATCTAAGGAAGAAGCACTAAAAGCAGAAGTTTTAGCTCTAGCGGTTAAAGATGCAAAACAAAAAGGAAGTGCTTTGGCTACGGCGTTTGGAGCAAAATTAGGTCGCATTTATAGTATTAACTCTTCTTCTAACCAATTTAGAAATGCTTATGGCGCTAATCGCAATATTGAAAGAATGGCAATGGCTGATAAACAATCTAAACCTGGAAAATATTTAAAGAAGAGTATTGTTTTTTCATCGTCAGTAAGTGCTGTTTTTGATTTAGATGTTGAATAAAAAAGGGTAGATTAGTTAAACGAGGTTTAAAACTGTTTGCTCAGTCATATTTGGTTATATTTATTAATCGATAGCTCTGTATCATTTATTAATATTGAGGAATTGTGAAATTATGTCATCCAGTTTAAAGCTAAATTATGTAGAGTTTCCTGCCACAAATATTTCTGCAACCAAACGTTTTTTTGAAACAGCGTTTGGTTGGTCATTCCAAGATTTCGGTCCTGATTATTGCTCTTTTTCAGATCAAGGGCTTGATGGTGGTTTTTATCAATCATCATTAACTTCTGTTGCTGCTAACGGCTCAGCTTTACTTGTGTTAAAAAGCGCAAACTTAGAACAAACACAATCAGTGGTTGAATCAGCAGGCGGTAAAATATCTACGGCTATTTTTTCCTTTCCGGGAGGACGCCGCTTTCACTTTATTGAACCTAGCGGTAATGAATTTGCCGTTTGGACACCAATCACTGAACTATAATTGTGTCTTTCTTATTAACACTATATTTAGTGTTTTAACATTTTAGCTTGTTTGTAATTATTAACCTTTTGGAGAATTATTTTGACTACAGCGTTAACAACTAAAGAAAAAATAGCTGAATTTATGAGAACGGATTTTCCTCAGGCTAAATGCACAATAGACTCTGTTGGAGATAGAACAGCCGTTGTAAGGCAAGTTATTGGTTTTGATGAATTAAGGCCGGGAGGCACGGTGTCAGGTCCCGTATTGATGACAGTTGCAGATTGTGCTCTTTATGTCGCTATATTAGGGGAAATTGGCATTATACCTCTCGCTGTAACCACTAGTTTGTCAGTTAATTTTATGCGCAAGCCTTCATCTCAAAAGGATATTATTGGTGAATGTAATTTACTTAAAGTAGGTAAAACGTTAATTGTTGGAGAGGTATCTTTGTATTCTGAAGGAGATCCTGATGCTGTAGCACATGTGGTTGGTACATACGCAATACCGCCCACAAGGTAAATGCGTATTTTAATTTTTAGCTTTATTACTTAAGGTTATATTATAAACACCTTACTTTGATTTATAACTACCTGCTCAAAAAGGTTTTTATGTTTAAAAAATGTTTTATTTTACTATTCATTATTGCTTTTGTGAGTACTCCAACGTTTGCTGCAAACACTTGCCAAAAAGATGGTTTATGGTTACAAGTATTAGGCTCTGGTGGTCCTGAACTTGATGATGGTCGAGCATCTAGTGGCTATGTTATATGGTCTGAGGGGAAAGCGCGTTTTGTGATAGATCTTGGCAGTGGCAGTATGTTTCAATTTGAGCAAAGTGGTGCCTCTATTAATGACATCGAAGCGATAATGCTGAGTCATATGCATGTAGATCACAGTAACGACTTACCTGCATTGATAAAAGCTTCTTTCTTTTCTAATCGAACTCACAACTTACCTTTGTTCGGTCCTACAGGTAATGAGTTTATGCCGTCGTTGGAAAGCTATGTAGATAGTTTATTTGGCAGTGACAATGGCGCCTATCAATATTTAAGCAGTTATCTTGATGGTAATGATGCGTATCGTTTATTGCCACATAATGTTGATGTTACTAAGCAAAAGGAGGAGGTTGTATTGGTAAACTCTCAATATAAACTAACGGCTATACCAGTACATCATGGCGAAATACCTGCTTTAGCTTGGCGAATAGACCTTGCAGGTAAATCTATAGTATTTAGTGGAGATATGAGTAATAACTATAACACATTGGCTAGGCTAGCTAAGCAAGCTGATTTATTAGTTGCTCACAATGCTGTGCCTGAAAGAGTGAAAGGTGTTGCTCGAAATTTACATATGCCACCTTCAGTTATTGGCCAAATCGCAGAACAAGCCAAAGTTAAGCAACTAGTGATATCTCACCGAATGAAAAGAACTTTGGGGCAAGAAGATGCCTCGCTAGCTAACATACGCAAAGCATATAAAGGCCCTGTAATGTTTGCTGATGACTTACAATGTTTTAGTATTTAATTTATCGTAGAATATTTCATTAATTAGCTTATTACTTTGTCCATTATTAATATTAAAAAGATACCAAAAAAAGATGTTATCTGTTCGAGTTGTCAGGCTTGTTGTTGCCGTTTAGAGGTGCTTATTATCAGTGATACTGGTGTTCCTCAAAGGCACATAGCTATTGATGAGTGGGGTGGTGAAACGATGCGTCGCTTAGATGATGGTTGGTGCTCAGCACTAAACCGTGAAACACTAACGTGTACTATTTATGAAAATCGCCCTTGGAATTGCAGAGAGTTTGAAATGGGGTCATATGATTGCCGTTTGGAAAGAGGGTTAGACGTTAGCGTTGCCTACGATAAATAAAGTTATCAAACAGATGCGATTTACTCATTATGGGTATCAATATAAGATAAATATTAATACCCATTAACGGCATGTATTACAAAGTTACTGGCAAATTATCAATTAATCTTGCTTTACCTAAATAGGCTGCAGCTAAAATAACAATATCTTTATCGGTTGGTGTTGCAGGTGCTAGTGTTTTTGCATGGCATAAATTGATATAGTCCGTTTTTAAACCCGCATTATCAATTTTTTCACTAGCCTGCATTACAAGTGCAGCATAATCTCTTGGTTGATGATTATTTTTTAATTCATCACTTAACCATTGTAATGTTTGATAGAGCGTAGGTGCTATTGTTAACTCTTCTTTTGTTAAGTAGCCATTTCGAGAGCTCATTGCTAAGCCTGATTCTTCACGGATAATTTCTACAGGTACAATTTCAACAGGCATAGATAAATCTTCAACCATAGTTTGAATAACTTGTAACTGTTGATAATCTTTTGAGCCAAAGCAGGCGCTATCAGGTTGTACTAAATTAAATAACTTACATACAACAGTGGCAACACCGCGAAAATGTCCGGGTCTGCTAGCTCCACAATAGAGATCAGAAATATTAGGTACTTCAACATAGCTATTATCACCAACGCCTTTTGGATAAATGATATCAGCAGTGGGAGTAAATAATAAATCAGTATTAACCTTTATTAGACTTGCTTTATCTTGAGCCAAAGTTCTAGGGTAATTATCAATATCTTCGCTTAAACCAAATTGCATCGGGTTAACAAAAATACTCGCAATAACTTTATCTGCATGCTGGTGAGCCGCTTCAACAAGGGCTAAATGCCCATCGTGCAAATTTCCCATTGTAGGCACAAAAGCAATGGTTAATCCTTGCATGCGCCATGATTTTACTTGTGCACGTAAATCTTTAATACTTTCAACTGTATTCATTTTAATCTCTTGCGAAGTTTGTTTAGGGTATGCTCAATACTATTTAAAGATGTGCTCTTCGCCAGGGAAATTACCTTGGCTTACTTCATTGATATATAACTCTATTGATTTTTTTATATCGCCAGTTTCTTGTAAGAAGTTACGTGAAAATTTAGGCATATAGCTGCAAGAAATGCCTAAAGCATCATGCATTACTAGTATTTGTCCATCAGTATCTTTACCAGCACCGATACCTATAGTTGGAATTGTGATTGCTTCAGATATTGCTTTGCCAAGTGGAGCAGGAATACACTCTAATACGAGTAGCTGTGCACCAGCTGCTTCTAATGCTTGGGCATCTTTTATCATTTGTTGTGCTTGTGAATCTTCACGACCTTGTACTTTAAAGCCGCCAAAAACATTAACTGATTGAGGTGTTAAACCTAAATGAGCACAAACCGGAATGCCTCGTTCAACTAACGATTTAATCGTATCAACTAACCAAGCACCACCTTCCATTTTTACAACACTAGCACCAGCTTGCATAAGCTTAGTCGCATTGGCTAAGGCTTGATCTACATTAGCATAACTCATAAAAGGCATATCGCTAATAATCAATGTTTGCTCGATGCCACGTTTAACACATTGAGTATGATAAACCATATGATCAATACTAACAGGTAGCGTGTCATCTTGGCCTTGTAAAACCATACCAAGAGAATCACCAATTAATATGGCGTGGATACCCGCTTGATCGAATAGCTTAGAAAAGCTAGCGTCGTAGGCGGTAATAGTTGAAATTTTTTGACCTTGTTGTTTCATTTTTAACAAGGTTGATGTTGTTATTTTAGCCATGCTCATTCCAATGAGGTATTTATGTTAAATATTCGATTAAGCTCACTTTTTACTACTGTGAGCTGTGAATAATTCGATCAGGCTACTTTCGCATAAATCTTTTTTAACTGCAATCATCGTTCAGTCTAGAGATAGCTTTACCATAGCGTTATTTGCGATATTTTGGCTCAAAAATCTTACACTTTGTTGTTCTTCACCTATTGAAGCCGGTATTACTAGATTAGCTGCAATTTCAGCAAGAGGTAGTAAAACAAATTCACGCTCTTTCATTCCGTAATGTGGCACGGTAAGACGTTCATTGTTAATTATTTCATCGCCAAATAAAATAATGTCGAGGTCTAAAATACGAGCCCCCCAGCGGTTTTCTTTACGAACTCTACCCGCTTCATTTTCAATATGCTGTAAATTATCAAGTAACTTAATAGGGGTAAGTGTTGTTTCTAGTGCTAATACCGCATTAATGTAGTCATCTTGATCTTGTGGTCCCATTGGCTTACTTAAATATAAAGACGAGACCTTTATTACTTTGCTTTGAGCTATATTTTTAAGGTTTTCAATCGCGGATTGTACTTGCTTAATTGGCTCAGCTAGGTTACTTCCTAAACCAATATAGGCAATAGTGGTTGTGACCTGCATATTATTCGTTACTTGAATTATTAGTGTGTGAGTTGCTAGCTGTTGAGCTATTAGTGTTGCTTTTGGGTTTTCTACGCTTTCTTGGAGACCGACGCTTGCTACCTGTTGATGATTTTATTCCTTTAATCATTTGTACACGAGCATCGTTTGATACTGCTTGAAAATCAGTCCACCATCTCGCTAGCTCAATTAGCTCAGGGGTATTTTCAATTTCAGCACGTAATAATAAGAAGTCGTAACCTGCTCTAAATTTTGGATGTTCAAAACTTTTAAATGCACGCTTTCCTTCACGACGAGCCAGCTTATCTTGTAAAATCCAAATGTCTTTCATTACGCCTTGAAAGCGTTTAGGAATTGAAATACTACGTTGTTGCTCTGGCATTACTTCACTTAGCGCAGCAAAAAAAGCATCCTGAGGCGCAAGTTGATTGTTAACGTTAATTTGTTGAATATATCGTTGTAATGGATACCAAAGCATTGCAGCAAATAAAAATGCGGGTGTGACACGCTGATTGTTATTCAAACGTTTGTCGGTATTTTTCATGGCAAGTAGAATAAAGCGTTCTAATAACTCATTACCGTTATTCAGCTCTTGATCTACTGCTGGAAAAAAGTAGGTAAATAAATTATAACTGCGCAATTGTTCATAGTTAGCTACCGCTTTACCAGAAATGAATAATTTCAAAAACTCTTCAAACATACGGGCTGCAGGTATGTTTGCCATTAATGTAGAAAGTTCTTTTATTGGCGCTTTGGTTTCAGTTGATATTTCCATATCAAGTTTGGTAGCAAAACGAATAGCACGTAACATACGCACAGGATCTTCACGGTAACGGGTTTCAGGATCACCGATTAAACGAATTAACTTGTTCTCTACGTCTTTAACGCCATTAGCAAAATCATAAACTTTAAAATCTTTTGCTGAATAATAAAGCGCATTAATTGTAAAATCTCGACGTTCTGCATCTTCTTCTATTGTGCCGTAAATATTGTCACGCAATAGCATGCCATGTTCACTTTGTTTTGACGTTTTAGTGCAGTTTTTTTCCTGTTTTGAAGCGTTATCATGATGACCACGAAAGGTTGCCACTTCAATAATTTCGCGACCAAAAACAATATGGGCTAAGCGAAAACGACGCCCAATTAAGCGGCAGTTTCGAAATAAACCTTTAATTTCATCAGGGGTCGCATTAGTGGCAATATCAAAGTCTTTTGGCTTTAAGCCCAATAATATGTCACGAACACCGCCACCAACTAAATAAGCCTCATACCCGCCTTTATTTAAGCGATAAAGTACCTTCAACGCACTTGGGCTAAGTAGCTTTCTAGAAACCGGATGTTGGTCTCTAGACAAAATGATAGGCTGTTCAAGTGTTGTTATAACGTTAGGTGTTTCGGTTTTATTATTGGTACTTTTGCTAAAAACCTTTTTACACAAATTGATGACGCGTTTGATAATCGCTGACCTTTTTAGAGAATATAGGTGGATGAAAATATACTTGTCTCATTAAGTTGATATATTGTCGTGGAAAAATTTAAGCAAGACGTCGAATTACCCCGTTATTTTATGTTGGAATCAAGACCAACGGGGTAAAACTATATTTTAGCCAGTACAATGAATAACAGTTGAATGAAATTAGTATTATCTACTTGATTGAGCGCAATGATATAACAATCAAGTAAAAAAGAGAATGAAAAAGCAGCGATTTTTAGATAGCGCTGCAATCAATAGCTTAGTATTTATAAATCAAGCTTTACCAAGGTAAAATTTCACCATTAGAATGCTTAAATACGCCTGATTCACTCATTGTTAGATCGGCCATTAGTGTGAGTAATCTCATAGCAGCTTCAGTACTTGTAATATCACCATTACTTGTTTGGCCTTGAACATTAACCATATCAGTTTTGACATAACCAGGGTGATAAATGCCAACAGCAATCTGCTTTGGAGATAAATCTTTAGCCAGCGAAACTGCTGCAATATTTAGTGCTGCTTTAGACATTCGATAACCGTAACGGCCACCTGAAGTATTATCCGTTATCGAACCCATTCTAGAGGTAATTAAAGCCACTTTACTATTACTAGATAAATTATCCAACAATGCTTGCGTTAACGCGATTGGCGCAACAGCATTAACATTAAACTGTTCAACAATTGTTTCTTTATTAAAATCAGTGAGACTTTCATCACGTAAAATACCGGCATTATTAATAAGTAAATCGATATTTATACCTGAAAGAGCTGATTGAGCTCGTGCTATGCCAGCTTCAGTTGCTATTTCAATCTGCTCAATGACATGAACATCTAAGCTAGAAAGCTCAGATGAACTTTGTCTACATAAAGCATAGACAGTGTCGCCGCGCTGTTGGCAGATTTTTGCCATTGCTAAGCCTATACCGCGATTAGCGCCCGTTATTACAACATTTTTTGACATGGTGGTTCCTTCTTAAATATTTTATAAACCTTATTTTTATTTAGCTAAACTAAAGGCTTATTGAATGCGATATATTTGTCGATTCAGTTTGCTGCATCAACTTAGGTAATAGTGTGTATTACTTGCCATTGAAAACTGGATCTCGTTTTTCTAATAAAGCATTTACAGCTTCTGCGTGATCATCGGTTTGATGACAGCTAGCTTGATAACTGGCTGATAACTCTAATAATGAATCAAGACGGGAATGCATTCCTTCACGTAATAATTGCTTAGACATACGTAATTGTTTTGGCGGGTTTTTGGCAATACGTTGTGCTAATGCATTTGCTTCTGGTATTAATTGATCAGCATCGACAACTCTAGATACCAGTCCCCAATCTAATGCTGTTTGTGCATCAATGGGTTCTCCAGTGAAAGTCATTTCTGCAGCGCGTGATAAACCTACTTGACGTGGTAATAACCATGCACCGCCATCGCCAGGAATAATGCCAACTTTGACAAAGTTCTCAGCAAAAACAGCACTTTTAGCTGCTATTCTTATATCACACATTAAAGTAAGGTCGCAGCCTGCACCATAAGCAGGGCCATTAACAGCAGCAATTACCGGTACTTCCAGTGCCCATAATGCCTTAGGAATTCGCTGAATACCTTGTTTGTAGTTTTCTGCAATGGTGGTGGCATCACCACCAAAAGTACCTACGCGATCACGCATATGTTTTAAGTTACCGCCAGATGAAAAGCCCTTGCCTGCACCAGTTAAAATTACACAACGAACAGATAAATCAGCTTTTATTCGTGCTATTGCTTCTACAAATAACTCTACAAAGTCTGTATCAGTAATAGGGTTACGTAGCTCTGGTTGGTTTAGTGTTAAGGTAACTATGTGTCCATCTTGCTGATATAGTAATTTTTCGCTCATCTTTGTTTCCCTTAAATAATGATTGAAGACACTTAAAAGTAATGTCTTTGAATTAGTTTTGGCAGCACATTTCAATATGCTCTGTTATCGCCTTGTTGTTTCTTTTATCAATAACTTCGAAACATCTTATAAAGAATAAATCGTATTTGCAGCGATGTTGTTATAGAAATAATAAAGTTATCTATATAAGCCATCAACCTAATACATACTAAAGTTACTCAGGTCTAGTAATACTAAATGGTTTGTTGACGGTAGCATACTCACCACCACCAAGTCTGGCTAATGGATTAACTTTATCAGCATGAACCTTTATTCTTTGCTTTTCATCTAGTTCAATAACGTTATCATTTATATATATTTGTTTAACTTCTAAAAAAATTAAGCTTTGCGGTAAATTTCCAATCTCTTTTATTTCATAAAGCTCGCAACCATAAGCAATATCACATTGGGCTAATCGAGGAAGTGAAAAATTTTTGAACTCAACAGTTTCTAAAGCTGACTTTGTTAACTCCGATTCGCCATGAGGTAAAGTTTCAGCTGTTTGTGTAACTACTGGTGCATCTTGTGCTGAAGCAATGTGAATAACCATTTTAGGATTATTAGTAATATTAACTAACGTGTCTTTTTTATCTCCATTAGGTTTATTGCCTACAGAGATCATTAAAATTGGGGGCGCACTTGAAACGGCTGTAAAATATGAAAAAGGTGCTAAATTAAAGCTTCCATTATTTGAGTCTGTTAATGCCCAAGCAATTGGTCTTGGAATAATTGTTTGTGTCATTAAATGGTAGCGTTGGTTTGCAGAAAACTCAGAAAAATTAAGGTTCATTTTAGACTCTTTATAGGAATATATTTATTACCAGTATTATTCGATACTGATTTCTGTAACGGGTGCTATTTTTTTACGTGACCAATGCTTAATTGCCCAACGAATAATATCATCAACTTTCTCGTTAACCAATTTAGGATCTGGGTTTTGTCCTAGAAATTTTAATGCAGCCATTAATGCTGGCTGTGGATTATTATTATCAATTGCAGGGGCTTTATTTTGTTTACTCAGTTTATAGCCATTAGTTGTTATTGCTAATGGTACATGCCCATATATCGGTGTTGTATTGTTCAATGTGGCGAACAGTGTTAATTGTCTTGCTGTTGGTTCGAGTAGATCGCAACCACGAATTACATGATTGACGTTTTGATAGATATCATCAACTACCACAGCAAGTTGGTAAGCAAATAAGCCATCTTTGCGATGAATAATAAAGTCTTCTTTGGCTAATGCTTGGTCGCAACTTATGCTTCCTTGAAATATATCGTTGAACTGATAGTGACCAAATTGATTTATTAATCGGGTAGCACTATTACTTTTATTGTGGTTGAGCGTTTTACAATTATCTTGGTAGATCCCGCCGAGGGCTTTAATCTCTGCACGAGTACATCGGCAATAGTAACTGAGGTTGTTTTTGTGTAAATCACTTAATGTATCTTGATATAATTCAGACTGCTGGCTTTGATAAAGAACAGATTCATCCCAATGTAAACCAAACGCTTCAAGTGTTGCTAAAATTGCGGAGCTAGCTCCCGGTTGCTCCCGCGGGGGATCAATATCTTCTATGCGTACTAGCCAACTGCCTGACTGCTCTTGTGCAGAAACAAAAGATTTAGCATCTAAAAAACTCGCTAGTGCAGCGATTAATGAGCCAAAGTGGAGTAACCCAGAAGGAGATGGAGCAAAACGACCACGATAAGCAAGATTGCTTAATATAGGTGGTCGTTCAGAGGTAGAAGCTTTAGTTAGCGAAGCTTGTTTAGTCAATGACTTAACCAGCCATTTGGCGCTCTTTAATTTCTGCTAACGTTTTACATTCAATACAAAGATCTGCTGTAGGTCTTGCTTCTAAGCGGCGTATGCCTATTTCAATGCCACAAGAGTTACAAAAACCAAAATCATCTTCTTCAATTAATTGTAATGTTTTCTCAATTTTTTTGATGAGTTTACGTTCTCTATCTCTAGTACGCAGTTCAAGGCTAAACTCTTCTTCTTGGGCTGCTCTATCTACAGGGTCAGGGAAGTTTGCAGCTTCATCTTGCATATGAGTAACTGTACGATCTACTTCTTCTCGAAGCTGAACTCGCCAAGCATCTAAAATCTTTTTAAAGTGTTCTTGTTGTGGAACGCCCATATACTCTTCATTAGCTTTTTCTTGATATGGCTCTACGCCTGCTAATGCTAATATTCCTAACGTTTTGCCTTTATTTGTTGGCATGCTGAATCTCCTAATACTACAAGGACCAAGACTGTTTGATGAAAGCATCAATTAACTTTTGAACTTGGTTGTAATTGCCAATACTATTATTATAGTAGACCTAAAATATCTGAACTATATGGTATCACTTGTGATAAAAATCAATGTTTCGAGTTAATAAAGTAAAAATAAAAATAATTTACTTTATTATCAATACATTAAATACCATTTTAAATATTTAACACTTAGTTTTAAATTTTTGACTTTCTAAATGAGCAAGCTTTTTAGCAAGTTTACCTAGGGTTAGTCAATCATTATCTCTCTTTTTAATGCTAATTGATAATAAGAACCTATAGGTTGCTCACCGCTATTTTTTTCGTTAGCAGTATTTCTATTTGATCAGAAACTTGTTGAAAATTAGCTTTATAGGCAATAACTTCCACATTAGCATTTTGCGCAGCTTTAAGTAATTTACTATATTTTTCATCAATGTGGCTGGCAGCCGCAACATTATCTATACCACTGTGTAGTATAGCAAAAAATAGCACCGCGCGATTACCTTGTTGACTTAACGTGGTTAATTCACGTAAATGTTTTTGTCCCCTAACCGTAACTGAATCAGGAAAAAAACCTTGACCACCTGCAACTTGCTTTGCTGTTTGCCCAAGTAAAGTAACACTTTTAACTTCAACATAAGC
Source organism: uncultured Colwellia sp. (assembly GCA_964022585.1). Lineage (GTDB taxonomy): Bacteria > Pseudomonadota > Gammaproteobacteria > Enterobacterales > Alteromonadaceae > Colwellia. The sequence continues at coordinate 19,691 of CAXIBS010000011.1, forward strand.
ATCTTTCTCTTTTGGATTTGCACTACTTTGGTTTAAAAAAATATCAATTTTTGAATTTTCATTACCATATTTAACTTCCCGCTTAAGGCATTGATAATCGCTTAATTCACTAATCAAATTTGCTTTAATTGCTTCTTCAACAAGCTGATTTGCACGCATGGTGTTAACGCAAATAAAGTGATTCTCTTTGGTTTGAGTTAATTCCCAGCTAAAGGGGTATTTACGTTTAGGATTAGTTGAGGTGCTATACCACACGGTATCACCAACTGTTGCACATCCTGTCATAGCTCCGGTATTAGCTACATGTATTGTAGTCTCTGTACCATCTTCTAAGGTAACATCGGCAAGAAAGCGTTTATAGCGTTTAATTAAAGTTGCTTTTTTTAAATTAATTATCATTACTTATTGTCTTGTTTGTATTTATACATTCGTTGATCGGCTAATGATAGACATTCAGATTGATTCTGAGTTTCTAAGCTTGTTGCAATGCCAAAGCTCAAGCCAGCACTTGAGCAACTTGATTGTTGTATTTCTTTTTCTATCTTAAGTAGTAACTTGGTCAAGTCTATCAATAATGATTCAATATGTTGGGGGGTATTTATCTCTATCACACAAATAAATTCATCACCGCCACAACGAAATATAGAACCTAAGCCTTGTAGGTTTTTCTGCATTATATTTGCTGTTGTAACTAGTATCTTATCACCTTCATCATGGCCAAATTTATCGTTAATCTTTTTAAAGCCATCAAGATCAATAAATGTGATGCAATATTCCCCCTTTAGGTTTGCTAACTTTTCATTTTGGGCAAAACGGTTGCCTATCTGGGTTAATGGATCAATACGAGAAATTGCATAGTTTCGATGAAATTCTTTCTGTTGGATTTGTAACCACTCTGCTAGTGAAAGAAGAATGCATATACAATCAATAGTTAAAGCAACTTGCACAATAACCTCAAGAGATATGTTCCAATCAACTTTATAGAGGTGAGATAAAACATATCCAGTTAATGCGAGACTATAGATTAAATTACCGGCTAAGTAATATTTTGCTCTAAAATCCTTCTTTGCCAGCATAAAGGTGCCTGTGCTAATGCAAAGAGGGATCCATATAATGGCAATAACATGTGATATTAGAAAACTCAGCGTAAAAGGAAAAAACGGCATAATTATGCCTACGGTTAAACAAGCTACTGATAATAAGTTAAATATTTTAGTTAATGTAGGATGCTCCTTTTTACAGTTAAATAGCAATTTGGTAAATTGACTGGCGAAAGCTATAGCAAAAGGAAATAAAAGAATACCACTATAAACAGGGTTGATTGTGGCAACTGTGAATAGATGGCCAAAGCTTCCTGATGCGGTAAACCAACCTAAACCTTGTATGCCGATATAACCTGTACAAGCCAGCGTAACTAGATATTTGGTTCTGAAGTAAATAATTAACGCGATTAAGGCTAGCGTCATCATCATAGTAAATGAAATAGAAGTGATGCTATTAATTAGGAACTGCTTTTGATAGAACTCTGTTTTATTATAAAGTTCTATTATAACGGGTGTAGCGAACATTTTTGCTTGAATATATACCCAAAGTGTACCGTTTTCTTTTGGTTTTAGCGGAAGAGAAAAAGCTTGAGAGTGAGCTAGTTTTGGATTATCACTGTCCATCTGTCCAAAATTTTCTAATTGTATTGGCTTACCATTTTCAGGTTGCCAATAAGCCGTTCCTATATCTAAGTAAATAGCCTGAATATTAACAAACCAAATATCATTTTTTATGTTGAGATTAGATAAGTTAATTTTTGCTATATAGGCTCCACTTCCTCCAAATGTTGAAGTTACTACATTTGAGTTCTGGTAAAGTTGAGTTAATGATGAAAAAGTAGGATTTTTTTCTAGGTTTTCAGTTTGGTGCCATAACCTCTGTTCGTTTAATTTAATTTTACTGTGACCATCCAATTTCACGTAGGGTTCTGCGCCTATTGAATAGGAAGTCATTGAAAAAAATAAAAGGGTTATACAAATAGCGTTTTTTATTCTAATGCCTATTTGATAGTCATGCATAAAAATTAAAATATCCTTATAACTCGCCCATATAGCAAAGCGATACTATGCTATCACGATCATAGTATGGCAAAAAAAGTGATTTAGAAATATAGAAAAATGACTGATTTTTATATTTTGTAATCTGAGGGGGTAAGTTAAACCTTGTTCGAAAAGAGTGACTGCTTTATCGCTATAACCGTTAAGTTTACGGGATAAACTACTCTACAAATTATGGAAAACTTAAAATACAAACATATGCTTAAAGTGGATTTTAATGAATAAAACTATCTAACCATGATTTAGCATTTTTAGCGTCACTAAAAAAGTTAAATTGAACAGAGCTACTTTGGTAAATACGTTGTAACTGCATTTGCAACGTATCAGCATAAGAACTATTCATTATTACAACAGCAATCGCTACCATGCCATTTTCTACTCTATAGTGGGTTGTTTCAATTAGGTTTTGCTCCGCTTCTGGTGTAATTATACTATTACCTTTAAATGAAACCAGTGATGCCCATGGCTTATGACGCATTTTTTGAGTAACAACTTTAATATCTCGATCAAATTGCTCAGTGATAACCTCATCGAAAGGCCCATGGGCATCAATTAATAAAATATTGTTTTGTTGTTCAATGCTATAATTAGCGTGTTTCGAGTGCTGCATGAATGATTCCTTCTATAATTAAGTATAGTCGTACCTTATTGATATCAATTTTCGAAGTATTTGCCAAGTAAGTACATTTTGTAATATTTGCAAGTTTATCTTTGGCTACTTATTCATGATGTTGCAACTGGTCTGCGCATTATCAGTTATTATGTCGTTTTTCAAAAAAGAGAAGCTGCTATTTACTTTCTTTTTTTGGATTATTAATTGCTATAACGATTAAAGTGTAAAATTGTTATAATGCTTCATTGTTTATATTACCACTCTATTGTTTAGCTTATATGTCAGCACCAAATACTTTGCCTATCGAGAGGGTTAAAACTCATTTTTGTCAGGTATTAAAAGAGCATCCTACGGTTATTTTGTCTGCTCCACCGGGGGCAGGTAAGTCAACTTGTTTACCTTTATGGTTGTTGACTATTGAACAGTTTTCGAATAAAAAAATTTACTTATTACAGCCACGTCGTCTTGCGGTGAAAAATATTGCAACTTATCTCGCTAGCCAATTAAATGAGCCAGTGGGGAAAACTGTTGGCTATCGTTTACGAAATGAGACCAAAGTATCTAACAGTACGCGCTTAGAGGTGATTACCGAGGGAATTTTAACGCAAATAATTCAGCAAGATGCTGAACTTGTTAATTGTGCGTTGGTTGTTTTTGATGAGTTTCATGAACGTAGTTTACAGGGTGATTTAGCCTTTGCTTTAACGCGTGACATTCAACAAGGTTTAAGAGAAGACTTAAAAATATTACTGATGTCAGCAACCCTTGATACAGATTATTTGAGTAAAGCTCTGCCTGATGCCATTGCCGTTGCAAGTGAAGGGAGAAGTTATCCAGTAGATATTTTCTATAATGCAGCTAATAATATTCAGCATTGGCGAAATCACGCATTAAATATCATTAAACAACAGGCATATAATCATCAAGGTTCTACGTTAGTTTTTCTTCCGGGTATTGCAGATATTCGCTTTATTGCTCAAGCATTAAGTTCAAATACATTAGATGATTTATTACTTTGCCCTTTATTTGGCGATCTCACTTTAAAACAGCAGCAACAAGCAATTGAACCCTGCAAGTCTGGTAAACGAAAATTAGTATTAGCAACAAATATTGCTGAGACGTCATTAACAATTGAAGGTGTGAGCTTAGTTATTGATTGTGGTTTTGAAAAAGTAGCAAGTTATGACAGTGCTAGCTTAATGAATAAACTTGTTCAAAAACAAATAGCTAAATCTTCTGCCATACAACGTGCTGGAAGAGCAGGACGTATCATGGCAGGTAAGTGTATTCGACTGTATGCAAAAGATGACTTTGAACGACGACCAGAACAAAGTGTTAATGATATTCAACAAGCAGATTTACTACCTACCTTAATAGAAGCAGCAAGGTGGGGTGTAGGCAGATTAGCTGACTTACCTGTATTAGAACTTCCTACAAAAAATAAAGAACAGCAAGCGTGGCAAGAGCTTAAAAGCTTAAATATTATAGGTCAGCATAATCGGCTCACTAAGCATGGAGAACAAGTTGCACAACTACCTTGTCACCCTCGATTTGCTCATATGTTGCTTTGCGCTAGAGGGCTATCAAAGAAAGAGTCATCACAAAATAAGCCTGAAAAGCTTACCTTTCTTGCTTGCGTGATGACGGCGCTGTTAGAAGAACGCGATATTTTACCTAATGAATATAGTCAATTTGACTGTAACTTTGAACATAGAATCTCTCAACTACTATCTCAATGGCATAAGCCCAATGGCGTACTTAATAATATTATTAAACAAGTGAAAAGCTTAGCTCATAAAATGAAGTTATCGGCTATTGATTCTTTGATTAAAACGGATATAGGGATAGATAACACAGGGCTATTGCTAGCTTATGCATATCCAGAACGTGTTGCAAAAGCACGTGGGGCATTAGGTGACTTTATTTGTGCAAATGGCAAAGGTGTAAGTTTAAATGAGCAGGATGCTTTAGCTTCAGAGAGTTTTCTGGTTATCGCTGATTTAATGGAAGTAAAGGGAGTGCTACAGGTTCGTTTAGCGGCTACTATTGATTTTACTGATATCGAACAGGTATTTTCTAAAGATATTACACGACAAGAAGTGGCTATATTCGATCAGCCTAGCGGGAAGATTATAGCTCGCTCACAAACCAAATTTGCAGCGCTGATATTACAAGATAAAATATGCAGCAATACGCTCACTGATAAGAGCATTGCTAAAATGTGGTGTGATCTTGTCATACAAAAAGGTTTAAGCTTTCTTAATTGGCAAGAGAAAGATCATGAGCTACAAAGAAGATGGCAGTGGTTGAATGACTTTTTTCCACAATATGATTTACCTGATATCAGTGAACAAGCATTATTAGATAGTTTATCTGAATGGTTTTCACCCTTTGTTGGAGGCATTAAATCAATGACTAAGTTAAGTAAATTAGACTTATCATCAATGTTACTGTCTTTACTTAATTACCAACAACAGCAAATATTAAAACAAGCAGCACCAAACATTTATGTTGGCCCAACGGGACGACAATGCCCTATTCGTTATTCGAAAGAAAAATCTCCGAAAGTATCACTACCAATGCAAGAGCTTTATGGAACAATACAAACACCAACCATAGGAAATATAAATAATAATCAAGGAATTCCCTTATTATTAGAGCTATTATCACCAGCGCAGCGACCAATTCAAGTAACGCAAGACCTAGCTAAATTTTGGGCAGGGAGCTATCAAGCGGTAAAGAAAGATATGAAGGCAAATTACCCAAGACATTTTTGGCCAGATGACCCTGTAAATGCAGAGCCAACCAATAAAACTAAACGACACTTAAAAATTAAAAACTAGGACTACATGAGTTTATGCCTGCAAAAAAGAAAACCGAAAAATTAGTGAGTTCGAATAAGTCGTGGATGCGTTGGTTAGTAATTACTGCGGTTAAGTCAGCTATTGCACTTGCTTTTGTTCTAGCTGTTTTTATGATCTATTTAGATGCTAAGGTACAAAGAACCTTTGAAGGCCAACGGTGGCAAGTACCTGCGCAGATTTATGGCCAAATAGAGTTATTTAATGTTGGTGATCACATTAATCCTACGATCATTGCAAAGTCATTAAAAATAAATGGCTATAAAAAAGTTACTTCTGTAAATTCATCAGGAGAATTTGCGCAATCTTCTCATCGCTTTATTATCTATCGTCGTGCGTTTAACTTTCCAGATGAAGGGGCGAGCATTAATGTAAATTCAACTACAGCAGTACGTATAACGATTGATTTTAACAATAATAAAGTGAGCAGATTATTTATAGAAGATCGCGTTGTTGATGAAGTAAAGCTAGAGCCAACTTTACTTGCGAGATTAGTGCCTGACAATAAAGAAGATCGAATTTTAGTTGCATTAGAGCATATGCCTACGCTTTTACTTGATACCTTATTGTTAATTGAAGATCGTAATTTTTATCACCATCAAGGTGTTTCTCCTTTGAGTATTTTACGTGCTTTATATAATAATATTGTTGCAGGACGAACGGTTCAAGGTGGCAGTACGTTAACTCAACAACTTGTTAAAAATATGTTTTTAACACGAGAACGTACACTGATAAGAAAAATTAAAGAAGCGCTAATGTCGATTATTATCGAAGTGCGTTATAGCAAAGATCAACTACTTGAAGCTTATGTTAATGAAGTTTATTTAGGTCAGCATTATGCTAATGGTATTTATGGTTTTGGTTTAGCATCAAAATTTTATTTTGGTAAGCCGTTAGAATCCCTCAATAGTGGGCAAATGGCTTTGCTTGTAGCACAGGTAAAAGGTCCTAGCTATTATGACCCTTGGCGTCATCCTGAACGTGCAAAAGAACGTCGAGACTTAATTCTCCGTTTAATGTTCGAGCAAAATTTACTTTCAGTAAAAGAATTTGAGCAAACACTTACTTCATCATTATCTATTCGTAAACATCGCCGTTTTAAAACAGATAAGTATCCAGCATTTTTACAATTGGTTAAACGGGAGCTTAATCAAAACTTAACAACCTATCAGCAAAAAGCAGGTATTAAGGTTTTCACCGGTTTTTCTCATGTTTCCCAACTATTACTAGAAGAAAGTATTAATAGCCAGCTAGGTGAATTAGAAAAAGCACATCATCAAAAAAACTTACAAGCAGCAATGATTGTAACTGATATTGAAAGTGCTGAAGTACGTGCACTCGTGGGAGATAGACAGAATGGCTATGCAGGATTTAATCGTGCTTTAGATGCCAAAAGACCAATAGGCTCATTAATTAAACCGGCCATTTACATGGCTGCATTAGAACGTTTTGAGCAGTTTAATTTTGCTAGTTTACTTGCAGATGAACCAATAACATTGAGAAGTGACGCTGGCGATAATGAACAAGGTAAAAAATGGCAACCTAAAAATTATGATGGTAAATACCGCCATCAAGTGCCATTAATTGATGGTTTAGTGAAATCATTAAATATTCCTACGGTTAATTTAGGCATGAATATAGGGTTAGAAAATATTGCTGAAGCTATTCATTTGCTTGGCTTTAAAGAAGACATAATCACGCGTCCTTCCATGTTATTAGGCGCCTTAAATATGTCTCCTTTACAAATTAACCAACTATATTTAGCGCTCGCAAAGCGAGGTGAATTAGAGCAAGTTCATGCTATTAATCAAGTGGTGTCGTCTTATGGTGAAACCCTATGGAAGTTTGAGCCTAACATTACTAAAGTCATTTCAACGGATGTTGCTTACCTAATGGATTATGCTTTAATGGAAGTAACCAAAACGGGTACAGCTAAGTCTCTCAGTTGGCGATTAAAAAATAATAGAGTAGCAGGTAAAACTGGTACCAGTAATGATTTACGCGATAGTTGGTTTATAGGGTTTGACGAGAAAAATCTAGTAACTACTTGGGTAGGTAAAGATAATAATAAAACAACTGGGCTAACTGGTAGTAGTGGAGCATTATTACTTTTTACTCAATACCTTAAAAAGCAGGGTGTCGTTAACCGAAGTACATATCAACCTGAGGCTATTGCGATGACAGAGTTTGAAATTGAAACGGGTAATGCTGTTACTTCACATTGTGCTCACACTAAAACATACCCTGCAATTGTAGCTGGAATATCAATCAGTAAAGATTGCTTAAAAGAAAGAGCTGATAAACAGACTTGGTTGGAAAAGCTATTTAGTTATACTCAAACAAAATAAAACAACTTCAAACTGCGGAATAAGTCCTTGAAGTTGTGTATTTATATTTTAACTACATTGTAAAGTTAACTTCCAGTTTTTCTGTAGCGGCAAGATCAATAATATTGGTCGTGCCTAAACTTTGTTGTAGCTTTGCTGCCGTTTTATTTGCCCCGTAGCTTTCAGCGAAGCTAATAATGTCTTGACCATTACATACTACTTTTAATGCAATTGTTTTATCTCTTAAATGATAAGACTTAGCTGTTTTTTTGTATTGGTAGACTTTATTTGTTGTAACTGATTTACAAACATTTACTAAGGCTTGCTCTACTCGTGAATCCATTGCTGCATGGCTTGTTGAACTAAGTGCCAATAAAGGAGTTGCGATAGTTAAAGCGATAACAGTGTTTTTTAAAATTTTCATTGTATTCTCCATCAATTGTTATCATTACGAAAAGGACTCTATTTCGCCTTAACAATAGTGGACTATTTTTAAAAATAAGTTGTTAACACTTATCGAGAGTGTGTAACAAAACAACTATTTAGATTAAAGTTATTATTTTTAAGTTTTTGATCTTTAACTATTGTTTTTATATAGGGTGTGCAGAGTGTGTAAATGCATTTACATTTTGTGATAATCAGAAATATAAAATAGCTGAAATTATTCGCTTTAACCTTATCTATAGAAATATAAGAAAGTATAAATATAAATTTACACTGGTTTTATATACAGTAAAGGGTTGTTGTGGTATCGTGTTGCTATACGTTGTAATATTTTTAAGTTCACAAATATAACTAAGGAATAATAATGGCAGTTGAAAGTCGATTTGTCGTCATTAGACATGGGGTGGAGGCAAAAACATTTATGGATAAGAAATCAGCAGATGATTATGACAAAATGTTGGATATGGCTGATAACTTAGCTGATGTCTTTGCAAACTCATCAATTGAACTAAGCGAAACCGTTAGTGAAGAGTTAAGTATTTATTTAGCCCAGCATCGAGATGAAGTCTTAGTTGCGTTACTCGCAAAAAAACCACCGCAAAAAACGGCTACAAAAAAAGTGGCTAAAAAGGTTGTTGAAAAAGAAGCTGAAAAGGCTTCAGCTAAATAAAATAGTATAAGTTAATTGATTATTATTGATGAATAATGAAATTGAATATCAAATAGTACGTAGTCAGCGTAAAACGCTTTCTTTACAAGTTAAACAAGGAGAAGTATTGGTAAGAGCTCCTTATGGTATCGACGAAGAGTTCATTAATACGTTTATTAAAAAAAAACGGGTTTGGTTAAAATCTAAAATATCACAGCAAAAAGAGGTAGATACTCTTTGCTGTGATTTTAGTGAAGGTTCAACATTATTTGTATTTGGTCAATTAACCAAGCTAAAGCTCTCTTTTGCTAAACAAGCAAATATTGTATTAACCAAAGATATTGATAATCAGCAAATATTAACAATATTTTTTGCACAGCGAAACCAGCAGAAACTCAACAATAAACTATTATTAGCTACAGCAGTAAAAAAGCAGATTGAAAAGTATTTTAAAGCGCAAGCTGAAGAAATTATTCCCCAAAGAGTTGCTGTTTATTCTCAGTTAACATCGCTCACACCTGTTAGTATAAAAGTAAGACAATACCGTTCTCGGTGGGGCAGTTGTAATAACCGCGGAGAATTAAGCTTCAATTATTTACTAATGATGCTACCACTTGATGTTATTGATTATGTTGTTGCTCATGAAGTTTGCCATCTGCGTTATTTAAACCATTCAAAATACTTTTGGCAATTAGTAGCTGAATACTTTCCTGATTATATACAAGCTAAACAATGGATAAAAACTAATCAAGCAGCATTACTATGGCGGCTACCATAATTAAGTTAGCCAATCTCAAGCAAAACTTGATCTGAACACAATTCACCCAAGGTAAATTGTGTTTTCATTTAGTATTGAAAATGCATGATTTTGTATTAAATAACTTTTTTAAACACCTATTATGGTTTTTTATGCATAATCTATAGCTTTTTATTCTCTTTTATTAATGTTGATAAAGGTTGACAGACGTTGTTAAATCAGGCATTTTACCATCCATGAATATTACATCTCAGCACATTACCATTATTATTACCACCACCACCCGAATTGAGATGGCGGTCGCTGGCTAACGTGTAAAAAAAATAATTTTATCGAAGCCCGTGACCTGAAAAGGTGACGGGCTTTTTTATGTTCAGAATAAATAGTCTTTCGCAATCATACTTTGTTGCATAGAGTAAGTGTCTAGTATGAAAAAGCGAATAATTGTTAACTATAAATAGAGTAGGAAAAATAATGCGTGTACTTAAATTTGGTGGCTCATCATTGGCTTCAGCTGAGCGTTTTCGTCAAGTTGCTGATATCATCAAAGATAAAAGCCAATCGTCAAAAGTTGCTGTGGTTGTATCGGCGCCACAAGGTGTAACTAACCACTTAGTAGCCATGGCTGAAAACATCAACGATGACGCTAGAATGGTTACAGATCTTAATCACTTTAAGCGCGCTATTACTACGATTATTGATGACTTATCTGCAAGCTTACCTGAGTTCAATTCACAGCATTGTGAACAGGCTCTTACTAATTACGAACATCAGCTTCAACGTTATATGCAAGGCATAACAATGTTGACTTACTGTCCTGATCATATTCGTGCTCGTATTATCAGTACAGGTGAACGTTTAAGTGTTGCAATTCTTGACTCAGTATTACAATCATCAGGTTTACAAGTTTCATTATTAGCACCTGAAAGGTTCTTATTCACTAATGAATCATCATTAAATGCAGTGGCTGACTTGGTGCTTTCTAAAGATAAGTTTATCGTAGAATATGAAAAGTTAAATCAAGTATCATTAATGCCTGGCTTCATTGGTGTAAATGTTGATAAAAACGGCGGAGAAAGTAAAATCACTACGCTAGGTCGTAATGGTTCAGATTACTCAGCAGCAGTATTAGCTGTATGTATGGAAGCCGAGTGTTGTGAAATTTGGACCGATGTGGATGGTGTATATAACGCTGATCCTCGCATGATTAAAGAAGCTAAATTACTTGATTACTTGTCATATCAAGAAGCGATGGAATTATCCTATTTTGGTGCAAGTGTATTGCATCCAAAAACTATTGGTCCAATTGCGCAATATCATATTTCTTGTTTAATTAAAAATACAAGTAACCCTTCAGCTCCGGGTACCCTTATTTCTAATGAAAATGATCAACAAAAGCGTGTTAAAGCAATATCTAACCTTGATGATTTAACCATGATCAATGTATCAGGTCCGGGTATGAAAGGCATGGTGGGTATGGCAAGTCGAGTATTTGCAACCATGAGCCGCGAGAATATTTCTTTAGTGCTAATTAGCCAATCATCGAGTGAGTATTGCATCAGTTTCTGTGTGTACTCTCGTGATGCTGCCCGTGCAGAACAAAGTTTAAAAGAAGAGTTTGAACTAGAGCTACTTAATGGTTTACTTGAGCCAATTTCGCTAAAAGGTGAATTATCAATTGTTTCTTTAGTGGGTGACGGTATGCACCACCAACGCGGTGTTGCGGCTAAATTCTTCAGCTCGTTAGCACAAGCGAGAGTGAATGTTGTTGCTATTGCGCAAGATTCATCAGAGCGTAGTATTTCTGTTGTTATCGAGCAACGTAAATGTACTGACGCAATGAAAATTAGTCATCAAAACTTTTTTTCACATAGACCAACCATTGACGTATTTCTTGTTGGCTGTGGCGTAGTTGGTAGCGAACTAATCGCACAAATATCTCGTCAACAAGCCAGCCTTAAAGAACAAAATATAGCGTTAAAAGTTTATGGTATTGCTAACTCAAAAGGTATGGTTTTTGATAAAGCTGGAATCGATTTAGATAACTGGCAAGCGGTAATGGAAAAAGGCGCTGATAATAAGCAGGCGCTTGAGGTTAATGTTGAAAATATAAAAGCTTTTGTACGTGACAACCATTTAATTAATCCGGTACTAGTTGACTCAACTTCTAATGAAGATTTAGCAATGAGCTACGTTGGCTATTTAGCGGAAGGCTTCCATGTGGTAACGCCGAATAAAAAAGCGAATACAGATTCATGGGAGTATTACCAAGATTTACGTAGTACAGCACAAAAAACTAACCGTCGATTCTTATATGAAACAACCGTTGGTGCTGGTTTACCGGTAATTGATACGCTACAAAGCTTAATTAAAGCGGGCGATCAACTGCAACGTTTTGAAGGTGTCTTATCTGGTTCATTGTCTTATATCTTTGGTAAATTAGATGAGGGGATGACTATTTCTGCTGCGACTGCAATTGCGAAAGAAAATGGTTTTACTGAACCTGATCCTCGTGATGACCTTAGTGGTATGGATGTAGCGCGTAAGTTATTAATCATGGCGCGTGAAGCTGGCATGCAGTTAGAGTTATCTGATATCACAATTGAATCTGTATTACCAAATGACTTTGATGACAGCGGTGATATCAGTGAATTCATGGATAATTTAACCAAAATAGATGATGAGTTTAGTGCTCGTATTGCAGCAGCAAGTGCTGAAGGTAAAGTGTTACGTTACATTGGTAATATTGTAGATGGCAAATGCCAAGTATCTATTGAAGCGGTTGATAGTGCTCATCCTTTATACAGCATAAAAGATGGTGAAAATGCTTTAGCTATTCATAGTCGCTATTACCAGCCATTACCGTTTGTTTTACGCGGCTATGGTGCAGGTGCAGCTGTAACAGCGGCAGGTGTTTTTGGAGATATTTTAAGAACTCTTGCTTGGGAGCAACAGCACTAATGACAACTGTTAGCGAGAATAAAGCTCAACAGGGCGTTTCAGTATTTGCTCCTGCTTCTATTGGTAATGTGAGTGTTGGTTTTGACGTACTGGGTCTGGCCGTTAAGCCCATAGATGGGACTTTACTCGGAGACGTCGTTTCTGTTGAGTCTGCTGAAGAAGATAGCTTAGTTGTTGTTGGAGCTTTTGCAGATAAATTACCTAAGAATAAAGAAGACAACATTGTTTGGTCATGTTTACAGTTATTTAATCAAGCATTGACTGATAATCAGCAAAGCATAAGCCATGTGAAACTGACATTAGATAAAAAAATGCCTGTGGGCAGTGGCTTAGGTTCTAGTGCTTGTTCTGTTGTTGCTGCTTTAGCTGGTTTAAATGCTTTTTATGCTAAGTATAAAGGCTTTAGCTTTGATGAAAAAACGCTGCTTAAAATGACTGGTCAAATGGAAGCGCAAATTAGTGGCAGTTTACATTACGACAACGTGGCTCCATGCTATTTAGGTGGCTTACAGCTAATGGTACCTGATAGCGAAATTATTAGCCGTGAGTTACCAAGTTTTAGTGGCAGTTACTATGTGATGGCATATCCTGGTATTGAAGTTTCTACAAAAGCTGCTCGTGATGTATTACCAACAAGTTATAGTCGCGCAGATGTGATAAGCTTTGGTCAAAATTTAGCAACCTTTGTTGATGCGTGTCATCGACAAGATAAAAATCAGGCTTTTTCAGTGTTAACTGATGTTGTTGCAGAACCTTATAGAATGAATTTGCTACCAAAATATCCGCAAGCGCATGACTATTTAATAGCACAAGGTAGTTTAGCTGTTGGTATTTCTGGTTCTGGCCCTACACTCTTTTGTGTTTGTGATAGTGAGCAACAAGCGCAAAGCTTTGCTACGTGGTTGCAAGAGAACTATCTACAAACCGATCTTGGCTTTGTACATGTTTGTTTAGTTGATGATAACGGTGCTGTTGAGGTATAAAGAAGGTTGAACCTTGGTTCAATGAGCTTGCATCGTATGAAACTCAGCATAAGAAGATGAACTCCAATTATGCTGAGCTTGTCGAAGAATTGATACAAAAATTTAATATGAGAAATTAACGTGAAATTTTATAACTTAAAAGAAAATGACGAGCAAGTAAGTTTTGCTGGTGCAGTTAAACAAGGTTTAGGCAAAAACCAAGGGTTATTTTTCCCTACAACGATGCCAAAATTTGACAATATTGAAGCGCTTTTAGCTATGCCATTAGTTGAACGTAGTGTCAAAATACTACTTCCTTTTGTCGAGGAAGATCTCAATGAAAAAGAGTTAACTGATATTGTTACTGATGCATTCAACTTTCCTGCACAAATGCAACCTATTACGAATGATCGAGCAATCTTAGAGTTATTTCACGGGCCAACATTAGCTTTTAAAGACTTTGGTGCTCGCTTTATGGCTAAATGTTTGCAGACGTTTGTTGCTAAAGATGCTAAAGCCAGTGGTCAAAAGAAGCCATTAACTATTTTAACTGCTACTTCTGGCGATACTGGTGCTGCAGTTGCGCATGCATTTCATGGCATTGATAACATTCGTGTTGTTATCATGTATCCAAAAGGAAAAATCTCTTTACTACAAGAAAAAATGTTTACTACCTTAGGTGATAATATTGAAACATTATGTGTTGATGGTGATTTTGATGACTGCCAAGCATTAGTGAAACAATCATTTGATGATAATGAGCTTGCAACTACTATCGGTTTAAACTCAGCAAACTCTATCAATATTAGCCGCTTGCTTGCACAAATTTGTTATTACTTTGAAGCGGTAGCGCAAATTTCTCGTGCTAAAAAGAATTTAGGTGATATTGTTTTCTCAATCCCTAGTGGTAACTTTGGTAACTTAACAGCAGGTTTGTTTGCAAAAGCGATGGGATTACCTATTAAACGCTTTATTGCTGCAACTAACCTTAATGACACGGTTCCTCGTTATTTAGAAACGGGCGAATGGACACCAAATACAACGGTTGCAACTATTTCAAATGCGATGGATGTTAGTAATCCAAATAACTGGCCACGCGTTGAACATATGCTTAAGTCAGGTATTGTTGAAGAAGGTAGCGTAAGCTCAGTATCAATTGATGAAGAGCAAACGCAATCTACAGTAATTCAGCTTAGTAAATTGGGTTATATCAGTGAGCCACATGCTGCAGTTGCTTATAAAGCACTTCAATATAATGCAGAAGAAGGCGAATTTGGTGTATTTTTAGGTACAGCTCACCCGGCTAAATTTAAAGATGTAGTTGAAAGTATTCTTGGTCAACCGCTTGGTTTACCAAAAGAATTAGCTGATTGTGCAGGTGAACCTATCTTATCAAAAGATATGAGCAGTGAATTTGCTGATTTACGCGCTTATTTATTAGCTTAATTTTAATAAAGAGTTTTAGAAAGTAAATGATCAAACCTAACTGGCAACAGATAATTGAGCAAGAGAAAAAGCAAGATTACTATTGCCAGTTACAAGAAGAAATTAGTCAGCAAAGAGTACAGGGCATCACTATTTTTCCAGAGGAAAAAGATGTCTTTCATGCCTTTGAATACTGTGATTTAGCAGAGATAAAAGTCGTGATTTTAGGACAAGATCCTTATCATGGTGTTGGCAAAGGTGATTACCACCATCAGCCACAAGCACATGGTTTGGCATTTTCTGTTAGCAAAAATATTAAACCCCCTCCATCCTTAGTTAATATCTACAAAGAACTTAATACTGATATTAAAGGGTTTACTACACCTGAACATGGCAATTTGACCTCATGGGCTCAGCAGGGCGTACTCCTCTTAAATACTGTTCTTACAGTGCAACAAGGAAAAGCTCACTCGCATGCTAAATTAGGCTGGGAACGTTTTACTGATAAAGTGATTTCACAAGTTAATGCCCATAATGATGGTTGCGTATTTTTATTGTGGGGCGCACATGCTCAGAAAAAAGGGCGTAATATTGATGCCAGTAAACACCTTGTTTTAAATGGACCTCACCCATCACCTTTGTCAGCCTATCGTGGTTTTTTTGGTTGTCAGCATTTTTCCAAAGCGAATGCTTGGCTAATTAAACAAAATAAAACTGTGATTGATTGGCAAGTGGAATCTTGAGAAAACTCTTATCCATTGTTAGCTTGCTTTTCGTTTTTACAACGGTGCAAGCGGATACGCTTAAGCCATTTACTAGTGATGGTTGTAGCGCTTTTCCCGATGGTACAATTGCTCAGAAGGATTTATGGCTAGAATGTTGTCAGCAGCATGATTTTGATTACTGGCAAGGTGGTACATATCAACAACGTCTTAATTCAGACAAACAACTTAAAGCATGTGTTATGCAAGTTGGTGAGCCAACAATCGCTGCATTGATGTTGGTTGGCGTCAGAGTAGGTGGAACACCCTATTTACCAACAAGTTTTCGGTGGGGCTATGGTTGGAGTTACCCTAGGTTGTATGGTGCTTTATCTGCAGAAGAGCTCGCTCAAGTGGCAAGGCTTTCGCGATACTTATCGGTAAAAAAAAGCACTAAAAACTAGCCCATTAAATATCAAGCCTATTCAAGGACTCTTTATTTTGAAACGCACTAATATTTTTACTAAGAAGATCAATTAACCTTTGTTGTGCTTCACTACTTGCCCAAGCAATGTGA
Organism: uncultured Colwellia sp.; assembly: GCA_964022585.1. Lineage (GTDB taxonomy): Bacteria > Pseudomonadota > Gammaproteobacteria > Enterobacterales > Alteromonadaceae > Colwellia. The sequence goes on from CAXIBS010000011.1 coordinate 36,070, forward strand.
GCAGTAATTTTTAAATTAGCTAACTTGGCATTAAGTAATGGATGATTGCTAGGTGGTGGTTCCTGCTCTAGTACATCTAATGCAGCATAAGCAATTTGCTTATTTTTTAAAGCAGACAATAAGTCGACACTATTAACAAGTGCGCCTCGCGCTGTGTTAATTAGCATGGCAGTTGGTTTCATTTGAGTTAACACACTAGCATTAATTAAGTTTTCATTATCTAAGGTTTGTGGGCAATGTAAACTGAGAATATCTGATTGTGATATAACGTCTGCAAAGCTTACTCGACCTTGACGAACTTTAGGGCTATCAACACGTTCACTAATTAAAACCCTCATGTTGAAGGCATCGGCGAGCTTAGTGACAGCTTGTCCCAAATTGCCATGTCCAATAACACCTAGTGTCTTTCCTGAAAGTTCTGTAATAGCATTGCCGTGATAACAAAAAGTGCTATTTTTCTGCCAATGTCCTTGTTCTGTATCAGCATTATGGTGAGATGTTTGTTGATAATATTCAAGTATTTGTGCCATTACATACTGGGCAACAGACGAGCCAGCATAGCCGCTAACATTGGTGACGGCTATATCTAATTTCTTTGCTGCTTCAATATCAACATTATTATAACCCGTTGCAGCAATACATATTAATTTTACTGAAGGTAGTTGTGCTAATAACTCTGCAGTTAATACAACTTTATTGGTGATGAGTATTGATGCATTTTTACATCGCTCAATAACTTGTTCATTAGTGGTATTGTCATAACAGGTAAGGTTAGTTACCTGTTGTTCAATAGCCGTAAAAGATATATGCGAACTAAAAGTGCTACAGTCTAAAAATACGGCTTTCATAACTAATTTTCCAATATATGTTGTGAGTTCAGATTATTAACAGAGGTATTAGCCCGGTCTACCATCTTCTCTTGGTTTCATTAACATAGGTGCATAAGTTATCACAAATATACCAAAAGCAAATATCCAAAATGTACCACTGATGTCGATAAACAGGGTGGTTTTCTCAGGTAAGACCCAAGGACCAAAAGCACGAACTATTGTAGCTAAAGTTATAAATATATAAGCAGCTGTCATGGCTTTAGGTGGAGACAACGGGCGTCCCGTGTGGCCTAAAGATACGCGTGAAATCATTGCTAAAATTAAGCCACCCATACCGCCGACTGTTAATAAGTGCCAAATGTGATTACTTGGTACTTCAGGTATTAAGTAGCTAACGCCTAAAATAATTAAACCATAAGCAATAAACTTTATTGCAATATGTAAAGACCACAATAATGGAACACCTAAAGTAATCCAAGGTTTCCATCGTAACCAACGCATCGTTTGAAATATTCCTGCGATGATTAGAATCAAACCAAAAAATTGATTAGAAAAACCTGTAATAGGCTCAATTAACAACGAAATCATCGCAATGGCTAAACTACCGTTTGTTACTTTGTCTAACCAAGGTAACGGAGTTGCTTTTTGAGTTTTAGTGCCATTAGCTGTAAACATTGGCGCTACACGCCCAGCCATAACTGACATTAAAAATGTTACTAATATAACCCCTGTATACCCTGCATAGGCAGTTGTAAAGCTTTGTGGGTAATAAATAGCTAAATGCATTTCTAAATTAGCTAATGTAAACAATAACAACAACGGAACAAAAAATAAGTTTCTATATTGTTTTATGGCGATTAGTGGTTTGGCTAATACATAAGCAACGGCCGGTAAAAAGCTTATATCGATTAGAGTTATTAAGGCGTTTGGTAGAATTATAGGCATTAATAATACAACGCGACCAGTTAACCAAATTAAAAATAATACTAGTAATGTGGTGCCTTGTGCACCACGAGCGCCTGTCCAATTTTGCACCGCAGTAAGCAAAAAGCCAGCAATAATAGCTCCACCAAACCCGAAAACCATTTCATGGATATGCCACCAATAACCACCACCTAAAGGTAATAAGTCAATTGTGCCTTTATACATTAACAGCCATAGAATAATCGCTACTACACTAAAAATAGCACCGCTGAGAAAAAAGGGACGAAACCCTAATCGTAATAATGGTGTGATTTCTTGCTCTTTTTTCAAATCGGTAATCTGCATCATTTGTATCTTCTTTAAACTTAAAAATATTAACGGGGCTATTGTAATGAATCCTTTGCTTACTTTCTCCACTTAGATCAATAAATCAGGATAAAACTATTGAAATATTAATATCCAAATTCTCCTAATGGTTATTTTTCTCATATTAAACATATACTTTGAATGAGAAAAGGAGATGAGAGATTAAACTATATAAATACCAAATGAGATTTGTTAATATGTTGTTAACTTGGTGATCGTGATTTCCAAATAAATTTAATTGATGCTACTCAATTATTAACAATTCGAGTTAGAGGAATACTATGAAAAAAACACTATTATCGACATTTTTGCTTTCCAGTTTATTGATGGCTTGTACTAGCGACAATGCTGTAATTGAAAGTGCAAATGAAAATACAATAGATAAAATCAAGAAAGTTAAATCTAGCCAAAGCGTTAATGAAATAGAGCAAGCAAAAGCATTATTACTTGCTAAATGGCAAGGTCCGTATCAAGGCGTACCTGCGTTTGATAAAGTGTCGCTTATCGGTTTAATTCCAGCTATTGAAGAAGGCATGAGAATTAATCTTGAAGAAATCGATGCAATTGCACAAAATCCTGCAGCACCTACATTTGAAAATACAATTGTAGCGATGGAAGGAACGGGTAGTGACTTAGATCGAATATTTACTTATTGGGGTATTTGGAGTTCAAATGAATCTTCACCTGAATTTCGTAAAATTCAGGCTGAAATGGCACCAAAGCTTTCAGCATTTTTCTCTAAAATTAGCCAAAATGAAAAATTATTTACTCGAGTTCAAACGGTTTATAATAGTGACGAAGTAAAAAATCTTTCGCCAGAACAACAACGCTTGGTATTACTTACCTATAATAGTTTTGCTCGCAATGGTGCAACACTAAAAGGTGAAGCTAAAAAACGTTATGCAGAAATTAATCAAACATTGGCAGGTTTACACACAAAGTTTGGAAATAATGTTTTAGCAGATGAAGAAAGCTATGTTTTATATTTGACTAAAGATCAACTCGGTGGCTTGCCTGACTCAGTCGTTAGTGTTGCAGCATCAGCTGCTAAGGCTCGTGATCATGAAGGCGAATGGGCAATCACTAATACTCGTTCATCAATGGACCCATTTTTAACCTATTCAACAGAGCGTAAGCTTCGCCAACAAGTGTGGAACAGCTATTACAATCGCGGTAACAATGGTGATGAATTTGATAATAACGCTATTATCGCGGAAATATTACAACTTAGACATGAACGTGTTGGCTTATTAGGTTATAAAAATTATGCTTCTTGGCGATTAGAAGACCGCATGGCTAAATCACCTGAAAATGCAATTGCATTAATGGAAGGTGTTTGGCCTGCTGCAATAGCACGTGTTGATGAAGAAGTTGCTGATATGCTTGCTATTGGTAAAGCACAAGATGGTATCGAAAAAATTGAGCCATGGGACTACCGTTTTTATGCTGAAAAAGTGCGTAAAGACAAGTACAACTTAGATTCAGATGAGGTTAAACAATACTTACAATTAAATAAACTGCGTGAGGCAATGTTTTATGTAGCAGGTCGTTTGTTTAACTTTGAGTTTAGTGAAATCACTGATGGTTCAGTACCCGTTTTCAATGAAGACGTACGTGTATGGGAAGTAACAGATAAAGCATCTAATGAGCATATTGGTTTATGGTATTTAGACCCCTTTGCACGTAAAGGGAAACGCTCTGGCGCTTGGGCTACTACTTATCGTAGCCACACTACCTTTGATGGTAAGAAAAATGTTTTATCTTCTAATAACTCGAACTTTAGTAAAGGAGTTGATGGTCAGCCTACCTTAATTTCATGGTCTGATGCAGAAACCTACTTCCACGAGTTTGGGCATGCATTACACTTTTTATCATCAAATGTCGCATACCCTACACTAAATGGTGGCGTTCGAGACTACACAGAGTTTCAATCTCAATTACTTGAACACTGGTTAGCTACTGACGACGTAATTAATAATTATTTAGTACATTATAAAACTGGCAAACCTATGCCTGCAGCACTTATTGCAAAAATTAAACAAGCAGCAACGTTTAATCAAGGATTTAAAACAACTGAATATTTAGCATCAGCATTAGTTGATATGAAGTTTCATACCGTAGATCCAAAAAATATTGATGCACAAAAATTTGAGCGTGAAACGCTATCTGCTTTAAATATGCCTGAGCAAATTGTGATGCGACATCGTTCAACACAATTTGGACATGTGTTCAGTGGTGAAGGATACTCTTCAAGTTATTATGGTTATATGTGGGCTGAAGTACTAACGGCTGATGCTGCTGAGGCGTTTGCAGAGTCACCGGGCGGTTATTATGATGCTGATGTTGCAGCTAAACTAGTAGAACATTTATTTAGCGTGCGTAATGCTGTTGACCCAGCAGATGCTTATCGTGCATTTAGAGGTAGGGATGCAGACGTGAAAGCGCTAATGCGTGATAGAGGTTTTCCAGTAAAAACAAAAAACTAGATTAATCTTTTTTTGTAATTCTTTTAAAAACTCGCTTCGGCGAGTTTTTCTTTTATTAAGAGCGTGGATAATGCTACTGTTACATCACCTTAATACATAAACTAAATTATGATCTAAATAGTTGGTTAGTTAGTATATTTATGACAAAAGAATTGTTAATTAATCAGATAAAAAAGTGGTGGAATACTGACTGCCCATTTTGTAAAAAAGCACGATTGCTATTATTTTGGCTTATATTAATGTTAGTAATTGATTACCTGTGGTTTAATTTACTTTTTTAAATAGGAACATGATATGACATCTCAAGGTTTAAGATGGGTAGACTCATTAGAAATAGCACTTGATCTAATGGAAGAGCACCCTGATGTAGATCCATTAACATTACATTTTACTGAGTTAAGACAGTGGGTGCTCGATCTTGAACGTTTCAATGATGACCCTAATCATTGTGGAGAACGTGTACTTGAGGCAATTCAATTAGCATGGATTAGTGAAGTTGACTAATTTTTACGTCTTGTTTACTGCCAAGTGACTTCTAGTGTGAAAATATAACCAGCCCCATAAACTGTTTTTATAATTTTGGGATTTTTATGGTCTTGTTCTATTTTCTTTCTTAATCTTGACATTCTTACATCAATACTTCGATCAAAAGAGGTTGCATCCTCGCTCAGCAAACGTTCACGTGACAGTATTTGCCTAGGAGCATTTAGTAAAATCATTAGCACTTCACTTTCCGCGGCACTTAGCATAAAGCTGTCGCCTGCATTGTTGCGCAATGTCAGGGTAGATTGCTGAAATGTCCAATCACCAAAGCTAGCAATTTGCGCTGTTGGAGCTGGTGAGTCATCCACTACAACACGGCGAACAATGCTTTTTACGCGTGCCACAAGCTCACGAGGATCAAAAGGTTTACCAATATAATCATCAGCACCTAGCTCTAATCCAAGCACTTTATCAGGTAAACTATTTCGACCAGATAAAATGATTACGCCGATTTTCTTATCATCATAAAGTTTCTTTACTAAAGACAAGCCATCCATATCAGGTAAGCCAAGATCGATAATACAAAGAGAAGGCAGTTGTTTTTTTATCGCTAATAAAGCTTGTTCACCTGTGGTAAATGCTTGTGTATTAAAGTTATAGCGTTCAAGTTCAAGGCAAACTAGATCACATATCTCGGCTTCATCATCAATAACGTAAATTAACGGTTTAGTATTCAAAAGTATGGCACCTCTTTTTTTTATTGTAATGCCTGAAATAATTTACTTGCTACAAAAGGTTTCTTTAATAAAATGGGCGTATCTTCATTTGGCTGCTCATTATGTTGAAAATAGCCACTCATCAGTACAATTTTACAGTTCTTAGAGCGACTTTTTAATAAGGCAGCAAGCTCAAAACCGTCTTTTTTACCCGGCATACTAATATCTGAAACCATACCATATAAGTCATTAATAGTATCAATAAGTTGTTCAGCTTCATCGCTATCATTTGCTTCAATGACATTTAAGCCAAAAGAAATTAATTGCTCTCTAATAACAGCACGCACATCATGATCATCTTCAACTAGTAAAATTAATTTATTTGAAAAGTCAGACTCCTTCACAATATCCTTATTATTTTGGGTAATATTTTTATTACTTTCATCTTCTTTTTGATAAGAAAGTAGTGGTAAAAGTAATGATATTTCAGCACCTATTTTGTCTCTATTTATAATGCGAATATAGCCTTGAGATTGTTTTATAAAACCAAATACCATACTTAAACCAAGACCAGAACCTTGGTGGGTGGACTTTGTGGTAAAAAATGGTTCAAATGCTTTGCTAATAGCCTGTTCACTAAAACCACAACCATTATCTATTACAGAAATATCAAGGTAATCACCTAAAGTGACTTCTTCATCATATTGTAAAGTATTATCAACTATTTTCTTTTTAACCATAATGGTAATAACACCGCCGTTTGGCATAGCATCTTTTGCATTGAGTACTAAATTAATTAAGCAATTCTCTAGCTGATTAGCATCAACATAAACTTGTAGTTCATCGCTTGAGAATCTTGTTTCTATTTTGATTTTACTAGGCAAAGAGCCTTTTAGTAACTCGATTGTTTCACTAATTATTTCCGTCATATTTACTCTACAGGGAAGTAAATACTGTCGTCGAGAAAAGGCTAATAACCGATTGGTAATATCGCTACCTTTACGTGAAGCAGTTATTGCGGGTAATAAACGCGAGAGTAATGGTTTATTGTTTTCATTATCTTGTTGGGCTGTAAGTAAGTTACCTAAAATAATTGTCAATATGTTATTAAAATCATGTGCTAACCCACCAGCAAGTTGCCCAACAGCATTGATATGTTGAGAGTGTGCTAATTGTTCTTGTGCTTTTTGACTTTCAACCATAGCCTGTTGCAGCTGCGTATTGGTTGTAGCTAATGTTTGTGTGCGAGAGGCCACTTTTAAGTCGAGCATTTCAATGTTTTCACGCATTTGATTAACCATATCATCAAATGCTTTACCTAAAATACCTAACTCATCAGCACGTGATATACCACTATTAACGTTTAAATCCCCTTGGCTGACTTTTTTGGCTATCGACGCAAGCGCATTAATGGGTTTAGTAACCCAATAGGAAAAGATCAACGCAAAAAAGATAGCAAACATGAAGGCAATAAAGCCCATAGTTAAAATTCGTTGGCTGAGTAGTTGCCCGCTGCTTTGTAATTCATCTATATAAACTGATGAGCAAATATACCAACCTAGCTCTGGAAGATGACGAACTAAAGATAGCTTGCCATAGCTATAGTTATTGGCATCGCTAGGTTTATCCCAGTTATATTCAAGCTCTTGTCCGGTATCGGCTACCGCAATAAGTTCTTGCAAAATAAGTCCGTTAGTTTTTGGATTTTTAAGTTGTAAAGCGTTGGTGCCATTAATGTTGGGGTTTGGATGATGCAGCATGTTACCTTGCTCATCAAAAATGAACAAGTAACCTGTTTTAGCAATGACACTGTTTTTGATTATTTGACGTAATCGGTGAACAACTTCTTCTTTTTGTGGTTTTGAGTTGAGTTGCATATTGTTAGCTAACTCAAAAACATTATTTAATACTAAACGGCTAGCATTTTTTTCAATTTGATAAATTTCTTTATTAATTAGTGGCACTGAGTACCAATAAATACCGATAAGTAAAACTAATAAAATTGAGGTGATAGCAGAGAAGAAAGTACGGGATAACTTTTGTTGTAAAAACATGAACCACCTGTGTTCAAGTAAACGATGAGGATATTATAAAAAAAGGGCTGGCGAGAAGCCAGCCCAAAAAATAGTAGCGTTTGGAAGGGTGGAGAGCTACTATTCAGCAAAGCGTTTTACATTATTTGTTCGCTTCTTGGCGAAGAACAAATTTCTGTATTTTACCTGTTGATGTTTTTGGTAACTCACCAAAGATGATTGTTTTTGGTGTTTTGAAATGTGCCATATTGTCACGACAAAAAGCGATTATTTCTTCTGCTGTTACTTCTATATTTGGCATTGGCGTAATGAATGCGCAAGGAGTTTCTCCCCACTTATCATCTTGTTTTGCAACCACAGCCACTTCTTGAACTTTCGGGTGACGATATAAAATATCTTCTACTTCAACACTTGAAATATTTTCACCACCAGAAATAATTACGTCTTTAGAACGATCTTTGATTTCAATATAGCCATCAGCATGCCAAACCGCGATATCACCTGAATGCAACCAACCACCTTCAAAAGCAGCCTGTGTGGTAGAAGGATTTTTCAAATAACCTTTCATCACTAAGTTACCTTTCATGAATATTTCACCCACTGTTTTGCCATCTTTTGGCATGGGCTCTAATGTGTCTGGGTCAGCAACCATTAACTGATCAAGCATTGGCGAGCGTACACCCTGGCGAGATTTTAATTTTGCTTGCTTCTCAGCACTTTCTTCATTCCATTCATCATGCCAAGCACAAACAACAGAAGGGCCATAAGTTTCTGTTAAACCGTAAGTATGAGTAACTTTAAAACCAGTTGCTTCCATGCCTTCAATTACAGAAGCTGGTGGTGGAGCGCCAGCTGTCATTACTTTAACAGGATGATTAATGTCTGCTTTTAATGAAGCATCTGCGCCATTAAGCATATTTAATACAATAGGAGCGCCACAGAAGTAACCTACTTTTTCTGTTTGAATTAGATTGAAAATAGGCTCTGCACGCACATGACGTAAACTAACACTGGTACCTGCTGTTGCCGCAATAGACCAAGGAAAACACCAACCATTACAATGAAACATTGGTAGTGTCCATAAATAAACTGGATGTTCACCCATGCTCCACGACATAACATTACTTACCGCATTTAGGTAAGCGCCACGATAGTGGTAAACAACCCCTTTAGGATCGCCTGTTGTACCTGATGTATAGTTTAAGGTAATCGCATCCCATTCGTCTTTCGGACGTAATGGCTCAAAATCACTATCACCTTCTGCAAGTAATTGATCATATGTTAATGAACCAATTAATTGGCCTTCGTTAAAGTTAGGATCATCAATATCGATAACTAAAGGCTTGTGTGGGATCATGCGTAGTGCTTTTTTAACAATAGGGCTAAACTCTTTATCAGTAATTAGCACTTTAGTTTCAGCATGCACAAGAATAAAAGCAATAGCTTCCGCATCAAGACGTGTATTAATTGAGTTAAGTACAGCACCACTCATTGGTACACTAAAATGCAACTCAAAATGTTCACTGATATTTGGTGCTATTACTGAAACAGTATCACCACGGCCAATACCACGTTTTGATAAAGCACTAGCAAAGCGAGTACAACGATCAAAAACCTCTGACCAAGAATGGCGAATATCACCATTGACTGTTGCAGTTTTATTTGGGTATACAAATGCAGCACGCTCTAAAAATGAAATCGGCGTTAATGCCATATAGTTAGCTTCATTTGGATCTAAGTATTGTTCAAAAATATTTATATTAATCATTTATAAATTCTCCTAGTACTAAGTATTATTAGACGTAGTTGCTGCTGCTTCTTGGCTTTCATCAGCAAAAATAATGTTATCTTCACTGTTATGTTTACCTAATAATCTAGGTCTTTCAATGAGAATATAAAGAATTACACCAATACATACTGCGTACATAGTTGATTTAGGATCTGGCATTGCTAATGTAACAGCAACAATACCGGCAACGCCTCGTTCAGTTGAGTTTTTAAGTTGCTCCATACCCACCATGATACAAATGTAAGCAGTAAGAATTAAGGTTAGAGACAGAGCAATTGGTAATACTGGCTTGAATAATGTTACAAGAGGTAAAGCGAATAAAGCTAATAAGCCACTCATCCAAAAAGTACCGCCGCCACTATAGATAGACTCCATTGATTTACGACCCATAGCATAACGTTCAGCAACAGTTGCGTGAGCTGCAGTCCATAACGGTCCTGCTAAGCCAGGCCATGGTGCTAAAAATGCGTGGAAACCATTACGAATAGCGGTAACTAAATGAACACGGTCAACACTTTCTTCAATTTTTTCATCGCTACGAATATGATCAACACGGTTAACTAGCGTAAAGCCAACAAGGATATCGCCAAATGCAATAACATAAGCAATGATTGCTGTTGGAATAGCAAGTAAGAATACTTCCCAATCAGGGTAACCAACGGTAAATGGTAAGTAATCCCACATCAATGAAAAGTTAGGGTTTGTGATACCCCATTCTATTTCTGGTAATGGATATTCACCAACGGTCCAACCGACGATCATCGCAATAATCATGCCTGGAACCATACCAAAGTTTGCTATTTTTTGAGCAAAAGAGTTTTCATTGATAACATTCTTAAATGAAAGTGAAAATAAAATATAAGCTGAAATAATTGAGCCAACAATTAATGAGATAGGTGTTGAATCAATACGACCACCTACTTTTAATTCGCCCATCATTGCCGCCATACCTGCACCAATGATAATGCCACATTTGAGTGAATTTGGAATAACATCAACTAACTTAGAACCTAAACGTGTTGCACCTAAAATTAGGAAAATAATTGAAACTTCAATTTGTAAAGCAAATAAAGCTCTGATTGCTTCAGGCCCTGGTTCAAAACCTTTTAAATAAAGTAATACCACAGGAATAGCTGGTGTAATCCAGCCTGGTACTAAAGGAACACCTAGCAAGGCTGGTAATATATAACCAATGCCCGCAATAAAGGTAAAAGCTAATGCCGCTTCATAAGGCATGCCTAGATAATTTTGAAGTAGAGGAATCATGGCTAAACCAACCACGAACATAAAAAAACCTTGGATCATTTCTGGTAATTCCCAGCGATAATGAACAAAAGGTAATCTAATTTTAAATGGGCCTGCTGGCCAATATGGTTGTTCTTCCCCATGCTTTCGCTTAATAATTTGCATTGATATTCCTGCAGTTGTTTTAATTTTAAATTTTATTTGACTATGAAAGCATTGCAGAAATTTTTCGTGAATGTGACGAATTGTTACAGCCGAAAATGTTGTTTTTAAAACAGACGAGAGAAAACACAGGCTGCTTGTTTTTTGAATATAATAAAAAGTCACAGCCTATATGAGCTAGAGTGAAATTTACTAAGTTGTAAATAGCCATATATTCTTTAAATTAAAATGAAATAGTCTTCAGTTTCTCGTGAAAGAACTACGACTAAAGGACCAGAAAAAAACTGTAAAATATTATCATCGCTTAATATTAGATGTTTATAGTTTTTTCGTTTATAATCGCGCCAAAATTTGTAGAGTTCACTTTATGACTTCTACATAATTACACTAAACTTAAATTTATTAAAAGGGCTTATCATGGCTATCGAACGTACTTTTTCTATCGTAAAACCTGACGCAGTTGCTAAAAACTACATTGGTCAAATCTACAACCGTTTTGAAACTGCTGGTTTAAAAATCGTAGCTTCAAAAATGGTTCACTTAAGCCAAGAGAAAGCAGAAGGTTTTTATGCTGAACACAGCGAACGTCCTTTCTTTGGCGCTTTAGTTGAATTTATGACTTCAGGTCCAGTAATGGTTCAAGTTTTAGAAGGCGAAAACGCTGTTCTTAAAAACCGTGAAATCATGGGTGCTACTAACCC
>CAXIBS010000012.1:0-45975 GCA_964022585.1 uncultured Colwellia sp.
AGATTGATATTGCGCAAGTTACCGATGCTTATTACTTAATTAAATTTCAATTAACTGGTAGTTGCAGCACAAAACATTATGGCAGAGAGGCAAGATTATCGCCGGGCGATTTTATTATTTGTAGCTCTAGTGAACCCTATCAATTAAAGTTTAAAGAAAATTATCAACAAGCTGTTTTTGCAATGCCCCAACTAGCATTACAAGAAATGTTTCAAACCCCTGATGATTATTTAGGTTTAAGAATGGGGAATGAAGAACCTACAAATGGCATGTTGGCACAATTTGTTTACTCATTATCTCAACGTATGGATCAGCTCAACCCTGAAGCATTACAAAGTATGGAAGCCAATTTACTTGACTTGCTTATAACCTCTCTCAAAAATCAAAAAGGTAGTCATAGTAAAATAATTGAAAGTTCACCTGAGCAACATTTGCAAAGAATTAAACGCATGATAAATATGCATATTAAAGACTTTAGATTAGGTGTGGATTTTATCGCACAAACAGAACAAATCAGTAAACGTTATTTACATATGTTATTTAAAAGCCAAAATATTTCGGTTTCTCGCTATATTCAACAATTGCGACTTGAGGGGTGTTATAAAGATTTAACCAATGCTGAGTTTAAAAACATTTCAATTAGCAATATTGCATTGGAATGGGGATTTGGAGATTTATCTCATTTTAATCGCTGCTTTAAAGCGCAATATTCACTCACCCCTAGACAAGTTCGTTTACAGGGGTAAATAACCTGAACTCGATGTATGGACTCAGGTTAAATATCATTCACTTTTAAAAATACCAACATAGGTTGGTGTCGTATTTGACTTAGTAGCGCGATACATACCTTTAGTATTAAATGGTAAACTCATATTACCTTGTGTATCTATTATAATCACGCCGCCAGTGCCACCAACGGGCATAAGCACATCAAAAGTCACTTCGTTACCTACTTGTTCTATTGTTTTATCTTGATATTGAACTCTGGCACATATATCAGCAGCTACATTATAACGAATAAAATATTCACCATGACCCGTAGCAGAAACAGCGCAGGAGTTATTATCTGCAAAAGTACCTGCGCCAATAACAGGAGAGCTGCCAATACGACCATACCTTTTGCTTGTCATGCCACCTGTTGAGTTCCACTTGAAATATTTCCTTTTTTATCAAACGCAACAGCGCCGACAGTACCTACCTTATATTCAACGTCTAACTCGCTATGGGCTGCTTGGTAGTCTTTATTCAGTTGTTTTGCCTTTTTCATTTTAGCCTTAGCACGCTGCAAAGATTGATACCGATGTTCTGTATCAAATAGTTTGTTACTTACCATCTGAACACCCTGCTCTCTTGCAAACTCTTCAGCGCCATCACCACTTAGCATTACATGTACAGATTTATCCATTACCAAACGTGCAAGGTTAATTGGATTTTCTATATGTTTAACACCGGCTACAGCACCTGCTTGACGGTTTTTTCCATACATTATGGAGGCGTCCATTTCATGCTTTTCATCATAAGTATAAACAGCTCCTTTACCTGCATTAAAAAATGGTGAGTTTTCTAAGACATTAATTGCGGTAGTCACTGCCTCCAAGCTATTACCACCTTTACTCAAGACCGCATAACCTGCTTCAACAGCTTCTTTCAACTTTGCTCGATAGGCTTTTTCTTTCTCGGGAGTGAAGCTGCTTTTCTCTATCGTACCTGCTCCACCATGGATGGCAATTGCGATAGGATGCTCAGCTGCATGAGATATTTGAAATAGAGACGAAAGCAATAAACTTACAGGGATTAGTGTTATTATTTTCATGAGTAAACCTTTTATTTTTTACAGCTAATTTGCATGAAGAGCTACTCAGGTTCAAGTTATATTAGTAATAAGTATTGTCGTTCTTCCCTATCAATAACTCATTGAAAATAATATCAACACTTTTAACTAAGCATTTAGCTTCAATAAATCGATGTAATTCAGGTTGGAAATTCACTCAGCTATGCCAGCCAATGACATCAATACTGCCACTAATAAATAAGATCATTTTGTGCGCTTAGCGGAAGTTAAAAAACCGTTATATCAAACGTCCGTTGTAAGCTCATTGCTGCCGTTGACCTTCCATCACTTGATGTTAATTTGAGCCTGAAGAAGTCGTTAGCAGAATTAAACTTCAAGGAGAAGTAATATTAAATAAAAGAAATCAAAAAATTATTTTGATAAAGTATTTTATTCTAATAAAAATGATAGTTTATCCTCCATTTAAGCAAATAGACCTAGTTAGTGAGGTTTAGTGAATAAGCAAAAAAGTTTTCATTAACTTTATTGTACCCAAGCTTTTCATACAAATGCTGACCAGCTTTATTATCGTTGGCAGTGAGTAAATCAATTCGTGCTGAACCTGATTGCTTCGAAAATTCAGTGGCTTTATTCATTAATGCTTCACCAACACCTAAGCTTCTAGCACACTCGTCAACATAAAGATCGTATAGAATATATATACGTACAGCATCCACCGAACAGAATGAAGGGTATAATTGGGTAAATCCTATTACATTGTCACCCTCAACAGCCAAGAATATTTCTGACTCTGCATTATTCATGCGTTCACTGATAAACTCTTTTGCCAGACTTAAATTAGGCTCACATCCATAAAATTGCCTATAAAGATCAAACAAGCGCGCAAGTTCACAAATGTCTTTTTGAGCAGCTTTTATTATGTTCACTTTCAAATGCCTTGATAGTTAATTTTTTCAAATATAAGAATACTTATTTTCAAAATAATATAATATCCCCTCATAATGGGATCAATGATTAAATTGAAATACATGTGATTGTATTTGATACTGTGATTATTAATTAATGGGTGAGATGAGATTGACTTTATGTCTGTAATGTTGTCGGATCAGTAGACGTTTTGGCTATAAACTTCTATGACAGCTTTGGTGGCGCAAGAGCCAGTCAGGGTGAGGAACAATCAGAGTTGATACGCCTATGTCTCCTGCATTGCTCATTGCTGCCGTTGATATTAAATCTCTAAACAGAAACTATTAGCTTGAAAGAGACAAAACAGGCTTTCCTTATATGATTATTTTAGGCGAGCAGAAGGTATAAAGTTTTTGTATTTATGATTCATCAAAAACTCGGTTAGTTAGGATATTATCCATTATCAAAATGTCCTACTCCATTAGACCAGAACAGTCGTCAAATGCCGACTAAGCAATACGAGTCATTTCATTAAGAACAAAACTATCAACCGCACCTTCAGTGGCTTCCATGTAAGCTGCTAAATGTGTGTTAGCCATGTGTGTTTGCCAAAGTTCACGAGATACCCAGTTTTCATAGAAAGTGAAGTGCGCTGGGTTTTCGTTGTCTTGGTGAAGATCATAATTGATGCAGCCTTCCTCAGCACGGGTAATGCCGATTAGTTTTAGCAACTCTGCCTTCACAAGTTCGATGTTGTCCTTTTGAGCTACAATATTTGCTACGATAGTTAGGTTTGTCATGGGAATTCCTTAATGATTAATTTGTGCAGTTTAACTGCGGTGCATTGTTGGTATGGGAAAATAATAGATTAAAAATTAAGAACAATAAACAGGGTTATATTTGAATTATTATCAAATATTAATTGATAATAATGTTAGGAAGACATATCTGCACTCTATATATGCCATGGGTGAATAACTATCTCTCTTTTTTAGGGGATTGCGCAATAGAATATTTGTACTAATGCCTGCTAGCTTTGAAGGTAGTTAACATTAAAATGAATTTTATTACGTTAATATTCCAATCTTTCTCTGACAAAAGTTAGTACGCTAAGCAAAAGATGCTATGCCCGCTTCCTAGGATAAGCTACCTTTAAAGCCTAAAGATTGAACGACAGCTTCACGCCCTGAGGCATTCGGTCAACCATTTATCTCATTTTATACGTCAAACAGACAACACAAGTAGAGGCGATTTTCGTTCTTTCAGTGATTTTAGATATTTCGACTCATCATAGTTCATTCTTGTTTTCCAGCAGCGAAAAAGGATCCTTATCCATTTGAATGCCAATGCTCGAACAGCCGTTTGGTGACTCTTACCTTTCTCTCGTTGCTTCTGGTAATAAATTCCTGCCCAGTAGGACGTATTGACTGTCTTTGCTGCCCACTCAATAAATGATTGCCTAAGAAACTTAGAGCATTGCCATCGCCAATGCACCCAACTTTTTTGGCCTGAGCGCTCTGTTACTGGAGCGACTCCAGCATATTTTTGAATCTCTTCAGCCGAGTTAAATCTACCTCTTTTCTCGCCAAGTGCAACATACAAGCGAGGCGCTAAGCAAGGACCTGTTCCTGGAAATGATTTAAACAAAGAAGCATCATCAGCTTGATTAAAAAGGTAGTTAATTTTCTTATCAAAGTCTCGAATAGATAACACGAGTGTCTTCATCTGCTTAACTAACGCTAACATCATTAGGCTATGTGGCTCGATTATGGCGCTGTCATTCGTCAGTGGAACAGATTGGACAATGGAGGCCAAACGTTTGTCTGTATTAGATACTGCATTTCCTCCTCGTTTAGCAAAAAAATTACGAACTGTGGCTGGTCTTGCTCGCTTCAATTGAGTGAGTGAAGGCCATCTAGTAAGAAAATCACAAAATAATTCGCTATCACGATGTGAGAACCACTCCAGTGGTTGCGGATAATATTGCTTTAGCGTATTAATCAAACGGTTGGTAAATCGTCTTTTATCTTCAACTAACCTTCGCCTTTGTTCAACTAAAAATGCCAATTGACGAGTTTCAGGTTTGTGATTATTAAGCGACTTTATTTTCTCTGGATAATTAAGCATTAAGTCTAGTGCAATTTGTGCATCAGTGGGATCATCCTTAGCTCCACTAGGAGAAAATGCTTGTCGATACCTCGCTAACATCAACGGCTGTATTGGGAAGATAGTGACAAAATCATATTTCTCAAGCGCATAAACAATAGGGCCCTTCGATAGTTCGATACTTATTGCAATCTTGCCATGATATTTTTTGTGAAGTGCTAATATCCACTCATGGATGAATTCAGGTGAACTATTTATAATTGAGAATTGACGATCTCCGTTGGGAAATTGAATACACACATCATGTTTATCATTAGCCCAATCAACACCAA
The DNA here is from genome assembly GCA_964022585.1 of uncultured Colwellia sp. Classification (GTDB taxonomy): domain Bacteria; phylum Pseudomonadota; class Gammaproteobacteria; order Enterobacterales; family Alteromonadaceae; genus Colwellia. Next base: position 5,137 of record CAXIBS010000012.1, read on the forward strand.
TAAATAGCTTATATTTTGAAGTGATTTTATTCATGATCTCTGCCTCTAGTTAAATAACAGCAAGCATGTTCCACGCTCTTCGAAGGCAATATAGCTAGCAATATGAATTGCAAACCCTGAGGATTCGTTGGCGAGCAATGGTGGTATCTGTAACATCGAATGCAAAGCGGAAAACATCGATATGTTTTGGTGGCATTATTCGTATGAGACAGATACATACCTGCATACTAATAATAGTAAAGCAGGCTTGAAAGACTATATTGGTGGCACAGCGGACTATTTACGGTGATAAATTCAAGCTAAAATTAAGACCGCTTTGTGGCATAAGTGTGCATTAGCAGTATAGTAAGTAAATCAGGAGAATAGTGTAAATTTCACTTCTATTTTGCTATTTTAAACTAATCATTTTATATCGCTTAATAAGCATATAGTATTTTATTTAGAGGTAAGTTTACGTGGAAGTTAATTTGTTATATCCAATGTTTTTAATGGTTGTGCTAACGTTGATTGTTGGCTTTTTAACAGTAAAATATCGCATCGCAAGTGTAAAGTCTGGTGACATCAATGCTAAGTATTTTCGCTTAATGGACGGACAGGATGTTCCTGATATTATTAAAAAAACAACACGAAATTTTAATAATCAATTTGAAATACCAACATTATTCTATGTTGTATGCACTTTGTATATTAGTTTAGGTATCGAGAGCTTTCTCGCTATAGTCTGTGCGTGGTTATTTGCTATTTTACGCATTGCACATTCATATATCCATATAACTTACAACCATGTAATGCATCGCATGCTCACATTCTTTGCTGCTTTTATTTGCGTTATAGTTCTTTGGATAAATTTGTTGATTCAAACAGTATAAATACTGTAAATGAACTTTGGGATATAAAAAAACCTCCTCATAAGATGAGGAGGCTTTATTGCTCAAATACTTACACACCCAAACCAAGCTAGTTTAAAAGTGCGTAAATATTAATTGTTATTGTAAACTAGCGACTATTTACGATTATCAATAACGCGCTTAGCTTTACCTTCTGAACGTGGTAATTCATTAGGTTGTTTCAGTTCAATAGCGCATGAAATACCAATGAAGGTTTTGATTTTATGATTAAGTTTTCTAACCATATCATCCTGATTTTCATTTACTGATTCAGGTGCCATTTCAACCTCAACCTTAATCGTATCCATGTTACCTTTTTTACCTACTTCAATTTGGTAATGAGGTGTTAATCCTTCAATTGCAAGAATTTGTGTTTCAATTTGTGTTGGGAATACATTTACGCCACGAATAATTAACATGTCATCACTACGACCCGTTATTTTATCCATACGACGCATTGTTCTTGCCGTTCCTTCTAATAAACGTGTTAAATCACGGGTACGATAGCGAATCATTGGCATTGCTTCTTTGGTTAAGCTAGTGAAAACTAGTTCACCTTCTTCACCGTCACCAACCACTTCACCTGTTACAGGGTTAATGATTTCAGGATAGAAATGATCTTCCCAAATAGTTGGTCCGTCCATCGTATCAATACATTCTTGTGCAACACCAGGCCCCATCATTTCTGATAAACCATAGATATCTACTGCATCCATTTTCATACGTTCTTGTAAATCTGTACGCATACCTTCTGTCCAAGGCTCTGCACCAAAAACACCTGTGCGTAGTGACATTTTCTCAGGGTCTATACCTTGACGAATAATCTCATCAGCAATATTAAGCATATAAGAAGGAGTAACCATGATGATATCAGGATCAAAATCCTGTAATAATTGCACTTGTTTCTCTGTTTGACCACCGCCCATTGGGATAACTGTACAGCCTAAGCGTTCTGCACCATAATGCGCACCAAAACCACCAGTGAACAAACCGTAACCGTAAGCAACATGTACTTTATCTTTAGGTCGAGCACCTGCAGCATAAAGAGAACGAGCAACAACGTTAGCCCATGTATCAATATCATTTTGGCTGTAACCTACAACCGTTGGTTTACCTGTTGTACCACTTGATGCATGTACACGAACAATTTTTTCCATCGGTAATGCAAACATACCAAATGGATAGTTATCACGCATATCAGCTTTAGTAGTAAAAGGAAATTTACTTAAATCTTCAAGGCAAGTTAAGTCATCAGGATGAACACCATGGTCATCAAATTTCTTTGTATATACAGGTGAATTATTGTAGGCATTTGTCAGCGTCGTTTTCAGACGATTGAACTGTAAATCTCGTAATTCATCTACACTTGCAGTTTCTATGGCTTCATAACCAAGCTGTTTTGATGACATTTTATTCTCCTAAAAAAAAGTACTTTCGATATTAAGTAATTGCTGATAATATAAAACACTTCTTTGATATAAATCAATAAAAATGTATCACTTTTTAAATTTAGCTTTAATAGTTATCTAATAAAAGTAGTTGTAAAAAATAAAACCAACAAACGGTTAACGAGGATTAGTCAATGATTTCAAAAAGTTATTGTTATGGAACTTGGATTGAAGGCCAAGGGCAAGGGGTTAAGGTTTACGATGCGCTTAATGGCAGTGAAGTCTGCGAGGTTAGTAGTAATGGCGTAGATTTTAACAAAATGCTAGAGCATGGTCGTAATGTTGGCGGTAAAGCACTACGTGAAATGACTATTCATGAACGAGCTAATGCGATTAAAAATGTCGCAAAGCATTTAATGTCAAAGAAAGAAGAATTGTATGCTGTATCAGCAAGAACCGGTGCTACAAAAGTAGACAGCTGGGTTGATATTGAAGGTGGTTTAGCCACTATGTTTAGCTACTCTGGTATTGCTCGCAGAGAATTTGCTAATGAGAAATTTATTGTTGAAGGTGGTCCAGAAGTACTTTCAGCAAAAGGAAGCTTCGTTGCTCGCCATATTCTAACGTCTAAACCCGGTGTTGCAGTACATATCAATGCCTTTAACTTTCCTTGTTGGGGAATGTTAGAAAAGATTGCACCTAGTTTAATTGCTGGTATGCCAGTTATTGTTAAGCCGGGTACTGCTTCTGCTTATTTAACTCAAGCCATGGTAGAAGAAATTATTGCTTGTGGCATATTGCCAGAAGGTTCAATTCAATTAATTTGTGGTAGCGTTGGCGATTTACTTGCACGCTTAAATGAGCAAGATGTTGTGACATTTACCGGCTCTGCAAGCACAGGTCAAAAATTACGTTGTCACGAAAATATTGTTGCTAATAGCATCCCATTCACCATGGAAGCTGATTCATTAAACAGCTGTATTTTAGGTGAAAGTGTTGCAGTAGAAGACGAAGAATTCCAGTTATTCATTAAAGAAGTAACTAATGAAATGACAGTAAAAGCTGGCCAAAAATGTACGGCTATTCGTCGTATTATTGTCCCACAAGATAAAGTTGCTGCTGTACAAGAAGCCTTAATTGCACGCTTAAGTAAAGTAACATTAGGCGACCCGAGCATTAAAGGTGTTCGCATGGGGCCGTTAGTTGGCAAAAGCCAGCGTATGGATGTTGAAAGTAAAGTTGCACAACTTAGTGACTTCTGTGACGTAGTTTACGGCGGTGATGTAAGTAAACTTGAATTAACCGGTGATAATGTTCAACCAGATGCTTTTTACCCACCAACATTACTTTACTGTGATAAACCATTAGAAACTGATGCTCCTCATAGCATAGAGGCTTTTGGCCCAGTAAGTACACTTATGCCATATAACTCTCTAGATGAAGCCATCGAAATTGCGCGTCTAGGTAAAGGTAGCCTAGTTGCTTCAGTTGTAACTTATGACAACGAAGAAGCAGCTAAAATCGTATTATCTGCAGCTGCATATCATGGCCGTATGTTAGTACTAAACAGAGAATGTGCTAAAGAATCAACAGGTCATGGTTCGCCATTACCAACACTTGTTCACGGTGGCCCAGGTCGTGCAGGTGGTGGTGAAGAACTAGGTGGTGGCCGCGCTGTAAAACATTATATGCAACGCACCGCTATTCAAGGTTCACCAACAACGTTAATGGCTATTTCTAAAGAATATATGGCTGGTGCAGCCACTACAGGTGACGATAAACATCCGTTTAGAAAGTACTTTGACGAACTTCAAATAGGTGAAAGCTTAACAACTCACAGACGTACTGTGACAGAAGCTGACATTGTTAACTTTGGCTCAATGTCTGGTGACCATTTCTATGCTCACTTTGATGAGATAGCGGCTAAAGATTCAATGTTCGGTCAACGTGTTGCACACGGTTACTTTGTTATCTCTGCAGCTGCGGGTATGTTTGTTGACCCAGCGCCGGGTCCAGTATTAGCTAACTACGGTTTAGAGAACTTACGCTTTGTTGAGCCAGTGCCTATTGGCGATACCATTCAAGTTAAAATTACCGTTAAAAAGAAAATCAAAAAAGATAAACGCCCAGAAGAAGATAGAGCAACAGGTGTTGTTGTATGGGATGTTGAAGTGACGAACCAAAATGACGTGATTGTTGCGTTATACGACATTATGACTTTAGTTGAAATACAAGAGTCTTAATAAGGTTTAATAACATCCTCACTCGTTGAGGATGTTATTACATTGGTTTATTAACCTTCGTGTTTAGGTTTATAAGCACTGTCAGTAAAACGTGGTCGATCGCTTTGAACTTCTGTTAAGGGTTCTACTTGCTGTAAGCTTTTTAAGCAGCGCTCGGTTAAGTGATGATACTGCTTGGTACCACCGGTTTTCCAAGCAACTTCTTTATCACTTAACGAACGTTTAACGGTTGCAGGACTGCCCGCAAGTAAACTTCTTGGTGGGCATTCAAAAGCAGATTTAACAAAGGCTGTTGCCGCAACTAATGATTCAGCGCCAATAACAGCATCGTCCATAATAACCGCGTTCATGCCAACTAAAGCATTTTCGCCAATATGACAACCATGAAGAATGGCGCCATGACCAACATGACCATTTTCTTCAATAATACAGTCTTTCCCTGGAAAGCTATGAACAACGCAAGTGTCTTGTACGTTTGCACCTTGTTTAACGACAATACGGCCAAAATCGCCACGCAGTACCGCGTTAGGGCCAATGTAACAATGTTTATCGATAATAACGTCACCAATTAACACTGCCGTTGGATGAACATAAGCAAGAGGATCAACAACAGGTACAAGGTTTTCAATTGCATAACTTGGCATAAAGGTTCCTTAAAGAGTTAAATAAAAAAAGATACTTAATAGATTAACTAGTGTTACTGATCTATAACAAAGTGTCTACTGAAATAAGGCTAAGCCGCCATAAAACAATAGCTATACCCGTTCAACAAGAAGAAGCATGATTAAGTTGCAACGGATATAAATAAAATAATATCGACATAAAAAGCGGAGAGTAAAATGAGTTTTTCTACCATCACATATCAACTAGATCAAGGTGTAGCAGTTTTAACCTTGAACCGCCCTGCTTCACTTAATAGCTTCAATACATTAATGCATGATGAAGTACGCGAAGCAATGAAAGATGCTCGTGACAATAGTGAAGTTCGCTGCTTAGTCATCACAGCCACAGGCCGTGGTTTTTGTGCAGGACAAGACTTAAGTGATCGTGCAGTGAAAGTTTCTGATGAAGCGCCAGATTTAGGTGAGTCAGTTGAAAAAAATTACAATCCGCTTATCCGCAATATCATGACAATGGAAAAGCCTGTACTTTGTGCTGTTAATGGTGTTGCCGCAGGTGCTGGCGCCAGTATTGCCTTAGCTTGTGACATCGTTTTAGCCGCTAAAAGCGCTAAGTTTATTCAAGCATTCTGTAAAATAGGCTTAGTACCTGACTCAGGCGGTACTTTCAACTTAGTACGTGCCTTAGGTTTACCAAGAGCCAAAGCATTAGCGTTACTTGGTGATAAGTTGTCTGCTGAACAAGCGCAAAATTGGGGCATGATTTGGCAATGTGTTGAAGATGATAAGCTAATGGATGAAACCATGACTTTAGCGCTTCATTTAGCAACACAGCCAACTAAAGGTTTAGCAAAAATTAAAGAGCTCATGAACAACTCTTTTTCTACCCCTATGCACCAACAACTAGAGTTAGAAAAATATGCAATGCGTGAGTTAGGCCACACCAGTGATTACCGTGAAGGCGTAAGTGCCTTTATGGAAAAACGTCAACCAACGTTTACTGGAGAGTAATTGTGACAAACGATACCTCAAATTTAAGCGAAGCAGATCAACTTGCTCAAGCATGTGCCAAGCACATGTATGACAACGATGCGGCATCTCAAGCACTAGGCATTAAATTATTACAAGTACATTGTGGTAGCGCTATTGCCGAAATGGTTGTAAGAGACTTTATGCTTAATGGCCATAAAACTTGTCATGGTGGACAAATATTTACACTAGCAGATTCTGCTTTTGCCTTTGCTTGTAACTCTCAAAACCAAGCCGCTGTAGCATTAAGCTGCACCATCGACTTTGTTAGCCCCGCTTTTGAAAACGATATACTCACAGCCACTGCTGAAGAATTACACCAAGGTGGTCGCAGTGGGGTTTATCAAATAAAGATTACTAACCAGAACCAACAACTTATTGCACTTTTTAAAGGCAACTCTGCGCGTATAAAGCAAAGCGTATTGCCTGAACAAAACTAGCCGAGGAAATAACTATGAACAATGCTTACATTTGCGATGCAATCAGAACTCCATTTGGCCGATACGGTGGTGGACTATCTTCAGTAAGAGCTGATGATTTAGGTGCTATTCCTATCAAAGAATTAATTAAACGTAACCCACAAGTAGACTGGGCCAGTGTTGATGATGTTTTCTACGGTTGTGCTAACCAAGCTGGTGAAGATAACCGTAACGTTGCTCGTATGAGTGGCTTACTTGCCGGTTTACCTATTGATGTTCCGGGCGTAACGTTGAACCGTTTATGTGGTTCAGGCATTGATGCCATTGGTAGTGCCTCACGTGCTATAGCAAGCGGTGAAACAGACATGATTATTGCTGGTGGCGTAGAATCCATGTCCAGAGCGCCTTTAGTTATGCCTAAAGCAACAAGTGCTTTTAGTCGTCAAGCTGAACTTTTTGATACCACTATTGGCTGGCGCTTTGTTAACAAATTAATGGCGAAAGAGTATGGCGTAGATTCTATGCCAGAAACAGCAGAAAATGTTGCTGAAGACTTTAATATTAGCCGTGAAGACCAAGATCTTTTTGCTTTTAACAGCCAAACAAAAGCACTAGCTGCGCAAAAAGCAGGGCTTTTCAAAAGTGAAATTGTTCCTGTTCATATTAAGCAACGTAAAGGTGACGATATTGTCGTTGCTGATGATGAACATTTACGCTTAAGTCCTATTGAAACTTTAGCTAAATTAGCCACACCTTTTAGAGAGAATGGCTCAGTTACTGCGGGTAACGCTTCTGGCGTAAATGATGGTGCCTGTGCCTTATTAATTGCTTCAGATAAGGCAATTAAAGCCAATGATTTAACGCCAAGAGCTCGCATAGTAGCAATGGCAACAGCTGGTTTAGCACCACGAATTATGGGTTATGGACCACTTGCTGCTACTAATAAAGTACTTGAGAAAGCAGGTTTAACGTTAGATCAAATGGACGTTATTGAATTAAACGAAGCTTTCGCGGCGCAAGGTTTAGCTGTACTTCGTGGTTTAGGTTTACCTGATGATGCAGCACACGTAAATCCAAATGGTGGTGCTATTGCTTTAGGCCATCCTTTAGGTGCAAGTGGCGCTAGATTAGTGACTACTGCAATGAACCAACTTGAGCGTACAGAAGGTCGCTATGCACTATGTACTATGTGTATTGGTGTTGGTCAAGGTATCGCAATAATCATTGAAAAAGTTTAACTGCTAAGAGTTGTTGATCTTTGTAATTATCAATTTTTTATGGGGAAGTTACGTTTCACACCAATGTAACATTCCTCATATATCAATTAAAAAGCATAATATTTCAATATTAAATATCTACAGAGCATTAGTAAGTCATTAGAAAATATAATGATTTAAAATAACACAATTTAATACGATACACAGTATTGACATACTGATAAATAATCGTATCATTAAAGTAGTTAACATATTAACGACAGGAGAAGATATGGCCGAATATAATAAAAGCGAAGCAGAACTAGAAGCTGTTTTCCAACAAAAAATAGATAGCGAGCAGAAAATCGAACCAAAAGATTGGATGCCAGAAGCCTATCGTAAAAATTTAATCCGTCAAATGTCACAGCATGCCCATTCAGAAGTAATTGGTATGCAACCTGAAGGCAACTCTATTACGCGTGCACCTTCTTTGCGCCGTAAAACAGTATTGTTGTCAAAAGTTCAAGATGAAGGTGGCCACGGTTTATATCTATACAGTGCTACAGAAACTTTAGGCGTTGAACGAAGTGAACTAATTGCAGCCTTACAAAATGGTACCGCTAAGTATGCTTCTATATTCAATTACCCTGCGCAAACATGGGGTGATATGGGTGCTATTGGTTGGTTAGTTGATGGCGCTGCTATCGTAAATCAAGTATCACTACAACGTACATCTTACGGCCCTTATTCACGCGGTATGATTCGTATTTGTAAGGAAGAAAGTTTCCATCAACGTCAAGGTTACGTGATCATGATGGAACTTGCTAAAGGTACGCCAGAACAAAAGCAAATGGCACAAGATTCATTAAATCGTTTCTACTGGCCAGCATTAATGATGTTTGGACCACATGACTCTGAATCAGCACATAGTGCGAAATCAATGAAGTGGAAAATCAAACGTGAAACGAATGATGATTTACGTCAGAAGTTTATTGACCAAACAGCACCACAAATTGCTTACCTAGGTTTAGAACACCCTGATAAAGACTTAGTGTGGAATGAAGAAAAAGGTCAACATGACAGTGGCGAAATTGACTGGGAAGAGTTCTACGCAGTTATTAACGGTAACGGTCATAGTAATCGTCAACGCATTCAGCACCATGTAAAAGCACATGAAGAAGGTGCTTGGGTACGTGATGCTATGTCGGCATACAAACAAAAAAAATCACAACGCAAAATTAACGCTGATACAGCTGCCTAATAGCCATAACGAGTAAGCCTATTAGTAAACTGTTAAAACAGTAGTCCTGAGGAGAGATAAAATGAGTTTAGAAAAATTAGAGTTATTTGAAGTATTCATTCGTTCAAAACGTGGATTAGATCATAAGCATGCTGGCAGCCTACATGCTGAAGATAGAGAACAAGCCCTAGAATATGCACGCGATGTTTATACTCGCCGTAGTGAAGGTGTAAGTATTTGGGTTGTGAAATCTGATGATATTTGTGCATCTCAAGAAGATGACAGCGATAGCTTTTTTGATCCTTCTGATGATAAACCATATCGCCATGCGACTTATTACGACATCCCTAAAGAAGTTGGCACAATGTAATCAGGAGTAAAAAATGACTAGTTCTACAGAAACAGTAAGCACACAAGACATTATTGATTACGCTACACGTCTAGGTGACGATGCTATTGTGATCGGTCACCGTCTTTCAGAATGGGTATCAAGAGCCCCTTTCATTGAAGAAGATGTTGCCATAGGCAATGTTTCCCTCGACTTCCTTGGTCATGCTCGTATGTATTACACCTATGCGGCAGACGTAAGCAACAAGCAAAATGGTACTGATGATGTCACAGAAGATACTTTTGCTTACTTACGTGATGAAAGACAATTTCAAAACCATTTATTGCATGAATTACACAAAGGTGATTTCGCTTACACTACTGCACGTCAATTATTAGTTGACGTATTCAACAAGTACTTTCTTGGGCAGTTAGAAAAATCAAGTGATGAAACACTTGCTGCTATTGCAATGAAAGCTTCAAAAGAATCAAAGTATCATTGTCGTCGTTCAAAAGATTGGACTTTACGTCTAGGTGATGGCACAAGCGAAAGCCATGAAAGAATGCAAGTAGCTTTGAATGATATTTGGGGTTATACCCATGAGTTATTTGAACTTGATGAGTTAGAGCAACGCCTTGTTGATGCTGGTATTGCGGTAGATTGCACTCTTTTAAAAGATAGTTGGTTAAAAGAAGTTACCGCTATTATTGAAGAAGCAACATTAACAGTTCCAGATCAAGATTGGGCTGTTCGTGGTGGACGTCAAGGTTATCACACTGAACATTTAGGACATTTGCTTACTGAAATGCAATTTGTTCACCGTTCATTCCCAGGTGCTAAGTGGTAGAAAAATGGAGAGCCTGATGCAAGTTATCCCGACCAAAAACTCAACACAATTTGAGCGTGAACAATTTCGCCGTAATTCAGAGTTTCCTGAATTATGGGATTGTTTAGACCAAGTTAAAGATCCTGAAATTCCTGCATTATCTTTATGGGATATTGGTATTTTAAAAGATATCGAACGTCAGGGTGATCAAGCAACAGTAACCATTACTCCTACTTATTCTGGTTGTCCTGCTATGGATGCTATTTCTGAAGATGTAACAATAGCTTTCAAAGCACTAGGTATTGAAAAAACGGTGATAATCACCGAATTATCACCGCCTTGGACAACTGACTGGATGACAGATAAAGGTCGAAATCAGCTTAGAGATTATGGTATTGCTCCTCCAAACGATGTTGTAGGCGATCATGAGCAACCCCTTAATAGCGAGAGCCAAGTCCTCTGCCCACAATGTGGCAGTGCTGACACTAAGTTACTAAGCGAATTTGGCTCGACAGCATGTAAAGCCTTGTTTCAGTGCAACAGTTGCCATGAATCATTTGATCTTTTTAAACATATTTAATCGCAATAACACCAATTAAAGTAATGAATTCATTACTTTAATTGGTAAAAGTAATAACAAGAAGGTGCGAAATGACAAAATTTTATTCTCTACCTATTGCCAGTATTAGGCAAGAAACTGACTCAGCAATTTGCTTGAGTTTGAACATTCCAGATGAGTTAAAAGAAACGTTCTCTTTTACTCCTGGACAATTTTTAACACTACAAGCAACAATTAATGGTGAAGAAGTTCGTCGCTGTTATTCAATTTGCTCAGGTGTTGATGATGCTCAACTATCTGTAGCGATAAAACGCGTAGAGCAAGGTACTTTCTCTAACTTTGCTAATGATAATTTCAAAGCTGGCGACAGTATTGACGTTATGGCGCCACAAGGTGATTTCACCTTAAAAACTTTAGATAGCGAAAATAGCAAAAACTACATGTTATTAGCTGCTGGTAGTGGTATCACGCCAATTTTATCATTGATTAAATCAATTTTAGCTCGTGAACCAAAATCACAAATCACTTTAGTTTATGGTAACCAAAAAACCCTTACAATGATGTTTAAAGAAGAATTAAGCTTCATTAAAAACCGTTATTTAACGCGTTTTAATTGGGTCAACATCATGAGCCAAGAAGATCAAGGCGCTGATTTACTTAATGGCAGAATTGATAACAAGAAAGGTTACCAATTACAAAAACAAAAAGTTATTGATATAAACACAACTGATGAAGCCTTCATTTGTGGCCCTGAATCAATGATTTCTGAAGTATCTCGTGGCTTTAGAATTGAAGGATTAGCAGAAGATCAAATTCACTATGAATTATTTGCTAGCTCATCTGAAGATGCACAACTGGTATTAGACAAAGCGAAAAACCGTGTTCAAGAATATGGTGAAAACCGTACAAGTAAAGTAACAGTAGAAGCTGATGGTCGTAGCAATACCTTTGATTTAGCTTCTGTTGGCGCAAACATTTTAGATGCGGGTATGGCTAATGGTGTTGAGTTACCATACTCTTGTAAAGCGGGTGTATGTTCAACTTGTAAAGCTAAATTAATTAAAGGCCAAGTTGATATGGATATTAGTCATGGCCTAGAGCAACATGAAATTGATGCTGGTTACATTCTAACTTGTCAATCACACCCTATTTCAGATGAAGTTGTTGTTAGCTTTGATGAGAGATAAGCTTTTTCTATAGCATTATATTATTAGGTTTTTACCTTGCTAAAGAGTAGCCTTGGTAATAGTTCCTGCTTGCTAGTGGCTCATTAAATTGATTACAATTTAATGAGCCACTAGCAGATTAGTATTAATGACAATAGGAAACAGCATGACGAAAACCAGTAAAATTAACCTTACTGTTAAAGAACATATTAAACAAAGTAAAATTAGCTGTACCTCAATGGTGGTAACGGTTTTTGGAGATATTGTTTCTCAGCATGGCAGCTGGATTTGGCTATCAAGCCTTATAAAAGCACTTGAGCCGCTAGGATTCAATGAACGCCAAGTACGAACATCTGTTTATCGCTTAGTTCAAAACAATTGGTTACAAGGCAATAAAGTTGGCCGCTGTAGTTATTACTGTTTTACCGACTTTGCCATGGCATATTATGAAAAAGCAGAAAGAAGAATATATGCCGCCGAGCAAGCTGATTGGAATCAAAACTGGATTTTAGTACTACCAATATCAGTACCTGATGATAAAAAAGAAGAGTTTGTTAAAAGTTTACTTTGGCAAGGGTTTAACACTTTGGTATCTGGACTTTATGCACACCCTTCTTGTGATGCTTCCTCTTTAAATGAAGCTATTCACGAATTAGGATTAACAGGTAACGTTATTATTCTCAATGGCAGTATTGCAGACTTAAATTCGCAAAGTGTTATTAAGTCATTGATAAAAGACCGTTGGAAGTTATCCGAATTAGAAAAGAGTTATCGTGAGTTTCTAGATTTTTATCGCCCTCTTTGCCAACAGCTTTTAAATAAGCATGATAAATCTGAACAATTGAGCACAACAGAGTATTTTTTACTCCGAGTAACATTAATTCATGATTATCGCCGTGTGTTATTGCGGGATCCTGACTTTCCTCAAGCAATGCTGACACAGGGATGGGTAGGATATGAAGCACATGATTTAGTAAAAAGAATGTATAAAGTTCTCGGTGAACCATCTACCGCTTATATACAAGAAAACATGAAAAATGCTCAGGGAAAACTGCCTGATGCGACAAATAAATTTTATCAGCGTTTTGTATCTTAAACTCAGTTATATCTTTGTAAAGGTACTACTTGAATAGTAATTATAAGTGTCCACTTCTTCTAGTGAAACACATTATTGTGTAGTTTTTATACGCAAACTTGTACATTGCCATGGATATTTTCAGATCACCTATTTAAAGGCTGAAATAGTTTCAGGTAAGAAATACAATTAATTTAGGAAAAGTAACAATATGACAGCTCCTGTACAACTTATACCATCAGTTCCAAATACCGATAGCATCGCTATCATCAATATTGATAATCCACCAGTGAATGCACTATCACATGCCGTTCGCCAAGGAATAGTAGACGCTATTACTCAAGCCGAACAAGATGAAAATATTAAAGGCATAGTTATTAATTGCCAAGGTAAAACTTTTATTGCCGGAGCTGATATTAAGGAATTTGGTAAAACACCAAAAGAGCCTCATTTACCTGATGTAATAAAACGTATTAATCAGTGTGCAAAACCTATCACTGCGGCATTATTTGGTAGCGTATTAGGTGGTGGATTTGAAGTAGCATTAGCTTGTCATTACCGCGTAGCTGTCAAAGGTACAAGAGTTGGTTTACCTGAAGTTAATTTAGGCCTAATACCTGGCGCTGGCGGAACTCAGCTATTACCAAGAGTTGGCGGTGTTGAATTAGCATTAAATATGATCACTTCTGGTAAACCTCAAAAAGTAGACCAACTTGATCAATACGGTATTATTGATCTGTTAATTAATGCTGATAGTGATGATAAAGACTCTTTACTAAACGCAGCAATTTCTTTTACTAAAGAGTTACTAGCACAAAACCAAACAAGTAAAAGAATTACGCAAGAACCTATCAAATTTGATGAAGAAAAAAAGCATGCGGCAAAATCACTTTGTCAGCAGTTTAGAGATAAGCTAGCTAAAAAAGCACGAGGACAAAATGCTCCACAAAGTGCTATAAATTCAATTGAAAATTCATTTTCTTTACCTTTAGATGAAGCAATGGTGAAAGAGCGTGAATACTTTGTAGCATGTAGAGAGTCTAGCCAATCACGTGCGATGCGTCATGCTTTTTTTGCCGAAAAAACAGCAGCTAAGCTTACGCTTTCAAGTGAGAGTAAACCTACGCCAACCAGCATCAAATCAGTAGCTGTAATCGGTGCTGGTACCATGGGTGGTGGTATTGCTATGTGTTTTGCCAATGCAGGCATAAGTGTTAAATTATTAGAAATGACCCAAAGTAACTTGGCTAAAGGGGTTAACGCTATTGCTAAGCGTTATCAACAAGCCGAAGCTCGCGGCATTATGAGCAAACAAAAAGTTAACCAATGCATGGAATTAATTGATGGCACGTGTGACTACCAAGATTTAAATCAAGTTGATTTGGTGGTAGAAGCAGCTTTTGAAACCATGCCAGTAAAACAACAAATTTTTTCTCAGCTTGATGAAGTTTGTAAGCCAGAAGCTATTTTAGCAAGTAACACATCCTATTTAGATATTAATGAAATAGCTAAAGCGACCAAGCGTCCTGAAAAAGTTGTAGGTATGCACTTCTTTAGCCCTGCAAATATCATGAAGTTGCTAGAAGTTGTAGCTACAGATTATACAGATGACCAAACCTTAGCTACAGCAATGAGCTTAGGTAAAAAAATGGGTAAAATAAGTGTAGCTGTAAAAGTTTGCTACGGTTTCGTAGGAAATCGTATGTATGCTTGCTATGGTAGAGAAGCAAACATGCTATTACTTGAGGGAGCAACGCCAGAGCAAATCGATAATGCAATGGTGAAATGGGGCATGGCAATGGGACCTCTAGCAGTTAACGATATGTCAGGTATCGATATAGGCTACCAAGCACGAAAAGCAAATGCGCAAGGGCCTAAAGACCCATGTTACTTTGCTCCTGCTGACATGCTGGTAGAAGCAGGTAGATTAGGACAAAAAACACATGCTGGTTTTTATCAATACGATGAAAAAACAAATAAACGTAGCCCTGACAATACCGCTATTGAACTTATCAGAGCTCATGCTTCTAAACTAGAAGTTAACCAACGCAGCGATATCAGTGATGAAGAAATTCAACAACGATTAATTTTTGCCTTGATCAATGAAGGTGCCTACATTTTAGAGCAACAAATTGCTAGCCGTGCAAGTGATATTGATGCTATTTGGCTTAACGGTTATGGCTTTCCACGCTATTTAGGTGGCCCTATGTGTTATGCTGATGAAGTAGGTTTGCAAACGGTAGTGGAAACAATTAAAAAGTTTCAAGCTCAGTCGGGGAGTGCCCATTGGCAGGTTGCTCCATTATTAGAGCAACGACTTGCAGAAGGAAAAACACTCGCAAGTTAATTAATATTTAAGTTGATATTATAAAGGCGATCTTAGTTAGCTAGGTCGCTTTTTTTATTGTTATTTTTTATAGATTCCTACTAAGCTCATTAAATTTTAGGCAAAAAAATGCAGCTCAGAAGAGCTGCATTTTATAACTAGCTTATGTGCATCCTGCACTCTTATTCAGTTTTCTCATTTCTTCCGTGAATACTATCCTTAGTGTATCCTCTAAGTAATACCTACTTATTGTCCTTTAGCACTGCGTCCTTGTATTTCCTTGCATTCTTCCTTAAATAAGTCCTTTATTTAAAATCCATTTTCAAAAGTTTGTCTCCTAGACATCGTCTTCCTGACATCAAAATCCTTATTGATTCACATCCGTGTTTTGACCATCCTTTGGTAATATCCTAATTACCCGACTTAATCCTAAAGTCTCCATTAAATACCTTAATAATCCATATTTAAGTATTTATACTTTATTAACCAAATTCATAGCTATTAAAGTATATCAGTAGAAGCTTCCTGCTCTGTATCTATCTGACATGGTTAATATTACACTTAAAATTAAGTTTTCAAAGAGGGGGAAAAAAAAATATTTATCTTAATAAGGGATTATTTACACAGAAGAATTTAAAACAAACAAAATCAAAAACTTATAATAAAGTGATAGATATCACCACACTCTAAAACAACATATCTCACACATTTGTAAGACATGTCTTACAAAGATATCAGAAGTCTACTTGATCTGGTTTAATTGCTGTTATTGTCCATAGCTATCAGGGGGGGCAATATACGAGTGAGACATCTCAACGTTCATTGAAAGAACATAGCTTAATTTCCAGTATGAGCCCTCGAGGAAATTGTTTAGATCATGCAGTTACTAAACGACTTTTCCATAGTTTAAAATCAGAGCGCGTTAATTATCATCGCTATCGAACATGACGAAAGGCGATGGCTGATATTATTGATTATATTGAACTATTTCATAACCAGAAACGAAGACAATATAAATTAGGGTGTATCTCACAAGCTGAATATGAAATTACTGAAAAATGCCTAAAAATATCTCTAAATTTAGTTGACCGTTACAGTTTTCCTCTCTATTTCAGAAAAAATATCAGCCTTAGCCTCTATATTATTAAAACATTCAGTGCCCTTTCCAACATAGAAGTCTAATTCACTATCGCCCCCCAAGTGCCATATAAATATTAAAATGGAAATTAAAAATATAATAGTGAAAAACTAACCTCTGAGCTTACTTGGAACAGCTAAATCACCATAGCAATTATTATTTGTAAATATCTGATATTGTTGATAATCATTCCCTTCATTGTCTTGGCTTGATAAACCCATAATTAAAACAAAACCATGCTCATATAAATAATCAATCACTATCTGTGGCTCAGAGACAACAAAAATACTAAATGACTTTACTAATCTATTCTCTATATTAAAAGCCCCGCTCCAATACCATGTAGTTGTAAATATTTCTTTTGCTTTTCTTGGACTATAAGGGGCATCTGAGTGTTTACTATGAGCTATCGGTAAAGAAATATGCCAACCTTCCCTAGTTAAACTTTCCATTGCATTATCAAACCTTTGTTTTTCTGTTTCTGAAAAATGCTTTGAAACTCCCTTTAAAATTTGAAATTCACAAAGATATTCTCTAAAAAACAAAGATAAGTTACCGCTTCGGCCACCTTTAATATAAATTTGTAATAGGTTGTCAATGTCAGCTGATACACTTTTTGGGTAGCGCTTTTGCTTTTTGGCTCTTTTTAACCATTTACCTAAGAAAGTGTTTTCACTTGAAGTTTTATTAGAAAGTTTATCTGCATTTTGTTCAGATAAAAGAGCAATTAAACCACCTAAAATCATATTATATAAATCAGCAGATCGATTAAATGTATGTTTGTTCATTAAATAATTACTTTTGCTTTTTTTACCTGACAAAACATATTAACGTTTTACTGTAAACTAGGATTATCGAAAGGAATTTGAATAAAAATATTAATGGGAAACAAGCCCCTGTTGGCTAAAACCTGTATTCATATTCAGAATAAAGTCACACAACAACTACTCGGCTGGACAAGAGTGTGACCGAAGTCAATCTATGTCATTACTGCACTATTGTGAATTTTCCTGCCGAAATTATCATCATATGTTTAGCCCAAAAAATTCAGTGTTATATTATCTTTTTGAGCTTGGGATATATTTTCTTCACTTGCTGACAATAGCGAGTTATTTTATAAAACGAGGTCTATTTATCACCAAGTTCTAAACATTAGTCTTCCCTGACTAATTTCAACTGTATTGTTTGTAAGGTGAGATAACTCCCATAAATAATTTAAAACTTCAAGGAGTTACTCTTTTTAGAAAGGCTATTAAAAATTAAGTTTGTAGCCGACTAGGAACTTATCTTCTGCTTGAAAAACGTCTTCTGCTTCATCGCCCCATGCACTGTACTCAACATAAAAGCTACCAAGTTTATGATTATAAATTGCGTCTAATATAATTTGGTTCGTGTCCACACTTAAACCACTAGGAGCATCCATATCAACTTTGGCATACTTAGCTTGGAATTGAATATTTCCCATTTTATAACCGCTGTATATTTCGTATACTTTTTCTTCAACAATTTCTCCTCCAGGAGTTAAGCCTGCATAAAATCGTAAATCACTAGAGTCTTGGTAATGAGCTGCTAAACTTAAGTTGTTGTTATTGTATACTATTTGATATGAATCAACTTGATGTTCACCTTCAAAGGCTGTTAATTCATAACGTCCAGCAGATACAGTAAATTTATCGATAACATATTTAGCCGCAACGTTATAACCAATGATATTTTCATTTTCTGTGCCTGCAGCATTTGCTTTAACGTCACCGTTATTTAACATTGTCATGAATGCCATCTGAAAGCCGTTCATATCAGGAGTAACATAGGTTACTGCACGATCAGGACGAAGATATTCTATATAGTGTCCATTACCAGCAGCATCTATAGCATAAAGCCCATATCGACTTGTATGGCATATAACGCCAGTAGATTCATTAGTACAACCGGCAGACTCATCTACGTCAGCAAAAATATCAATCGCATTATCCGTAAAGTTCCATTGAGGAGAGTATTGCTTGCCAATTAAGAGTGAACCATAGTCACTTTCTAAGCCTACATTAGCAAGACGAGCACGTTGATCATTGCCTGCAAAAGAGCCATCATCAGTAAATAGTCTAAACTCAAAGTTATAATTTGCTTTAACGCCATCTAAAATTTCAGCTGAGCCATAAGCACCTAGTCGTGAATAGTTATCTTTATATTCTATTTCTCCTTTATTAGTATCTTCTAGTTGAACTCGAATACTTCCATACCAATTAAAAAGATCATTATTGGCTTGTGCTAAAGTTGGTACGAGCAAGGTAGCTGCCAATGCAATACTAGTGCTTAATTTCATGTTATTTCCCCTATCAAAGTAGTAATTTATATTTTTATTTCTTAGAACGTATTTTTAATATTTAACAGCAACCGGACTGATGTAATACGTAATGCGTTCTGGTTAACTTCTCGAAAATAATACTAAGGAGATATCAACTAACAATGAAGTCAATTAACTTAATCACTTAATAAGAGAATCTTATAGCAGGAGAGCATCATCGCTGTGATGTTTAACTAAGGCATTGTTATAAATAATAATTATAGAAGAAAAAATTAATATAAATAAAAACAAAATGGTGATTTAATTTGGAGAAGCATAAGGTTTTTCATTAACTCATCAGTATAATTTGACGCAAGTGAAGCGAAATATATTGATCATATAATAAATTTAATTTTACTTATCACGAGGTAAGTAAACCTCATTAGAATATCATGAAATAATCAATAATAATGGCTTACCTAATGTTGTTGTTTAGCAAAAACTTAATGCTTAACAAAATGATTTAATAAGTAAATAATAGTGATATTAATTGAACCTCTCTATCTGGTAATTGCATTACTCGTCATAATGATAGGCTCTGCACTACAAAGTATTTCTGGCCTTGGCTTAGCTGTAGTTGCTTCCCCTATTTTAGTCTTAATCAACCCCAGTTTTTTACCTGCGCCTATTTTAGTACTGGGCTGTATACTGTCATTTTTAAACTGTGCTCGTTATCGACATATACTTTATTTTCGCAATATTCAACTAGCTTTACTTGCTCGTATACCTGGATCATTGTTGGGAGTTTATCTATTGATGTTACTACCAGCGTCTTATTTTTCCATTTGCTTCTCTATGTTCATCATATTATCTGTGATAC
This sequence comes from uncultured Colwellia sp., assembly GCA_964022585.1. Taxonomy (GTDB): domain Bacteria; phylum Pseudomonadota; class Gammaproteobacteria; order Enterobacterales; family Alteromonadaceae; genus Colwellia. The sequence goes on from CAXIBS010000012.1 coordinate 24,738, forward strand.
TCACTTATCGACATATTAATCTTGGTCAATGTTCGAGAAACTTAATCATTGCAGGTTTTTTTTCGGGACTTATGGGTACAACTACCTCAGTAGGCGGTCCTCCAATTGCACTTGTATATCAAAACAGTAATGTTAATACCGCAAGAGCTGAGTTAGGGCTTTTCTTTCTGGTAGGTACGCTGATTTCCCTAGGACTTTTATGGGGCTCAGGCAATATAAGTTACGAACAAATACAATTAACCTTACCGCTGATCCCAGCCGTATTGATAGGTTTTGGCTTATCAATTTGGTTAGATAAATATTTTAAACAACTTTATTTTAAGCCATTGATTTCCGTATTATCTTTAACCTCTTGCAGCGTTATATTGCTGAAAACAATTTTCGTAGAATAACAACTACTTATGGTATTTTTATTCACTAGAAGAAAAAGACAATAACAAGCAGAACTATTTTATTTATGTTTAGATTGTTCATGTTCTTCGTTATAAGCAGTACGAGGGTCAAGAACAACAGCTGAAGAAGCCGCTGTTCCTTGCATTACAAAGTGTTCTTGTTTATCTGTAGGTAATGCTTTGCGTGCCATCATTCTAAAGATAACAAAACATGCCAACAGCAACTGGATCACAGCAAGAAAATAGAACAAAGCAACACCACCAAATCTGTCCATCACTAATGATGCTGAATATGGCCCAATAATACCACCAATGGCAAATGCTAGAATCATTGATCCCATGGCTGATACCATCTCACTTTGACGCAGTTTATCAAAGGCTTCTGTAATACTCATTGGATAGGTACAAGCAATAATACCGCTAGTTACTGCTGTAACTAAAAACACAGCCCATTCAACTCTTAATGATGCCAACACCGTCACTGCTATATCAGCTACGGCTGATATTATTAACAACACGAGTAAAACCGTACGTCGATCAAAACGATCTGATAAGTAACCAACAGGAAACTGTAGAATAAAGGCTCCCAAAATGGCAACCCCCATATAAAGAGATAATTGAAAACCTATAATATCGTACTCTTTGGCAAAAATAGGTAACAAACTAAATATCGCAGAATAGATCATGCCAGAAACTAAACAGCTAACAACTCCCAATGGTGATCTTCTATAAAGTAATCGTAAAGACATTGAGGTTACGTTTTCAATCACTGGACCGGCATGACGGCTAAGCACCATAGGGATCACAGCAGCACATAGTAATATACCTGCAATAACAAACAATGCATCATCTTGAGGATCGGTAACATTCATAAAAAATTGTCCTCCAAATAACCCCGCTAGCATTACCGCATTGTGAATTGCCAATACTTGACCGCGTGTTTCTTTACTCGAACTATCACTGAGCCAGCTTTCCATTGCGGTGAAAGAACACGCAATGCAAAATCCCATTACAATCCGCATGGCCCCCCAAAGTACTGGATCAGCATAAAGGCTACAAATCAATATACTCAAAGAGCCCAAAGAAACACAACCCGCGAACATACGAATATGCCCCGCCCTTTTGATCAAACTAGTACAGTATAATGAGCCAAATAATAAACCGACGAAGTAAAGGGATAAAACAAGACCAATTGTTTCCGTACTGATACCATCAAGCCCCATACGTACTGGTAGTAATACATTAATTAGACCCGTTCCAAGTAGTAAGAAGAAGCAACTGAGAAACAAAGAAAATAATGATATAAAAGTTTGTCGCATAAAAAAGTCCCCTATTGGCCAGTATAATTAAGGTAAAACGCAGAAAGCTGGCAAAATGCCAGCTCCTATTCAACTATCAAAAGTTGTTAAACTCTTACCAAGAGTACTTATGCAGGTACCGCAGCATAAGCAACAACTTCACAAAGCATTTCTTCGCGTGCCAAACCTGCAACAATCATCGCTGCTCTGTTAGGAAAAGGTGCCTGAAAATATTCAGCATAAACTTTATTAAATACCGGCAATTGATCACGAGCTGTAACATAGATCAGTACTTGGGTAACGTCATCCATAGTAAGCTTGGCCGCTTCAATAGTATGTTTGAAGTTTTCCATCGTTTGACGAGCTTGTGCCTCAATACCTCCTTCAACAACTTGCCCTTGATCATTAATTGGAATTTGCGCCGTTGATAGAGTGTTATTAGCGATAATTGCCCATTCTAAAGGGGCTTTTGATGCAAAAAGTTCTGTTTTAACCGGTGTTTTCATTTTGTTAACTCTTTATTAATTTAAAATTAACTATATAAGCTGCCAACTAATAATCAGGTTACTGACGCTGTTTACTTATATAATCTTTTGAAGGTTATAAGCCATGATAAGCCTGAGTAAGATAAAGGCTTATCATGGTATTCTAGTGTGCGCTAAAGGCCCTGTTCATCTGCCATTTTTATCGCTATTTGAGGTGCATTCCATAAAGAAGGAAGCAAGACTAAGGATACCGGAACTGCCGTTACGACAATAAAGGATTGCAATGCTGATATACCACCAGACCCAATAGAGATTAACAACGCTGCCATAACCCCCATCATAATGCCCCAAAAAACACGTAGTGAACTTTGTGGCGAGTCAGTACCTGTCATTACCATAGACACTGAATACGTCATTGAATCACCTGTTGTTGCAACAAAGATAGTTGTCAGGATAAGGAACAATACTGAAATTACTCCACCCATTGGTAACTGTTCGGTGATAGCCAGTAATGCTGCTGGTAAATTAAAGCCAGTGAACGGTTCTGAAATCACACCTGGGTTTGCCAACTCAAAAAATAAACCACTACCACCAACAATGGTGAACCAAAAACAGGTAATAACAGGGGCAACAACAGAGATAAGCAATATCATTTCACGAATTGTACGGCCTCTAGAAATACGTGCTACAAACATCGCCATCAACGGACCATAACCTAAGAACCAACCCCAGAAGAATACTGTCCACCAATCAAGCCATGCTGGACTAGCACGAAATGTTGCCATAGGAATAAATTGATCAAGATAAAGACCAAATGAATGTAGGTAACTATTGAAAATAAAGCTTGTTGGACCAAGAATTAAAATGAATACCATTAAGGCAACAGCTAAGATAATGTTAATTCGGCTAAGAATTTGAATGCCTTTGGTTACACCACTGACTGCAGATAAGGTATAAATACAAATTAAACCAAATAAAATTGCCACCTGAGTGGAATAGGTATTAGGGATGCCAAATAGTTTTTCTAAACCAAAACTCACTTGTAAGCCCAAAAACCCAATTGGACCAACCGTTCCTGCTACAACAGCTAAAACACAACATGAATCAACGATAGTACCAAAAGCACCTTTCATTACTTTATCACCAAACACTGGGTAAAGTAGCGTACGAGGTTTTAATGGCAAACCTTTTTCATAATGTAAGTACATAAACACAATACCGGTTAAGCTACCAAGAATAGCCCAAGCCAAGAATCCCCAATGCATAAAGCTTTGCGCTAACGCATTATATGCAGCTTGTGTAGTACCTGTTTCACCAGCAAACAGTGGTGGCGGTGAAGTAAAGTGAGCCATTGGCTCTGCCGCTGCCCAAAAAACACCACCACCGGCAAGTAGCGTACACATAATAATGGAAATCCACTTAAAGGTAGTAATCTCTGGGGATTTTATTCCCCCTAACACTACGGAGCCAGTGCGTCCTACAGCGAGAAATATTCCAATAATAAATGTCAGTAGTAAAAGTATTTGCCAGTATGCGCCAAATAATTCAGTTGATGCTGCAAAGGCAGTATTAACCCAGCCAGACATCATTTTTATATCATACAATGCCAATACAGCAAAAAGTACGAGCGCTCCGCCACTAATCAAAAATACAGGGATATCAACACCAGCTAAAAATTTAAATTTAGGCATATCAACTCCTTTACTTTGCATAACCGCTTTTGAAGTATTCATTATAGTCTCCAGATAGTTACTTATCGTTATAATTTATAAAGCTTTCTTTATGTTCTGAGAAAACCTCAGTACAACTAGCTTTTTAGTACTTGTTTCTTTAAACCTTCATCAAGAAAGTTTAACCAGTTCAACCCCATAACCTTGGCAATATCTTCTGCCTTAAAGCCACGTTCCTGTAGACCTTTAGTAATATTTGGAAAATCACGACTGTCACGAAACCAAGATAGTGGTCTAGGCCAGTCAGCATTGGCTTTAGAGCCTTCTCCATAATCCATTTCTTTCGACCAACGGCCATTGCGCATCCATTCAAGTACTGACAAAGGCTGCTCTTGACATAAATCTGTACCTAACCCAATTTGGTCAATGCCCATTAAGTCTGCTGTTCTTGCTACCATGTCGCAAAAGTCATCCAAGCTACAATCAGGCCCATTCTTTAAATGAAATGGATAAAGACTAAAGCCTAAAAGTCCACCTGATTCACCTAGTGCTTTTAACACTGTGTCTGATTTATTTCGTTTAGCTTCATGGAAACTACTTGGGTTAGCATGTGAGATAACAATTGGACGCTCAGATATTTCTATCGCATCTAAGGTACTGCGCTCACCACTGTGGCTCATATCAACCACCATACCAACACGGTTCATTTCCTTAATAACCTGTTTACCAAAGCGAGTTACCCCGCTATCTTCTGCCTCATAACAACCACAAGCTAATAAGCTTTGATTGTTATAAGTCAGCTGCATAATCATTAGGTTGAGTTCACGCATAATCTCAACCATCCCTATATCATCTTCGATGGGTGAGCAGTTCTGTGCACCGAACATAATGCCCACTTTTCCTAGCTGTTTAGCAAGACGAATATCAGCGGCACTTTTTACCGGCATGATTAAATCGTGATGTATTTCAAATTGGCGATTCCATTCACCAATACGCAGTAATGTTTCTCTAATTTGTTCGTGGTAAACCACGGTGACATGCACCATAGTTACACCACCTTCTTTAAGCTGTTGAAAAATAGCCCGGTTCCAATTTGAGTACTGCAGGCCGTCAATGACAATAAGATCGTTATGCATAATGACTACTCGAGTTATGAACGGATATAAGTTGTTTTTACAACGGTGTAGAATTCTTTGGCATAGCTACCCATTTCACGCGAACCAAAACTAGAGTCTTTACGACCACCAAATGGCACATGATAATCGGTTCCCGCTGTAGGAAGATTCACCATCACACAACCTGTTTTAGCATTACGTTTAAAGTGTGTAGCTGATTTTAATGACTGGGTACAAATACCACCCACTAAGCCGTAATTAGTATCATTTAGTGTTGCTAATGCTTCGTCGTAATCTTTCACTTTAATAACACAAGCAATAGGTGCAAAAGCTTCTTCGCGGTTGATGGTCATTGCATTGGTAGTTTCAGTGAATAAAGCAGGAGTTAAGTAGTAACCATCTGTTTCTTCAGTGATCACATCACCACCACTCACTAGCTTGCCACCTTCTTGTTTGGCAAGTTCAAGGTATCGAAGGTTTTGCTCCATTTGACGGCCATCAGCTACTGCGCCAATATGAACGCCTTCTTTTAGTGGGTGTCCCACAACAAGACCTTTCATTTTTTCTACAACCGCTTCAACAAAACGGTCATGAATACCTTCAGTAACAATTAAACGTGATGACGCAGTACATTTTTGACCTGTACCAAAGAAAGCACCACCAACTGCACATTCAACAGCATTATCCAAATCGGCATCATCAAGTACGATCAAAGCATTTTTACTGCCCATTTCTAATTGACATTTCACTAAGTTAACTGAAGTAGCTGCAGCAACTTTACGGCCTGTTTCTAAAGAACCAGTAAACGTTAATGCGTTAATTTGTTTTGAATTAATTAATAGGTCACCTACTTCTGCACCTGGGCCCATCACCAAGTTGAACGTACCTGCTGGTAGTCCTTGACGCGAAATGATTTCAGTTAATGCCCAAGCACTGGCTGGTACTTGATTGGCTGGCTTTAATACAACGGCGTTACCAAATGCTAATGCTGGAGCAACTTTCCAAGCTGCTGTTGCCGTAGGAAAGTTCCATGGCGTTATAATGCCAACAACACCAACAGGTTCTCTGCGTGTTTCAATTTCAATACCCGGACGAACTGAATCAGCTGTTTCACCCATTTGACGTAATACTTCAGCCGCGTAGTAATGGAAAAATTGACCAGAACGGTAAATTTCACCAGCACCTTCAGGTAACGTTTTGCCTTCTTCTCTGGCAAGTAGCTTTCCTAATTCATCTTTACGAGCAATAAGTTCATCGCCAATTGCCATTAGCACAGAGTAACGTTGTTCTAAGCCACTTTCTTGCCATGCAAGTTGGCCCGCTACTGCAGCATCTATCGCTGATTGTGCTTGGGCTTTAGTCGCCTGAGCATAATGACCGATAATATCACTTGTATCAGCAGGACTGATGTTAGCAAGTGTGCTTTGACCTTCTACCCATTCACCGTTAATGTAGTTACAAAAATTTGATTCAGACATAAATACCTCCATAAAATAATTGAATCTATTATATGGAGCATGTTTTAATAATAAAAATTAATAAATAATATCTCTTGATAAGGAATACTTATGGCTCTGCCTGAATTCAAAATTGCTCAACTACGTCACTTCGTTTGGGTAGCTGAATTAAAAGGGTTTCATAGCGCAGCAGAAAAGGCTTGTCGTACTCAACCAGCAATATCTTTATCGATTAGAGATCTAGAAAATAAGCTAGGTACAACACTGTTTGAGAAAAGAAATGCCAAAACAACCATCACGGAACTAACGCCTTACGGTCAATATTTTTTGCCAAAAGCAAAAGAGCTTATTGCACATCACGACAATATTTCTCTTGATATGTCATTAATGAGAGAGCATAAAACAGGACATTTACGCCTTGCTTCTGTACCTTCTATTGCTTGTCGAATGTTGCCAGATTTATTATCAAAATTTATTATTGATGTACCTGAACTTCATATAAGTTTTTATGACGACAATTCAGAAGCTGTGCTAAGAAAAGTTGAAAAACAACAAGTTGATATTGGTATCGCCAGCTTGCCTCACGAGCATGAACATGTAGACATTACCTTCACGCCTATCTGGGAAGATCAACTAGGCGTAGTTTGCCGTGATGATCATCCACTTGCTGATGCAACAGAGTTACATTGGAAAGAGTTACGTAAACAAAGATTGATTCGTAATGGCACGTCACGTCTACTTGAGGGCACTGAGGCAGAGCCCTTATTAAATGACTTTCAATTTCTTATTTCAAATATGCTTTCATTAATTGCCATGTTAGAAGCAGGACTTGGTATTACCACCTTACCTTGGTTTGCATTTCCTAGCGAAAATACCAAACTGCGATTTATCCCACTTACAACACCTAAAGTAATACGTCATATAGGGTTGGTACAATTAAAGAATAAATCTTTGTCTCCGGCTGCTGAAGCGTTAGCAACCTTTATCCAACAAAACACGAATAAAAATATAGAGCATGAATAAGGCCTGATTTTTTCTTTGAGCTAGCTATAAATTACAACATGTAATTATCGGGGAGTGGTAGAGCTGCAACACCAGAATCTATTGCAGCTTTTGCTACCGCTAAAGCGACAGCAGGCAATAAACGTGAATCCATAGGTTTTGGGATTATATAATCACGACCAAAAATTAATGAAGCCTCTCCACTTGCCGCTAGCACTTCACTTGGCACGTCTTCTTTTGCAATAGCTCTAATGGCATGTACCGCTGCCACTTTCATTTCATCGTTGATAGTACGAGCACGAACATCTAAAGCCCCACGGAAGATAAAAGGAAAACAAAGTACATTATTAACTTGGTTAGGATAATCTGAACGACCTGTTGCAATAATCGCATCATTACGAGCGGCTAATGCTAATTCAGGTTTTATTTCAGGATCAGGATTTGAACAAGCAAAAATAATAGGGTTCGGCGCCATTAACTTAACTTGCTCTGCAGTTAATAAATTAGGACCCGACACACCCACAAATACATCCGCACCTTCGATGGCGTCATCTAAAGTACGCTTGTCCGTGTTATTCGCAAACAGTTTTTTATATTCATTTAAATCATCACGACGAGTATGCACAATACCTTTAGTATCAAGCATATAGATTTTTTCACGTTGAGCACCACAGGTGATCAATAACTCCATACAAGCAATTGCTGCAGCTCCCGCACCTAAACAAACAATATTTGCTTGTTTAATATCTTTACCCTGAATATCTAGGGCATTGATCATAGCAGCGGCTGTAACAATAGCAGTACCATGTTGATCATCATGAAATACTGGTATTTTACAGCGACCAATTAAAGCTTTCTCAATAGCAAAACATTCTGGCGCCTTTATGTCTTCAAGGTTTATACCACCAAAACTATCAGCAATATTTGCAACCGTATTAACAAACTCTTCAACCGTTTTATGTTTCACTTCAATATCAAACGAGTCTATGTTAGCAAAACGTTTAAACAATAAAGACTTACCTTCCATTACTGGCTTAGATGCCATTGGTCCTAAATTACCTAAACCTAAAATAGCAGTACCATTAGTAATAACAGCAACCGTGTTTCCTTTCGCTGTATACTTATAAACATCATCAGGGTTAGCGGCAATTTCTCTCACAGGCTCTGCTACACCAGGACTGTATGCGAGTGATAAATCTTCACTCGTTTCAGCGGCAGTAGTTAATGAGACACTGATTTTACCCGGTGTAGGTAATGCGTGATAATCAAGTGCTTGTTGGCGAAAATCTGTCATGGTAGTTCCCAAAGATGTTTTTATATCATTTATAGTTAATAGAATGTTGAGGATGGTTTTTGTCTAATTTCACCTATACGCAAGGTTAATAGCTACTTTTCTATACTAAGCTATTGCAGCTGAACTTCAGCGAACACTTGGGTTAGACTACATCGATAGCCAAAATCAATCATGAGCTATATGCAAATTAATTGTATCCACGGAGGTAACTTGCCGTGCTTATATCGCCATGATGAACTTCTCCATTATGACTCAGGTTTTGTCCTAGACTTTTATTGGATCGATGATTGTTCTCACTAACAATTGCTTCTTCATGTTCAATTTCTATGGTTTTAAGGATATTGTTATCACTATAGGCTAGAGAATTCATTGTGCACCTCAATCAATTTATGCGATCCAAAAAATAGCACCGCTAGTTAGGCTGTTTATTATAATGAGCATTTTTTATAATAAAAATTAGTAAATAATATCCAGTGATAAGAAAATATTATGACCTCAGTAACACTTATGAAAGATTAGTTAAAATCTATTAATTTATCTTTGCTATCAATATTTTTCATTATCTTGTAATTAAATGCCATTTAACCTTACATAAAGTAAGTCAATAAATTCTTTATTATTCAACACCATACTTTAACGCTATAAATTTTACTTATCAGTCGATAGAGCTTTTTGACTTGTGTAGAGTGAGGATAATAGCCAAAGATAACCTCACATTCAGTGAACTTACTTCTTTAGAATTCACTAATGGCTAAGGTTAAATAATAAAATCTCAATAGGTTAAGACCTGAATTTGCAAAATGATGAAAACAAGCAATTAAAAGCCAATTCAGATAACATAATTTGTATAGCAAATGAGGATCAGTAAAATGACAACAAATGCAGCTATCCATTCATCACTCTGGGGGGAAAATGCTTTACCACTTCGCCCAGCAAGTCAAGTGATGACATTGGAACGACTTGGTGCCTATCATCAAAGCCGCCTAAGCTTTATGCGTACTTTAGTACGTCGAATATTTCGTGAACGCTGGAAGATTGAACCTTCCTTATTCAATCTAGACAACGATGGATACGGCACAGTAGTGTACGAAATAAATGCGCCACATGGTATTTTCAGTTTTGTTTTATTTTCAGACTATCTATCGCCAGATGAACGTAACGATCGTGTTATTGCCACTAAGTGGGATCTTACAATGGCACTCGTTGAAGGTGTCGTTGATCAACCTTATATCGATAAATTACGTCAAAATGTACCAAAACAAGAAGCTGGTCGAGTAGATGCTCGTGTATTTGTTTTATCACGCGCTAATCGTAGTGCTCGAAACTTTGATTATGTTGTTGACCAACTAGCCGCAGGACAGCAACCGGATGTAGATAAAATAGCTGAAGTTGGCTATTTATACCGTACAACAGCTGTTTATGGCAGTGGCAAATTGGGAATGGCTGACTGGGAAAAGGTTCGTGAAAAACATAAAGACTTTGCTCGTCCCTTTGCAGGTGAAATGTTTGTATGTTTAATGTTACGTAATTTTAGTTTAATCCAAGTAGAGCATATTGCTCGCCATAAATCTCCTGAAACATTTAGTGAGATGAAACCAGAAATCAAACGCTATTTTGGTATTGGTAACTCTACCGGTTTAGGCATGGCTCCATATTTGGTTAATCATCCTCTTCTTATCAATCAGTGGGTTGAAATGCGCGAACTTGCTTTAGCTCGTGTACGTGTACTTGGTGGTATTAATGAGCAAGTAAGAACAACGCTCAATCAACTTATTGACCGTAGTACCCGACATACTCAAGAAACAATTACTGAAGATGAGTGGCAAACGAATAATAACAAAGATGTTATTAATGATATGTTTTCGCTTAAAGAGCGTATTGAAAGTGGCTTTGATAGCTGGAATGAGTTAGTTGAATTCAGTGAGCAAAACTGCTCATTACAAGGTCAAGAAATGCTCGTATCTTGTATGTTAGAAATATACCCAGAGCTTGTTGATGAATTAGAAGATTTTCACAGTGCCGATGAGTTTTTAGACCTTGATCCTTTAATGCCAACTCAAACCCTAAAAGAAGTGATTGAAAACCGTTATGACTGGGCCTTAGCTATTGACTTTGATGCCGAAGGTGCACGTGAAACATACTGGTATCGCTCAGAAGAAAAAATGGAACCTCGCTTAGGTAGTGTTGCTGATATTGAAGGGAAAAAGAAACAAATGGCACTAGGCGTCGGCTATGCCGTACGAAAATGTTACAACCAACTTATCGATTATATTACTCATAACCCTGAACATACCACTGCGCGCTTTATGGTTGCTCACCCAAAACTTCGCGGCATTGTGCGTCGTATTCAAGGAATGAACCGCTGTATATATGGTGACATCCAAGCTAACCTTTTAGATCGTGAAGTATTACCAATGCACTTACTTCGCTCAAAATTAGCCTTTTTTGGCGTAAGTAAATTTGATCCTAGATCGCGTTTATGGGTACGCAACACCATGTTTCAGGGCGCACCACTATTAGAAGAAATAGGTGAAACATTTAATGACGACTGGTTTATGCCACTAGCACCAAAGCAATAGGAGAGTTCCGTGAATATTTCGATGAATGAATTAAAAGCAGCTCTTAGAAGATGTTTTGAAGCAAGTGATTACTTTGTTGGTAATTACGAAGATGCAGCCAATATGGTGCTATGGCTAGAAAAGCACGGCTTAAATGGTTTAAATGAATTAAAACTAGCTTTACCATATATTGATGAAGATAAAGATAAACCATTAAGCAATGTTATTTATGAAGATAGTACTTCTGCAACAATTGATGCTCACCACCGTAGTGCGCTTAATTGCATTGCAGCAGCGGTTGATTTAGCACACGCAAAAGCATTAGAAAGTGGCATAGCAACTGTAACCGTACATAATTGTCACAATCGAATTTTTATTTTAAAAGCCTTAACAGATCGTGGTCGTAGCGGTATTAGTACTGCAGCTTACTGGCAAAATGGCAGTAACATTGTTACCGAGCATACAGCAGCAATTGGCTCTGGCCAACGTTATCCTAGTTATAGTGAAGGTATTACTAATCTAGCAAGCAATGATAAAGACAGACATGCATTGACTATCATATGTAGCTCTCGCGTAGACCTAACTTCTTCTTTACAAAATAGTAAAAGCAGCTATGTTAGTGCTAAACAAGTTGAAAGCAATAAAGAACACACCGTTGAACACGGTATTGAAATTGATCCCGATGTATGGGAAAAAATAAATACCATAGGTTTAGGTGTGCTCGTTGAAAATAATGAACGCTCTCGACTAGACGCTGGTGGACGTTAATTTTATTTAAAATGTTGCCTACATTCTAGATACACTTGTCGGCAACATATTTCACTTAATGTAAAGAAGGCACACACTGAGCACAACGTCACCATGAAAAACACTAACGATTTATCTCCTTCAACTGCACTATCTATGCATCAATTGCATCATGCTCAACTTTCTGAGGCTCCTGTTGCTATTAGTATTAATGGCATTAGCCAAGCAGTAATGATGGCTTCGCCTAATAACTTAAAAGACTTTGCAATAGGTTTTGCATTAAGTGAAGGCCTAATTCATGATACTCAAGAAATATTAGACATGGTTACTCATGCTCATGATAATGGTTGGCAAGTTGATTTGCAGGTTTTAGGGCGAACTAATCACCAACTAAAACAAAGACGTAGAACAATGGCTGGCCCAAGTGGCTGTGGCTTATGTGGGCTTGACTCTATTCAAGCAGCCATGCAGTTAAACACTGAGCAGAACAACCAATCAAACAAAGCAATAATATCACCTTCACTAGAGGTTATCATTCAAGCCAAAAATGACTTACCTAAAATAATAGATGACTTAGGTGGGAAAAGAGGAAACCACAGTGCCACCTACTTTGATTTAACCGGACACCTTATTGCTCATCGAGAAGATGTCGGTCGCCACTCTGCACTAGATAAATTACTCGGTTGCTTATCAAGAAGTAACCAACTTACCACTGCTGGTTTTGTATTAATGACTAGCCGATGTAGTCATGATTTAGTTGTTAAAGTAGCGCGCCTGTCATTAACTACATTAGTCACACTAGCACAGCCAACAACGCTTGCTGTCGAATCAGCTCGTAAAACAAAGTTAGCTTTGTTTTGTTTCCAACAAAAACAACTTAAACGTTTCGCTTAAAAAGAGAATTCACATGTCTAAGTCTTCAAAAAACACACCTGCCTACTCTTCACCTGCCGGAGGCTGGGGCGCGTTAAAAAGCTCAGCAAAACACTTAATTCAAAGTGAAGGCGCTATTAGAAGTGTTAAAGCGTTGCTTAAGGCAAATCAACCGGGAGGTTTTGATTGTCCCGGTTGCGCGTGGGGAGACTCAACTAGTGCTGGTAAAGTAGAGTTTTGCGAAAATGGCGTTAAAGCCATCGCATGGGAAGCCACAAGTAAACGTGTTGACCGTCATTTTTTTAATCAGTTCTCCTTAACTCAATTACAACAATGGGATGATCATACATTAGAAAAAAGTGGCCGCCTTACCGAGCCAATGTACTATAACGGCGAAAGTGATCATTACCAACCTATAAGTTGGGAAGAAGCCTTTAATATCATAGGGGATAGTCTAAAACAGTTACCCTCACCTAATGAAGCTTTACTATATACTTCAGGGAGAGCCAGTAATGAGGTAGCCTATTTATATCAATTATTTGGTCGTGTGTTAGGAACCAATAATTTTCCCGATTGCTCGAACATGTGCCATGAGGCCTCTGGCACTGGTATGACAAAAAGTATCGGCGTAGGAAAAGGCACGGTCACTATGGATGATTTTTCTCAAGCGGATGCAATTTTTGTTTTTGGTCAAAACCCAGGAACAAACCACCCTCGAATGTTAGCAACCTTACGCAAAGCAAGTCTGCGCGGTGCCAAAATCGTCTCTATCAATAATTTGAAAGAGCGTGGCTTGCAAAAGTTTTCAGATCCCCAAAGTCCAAAAGAAATGATATTTTTCACCGGAACAAACATTAGCCAACATTATTTCACGCCAAGATTAGGCGGAGACATGGCGTTATTACGCGGGGTAGCAAAATGTTTATTGGAGTGGTTTGAACAAGACAAATCAGTCCTTGATACTGACTTTATTAAACAACATTGTCATGGATTTGAGTCATATCAACACAGCGTAGAAGCAAGCTCTTGGGAAAATATTCTCCGCCAGAGTAGTTTAACGAAAGAAGAAATAATACAAATAGCAAAATTATACATTACCAGTAAAAAGGTAATTTTTACTTGGGCAATGGGTATTACTCAACATCAACACTCAGTCGCCACCGTCAGAGAGTTAGTCAATGTGTTAATGCTAAGAGGAAATATTGGCAAACCAGGTACGGGAGCCTGCCCTGTTAGAGGCCATTCAAATGTTCAAGGTAATCGTACCGTTGGTATAAATGAAAAACCAACAATGGTATTTCTCGACTCGTTAGAGCAGCATTACGCTTTTACCGTACCGCGAGAACATGGCTATAATACGGTTGAGTCCATTCATGCCATGTTATCAGGCAAAGTAAAAATGTTTATCGGGTTAGGAGGCAACTTTGCCGCCGCAACACCAGATACCCAAAGAACTTATCAAGCATTAAATAATTGTGATTTAACAGTACAAATCAGCACTAAACTTAACCGAAGCCATGTTGTTACAGGTAAGCGCGCTTTGCTCCTTCCCTGTTTGGGCCGAACAGAAATTGACCGTCAAGACAGTGGAGAACAGTGTATCACCGTTGAAGACTCCATGAGTATGGTGCACAGCTCAGCAGGATTAAATGAACCTGCATCTGATTCATTGCGATCTGAGACGGCTATTATTGCGGCCATAGCAACCGCCTCAGTAGGAAATAAAGTAGTCAACTGGGGAGAACTTGCAAGTGATTACGGACTGATTCGTGAAGAAATCAGTCAGGTTATACCTGGCTTTAAAGACTACAACGTAAAAATAAAGGCAGGTAGAGGTTTCCACCTGCATAACGCTGCCTCAAAACGTGAATGGCATACTCCAGAAAAAAAGGCAGTTTTTTGTGATGATAAATTACCGAACAAACTCGTTCATGAAATAGCTGAAACCATGACTGAAAACTCGGTTTTAACCCTTCAAACGATGCGCTCGCATGATCAATACAATACAACAATTTATGGCATGGATGATCGCTATAGAGGTATTTATGGTGAGCGAAATGTTTTATTTATCAGCGCTGAAGATATGGCTAAACAAAAATTGAAAACTGGAGATCTCGTCAATATACGCTCAATAGCAAATGATAATATTGAACGTTCAGTATCCAACTTCAAAGTGGTGGAGTATACAATACCCGAGGGATGTGTTGCGGCTTATTACCCAGAAACTAATCCACTTGTACCTTTAGAGAATATTGGAGAGGATTGCGGCACTCCGGCATACAAATCTATTCCAATATCAATAGAAAAAGTATAATAATCAGCAAATAAGTGCTAGCCAAAAACCATAGATAACTTTATCGTTTAAAACTGACACTAACTCTGTATTCTCCTTCTGTAACAATGACCGTAAGGGTAAATATTGTTGATGAATATTTTGATGTTGCACTGCGCATTTATCACTTAAAAAGTTCTTCACTTATTGCTAAGCACATTGTGCAGAAGCTAGGTAGTTGTGACCACTAAATTAGAGTTCAACTAACTATATTCTGTAAGACAGTTGTGCCCTAAAGCGTGATAGAAACCTTAAATTAATGTCCACTGTATGATCGAAAAATTGACGTTAGATGATGCTATTTATATCGGCTTTCTAAGGTTTAAGAAAGAATTAATTTTCAAGGATTGAAGCATACTATCATGCCTTCATTGGCAATCCAGCAGGTTAGCAGATTAAAAGCTATACTATGTAAAACCAATTAATTTGGAATAGTACGAAATGGATGCTTTAATATTTATACTACCGCTTTTAATTTTAATATTTGGTAGTTTATATATCGTCAATAGGGGCCAAATAAATAGTGATGACTAACCAATTTTGTAATTTAACTGATAACCTTATTATTAGAGGGATAATCACTTTCTCATTTATCGTGATTACCCAATAAAATAGACTGAATAAGATTGATCATTAAATGTGATTTGCATTGGCATCAATGAGTAGCTCATCATTAGTGATAATAGGTTTAGGGTTAATCTTGCATATAAAGTTGCAGCTATAAAGTAAGACAAGATATAGATGATATCCACATAAATGACTCTACTAAAGCATAATAATTTGATAAGGAAATTATGATAAAACGATATTACTCTAGATTAAGTTAGTCAAAATAAACAAACTACTCTGCCAGCTAAAAATTAATTAGTAATTACTTGAAGAGCATAAAGAAAAACTCAAGTAAGAGCCCCGTTTTATACAAGGCTATGATGTCAGTAACGCAACCTAACCTTTTTTCAAAACAACATATCACCGGTTGTTAATCGCAGGAAAGCCTAAAAATTAGCAATGATTGCCTATATGAGAAAGGTAATTGTGATCTTAAATTCAATGCTAAGAGGTGGTGTAATGTGAGATGCGTCAACAATTTACTATTGACGCCATAGTCTCTTGTTATGCATAACGTGCTGATATACCGACTATAAAAAACTAAGCGTTAATAGTAAACCTATAATTACCGAAACAAATAATAGGTACTTGCCAAAGGTAGAGTTCTCTTGGAGGGTTTCTTGGTGCTGCGCTTTAAGTTGAATTAGTTGTGATTCATTTAACTCAAAACAATGAATACATTTATTGCTTGCTTCAGGTGTATATAGTTCACATCTATCACAGCGTTTTTGTTTTGGCTGCTTTGCTCTCCATGCTGCGCTCATACCTACTGACATGACAACTTCCTTTTACACATAATGCCCTGCTAAGGGGAAATTTATTGTTGGCTAAAATGTTGAATGGAGTGAAAACAGCCAACTGTAAACTTTCCCTCTTGAGCGACTTATATGGTTAAATCCCATGAATTTCGCGAGGGTTAAAATAGTTATAATTTTGATATTTCTCGACTAAAATAGTCTTTATAAGTTTGCGTAAAAGTAATTATTCAAGATTTGGAAAAGGCAAACTTTAAAGATATTAATTAATAAGAAGGATCAAAAGAGTACTTTTTTATTGAAAATAAATTAGGCACATCTAGTAATGTGCCTAATTTAAAAGTAGCTTACAAAATAAAGGTTTATAAATTATTTATTGCGATAATGCACCATTAAAGCACCTGAAACTTTGCCTACATTAACATCTTCAATAAACTCATAGTTAGCATCTTCAAAGAATTTTTTAAATTTGCCAGAGGTTGCATAAACCGCTACACCTTCACTATCTGCATGTTCCTTCAATACGGTATTTACTGCCGCCATTAAGTAATGACCAAAACCATGATGTTGATGCAAAGGGTGGATAGCAATAAAAGACAGCATATGAAATTTATTCAAAGGTACGGCAGACATTACCTTCTGTTCTTTTTCTATCATCTGCTTTGTACTGAAATATCCGGCTGTGAGTAACATTTTAAGTCGCCAGTGCCAAAACCTGTCACTACCAACACTTTCATCCGGACTATTTAAACAAGCAACGCCAACCATTGAGTCTCCAAGAAACAAACCTACCATGGGCTGTTTTGCTTGCCAAAAGGCACTCAATTCTTCTCTGATAGAAGCTCTTACTCTCTGCTCGTAACCTTCTTTGCCACTTTTAAAAATTTCTAAAAAAACAGGATCATCATGATAGGTCTGGAATAGTAAAGATGCCGCAAGCTTTAATTCTTCCGCACTAAGATAAGTGGCTCTTATATCAAGATCACTCTCTACTGATACAGTATCTGTCATAGTTATTCTCCCTAAAATTTTACTTTATTAGCTACTGTAGTGTATTACAGTCTAATTAAAGCTTAGTTATCTTTAGACAAAGAATACCATAACCGTTTTTTTTAAAAAAGGTTAAATAGAGTCTCAAACCCTCATCTATATAGCTGAAGGTTTGAGATTTTTGAAGTGGAATAGATAGCTACAAAACTACTTAGCTTTTGCTGTAGCTTTCTTTGTAGCTGTTTTCTTTTTAGCTGGTTTTTTCTTTGGTTTAGGAATTTCCTCAACCCAATTGTTATCGATATACTTTGCTGTCCAGCCAGTTGCTTTTCCTTCGACTTCAGTCATCACATATTGCTCTTTAGTCTTACGACTATAACGAACAATAGATAAGTTTCCTTTGTTGTCTTGCTCTGGAGCATCAGCTAAATAATAGAATTTTGATGAAATTCTATCTCTAAAACGCTTTAATTCAGCTACTTTTGGTGCTCTAGTTTCACGTGAACGTGGAAAAGTATTAGCAGCTAAAAATATGCCGGCAGCACCATCACGTAACACAAAATGCGCATCTGATTTTTCACATGCTAACTCAGGTAATTGCACAGGATCTTCTTTTGGCGGCGCAGCTTCACCACTGGCAAGTAGTTTACGCGTATTTTTACATTCACTGTTGGTACAGTCAAAGTACTTACCAAAACGGCCTGACTTTAATTCCATATCAGCTTCACATCGGTCACATTCTAAAACAGGACCATCATAGCCTTTAATTTTAAAAGTTCCCTGCTCAATTTCAATCCCATCACAAACGGGGTTATTACCACAAACGTGAAGTTTACGTGTTTCATCAATTAAATAGCTATCCATCGCAGTATTACATTTTTTACAACGATGCATTGCACGTAGAGCTTCAGTTTCTTGATCTTCAGCCAACACACTTACCGCTTCTTCGCCAGCCGTTAAATTCATCGTTGTTGTACAACGTTCTTTTGGCGGAAGAGCATAGCCTGAACAACCTAAAAACACGCCAGTTGAAGCAGTTCTAATCCCCATTTTGCGTCCACACGTTGGGCAATCAATATCAGTTAATACTGGGTCATTGTTACGCATTCCCCCGTCATCAACATCTTGATTGGCAAGAGCTAGTTTTTTACTGAAGTTTTTATAAAACTCATCTAGTACTGCTTTCCAATCTAAGTCACCACCGGCAATAGCATCAAGCTCTTGCTCCATATTAGCGGTAAAATCAAAGCTCATTAGTTTTTCAAAACTCATCGATAGACTATCGGTGACTATTTCACCCATCTTTTCAGCATAAAAACGTTTTTTATCTAAACGTACATAGCCTCTATCTTGGATTGTCGAGATAATAGAAGCATACGTTGATGGACGACCAATTGAGCGCTTCTCTAACTCTTTAACTAAAGATGCTTCACCAAATCGCGCTGGTGGCTTTGTAAAGTGCTGACTTGCATCTAAATTGTCTAAAGCTAAGGCTTCTCCTACAGCTAAATCAGGTAGATGTTTATCATCACCTTTAGATAATTGTGGATGAACTTTAGTCCAGCCATCAAACTGCATAACGCGACCTTTGGCTTTTAAGTCAAACTCGGCTGCACTAATGGTTAAGGTACTCACAGTGTAACGGGCAGCTGTCATTTGACATGCAACAAACTGACGCCAAATTAAGTCATAAAGCTTTTTAGCGTCAGCATCGATACCTTCCATAAAAGCTGATTCAACTTTTACATTGGATGGACGAATCGCTTCATGCGCCTCTTGGGCTCCCGCTTTAGAGCCATATGTTTTTGGCTTTTCAGGCAAGTAATTTTCACCAAAACTATCACTGATATAAGTACGACACATTTCAACAGCATCTTTACTTAAATTAGTTGAATCGGTACGCATATAAGTAATATGACCTGCTTCATATAAACGTTGTGCTAAACCCATAGTACGTTTAACACCATAGCCTAATTTAGTACTTGCTGCCTGTTGTAATGTTGAAGTAATAAAAGGTGCGGATGGATTACTTTTTGATGGTCTATCTTCACGTTTACTTACTGCATAATCTGCTGATTTTAATACCGCTAAGGCTTTATCAGCATCGGCTTTATTAGTTGGCTTAAAGGCCTTACCATTTTCATGAGTTACATCAAGTGCTAATGCTTCTCCGTTACTTTTAGCAGAAGTAGCATGAGTATCAGCACTAATTTCCCAAAACTCTTTCGGATCAAAGGCTTTTATCTCACGTTCTTTTTCAACTACAAGCTTTACTGCAACTGATTGCACTCGTCCTGCAGATAAGCCGCGAGCTACTTTTTTCCATAGTAGTGGGCTAACCATAAAGCCAACAACTCTATCTAAAAAGCGTCGTGCTTGTTGGGCATTTACACCAGGCATACTTAATTCGCCAGGAGTAGCAAAAGCCTGTTGAATAGAGCTTTCAGTTATTTCATTGAAAACTACACGGCGAAACTTTTCATCTTCGCCACCAATAATTTCTTTTAAATGCCAAGCAATCGCTTCTCCCTCGCGATCCAAATCGGTTGCGAGATAGACAATATCAGCTTTATCTGCAAGTTTTTGAAGCTCTGTTACTACTTTTTCTTTACCTGGAAGAATTTGATAGTTTGCTGCCCAGTTTTTATCTGGGTCAATTCCCATGCGATTAACAAGTGCCTGTTTTTCGCGTTTCGCTTTATATTTAGCCTTTGCTGCAGGTGTCATTTTTCGAACTTCAGCGGGTGACTTCGTTGGTACTTTCTTACCGGTGCTACTATGGGGTAAATCACGAACATGACCAACACTAGACTTTACAATGAAGTCTTTACCTAAATATTTGTTAATTGTCTTCGCTTTGGCTGGCGACTCGACAATAACTAGTGATCTTGCCATAAAAATTTATAATCCTGCTAATTCGACAGTTTATCCACTTGAGAAGATAAATTTATTTTTGTCTTTTTATTCATTCAATATTTGCGAGAAAAAGTGCGAGCATGCTCTTTGAACTCACTCAAATAACGTTAAAAACTGGTTTACTTAAAAAATGCAATTGCATACCTATTTATAGATATATCTATAAATATGCAAATTGACAAGCATTAATTTTCTGAATCAATTTCTGATATATAACTACTTAATACTTTTGGCTATAATGCTTATCCATAGTGATGACTTATTCAAAGAAACACTATTTTCTGCGCAATCATAATCGACTTTATCTAAAAAAATAAGAGCTAAATTCTAAAAACATTAAAATTAGTGATGCCGATTTACGTTATATCATCCCAAAACAGAGAAACAAAATGCCACAATTAACAACACAGTTTAAAGAAAAGTTAACACAATGTTTATGTCCACCCGGCAATGGCGTTTTTACAGTGAATACCGCTAAAGAGCGTAAAGAGCTAT
This sequence comes from uncultured Colwellia sp., assembly GCA_964022585.1. Lineage (GTDB taxonomy): Bacteria > Pseudomonadota > Gammaproteobacteria > Enterobacterales > Alteromonadaceae > Colwellia. Next base: position 45,726 of record CAXIBS010000012.1, read on the forward strand.
TGCACCAGACAATTTTCGGTCAGACTACAGATATTGATAATTTATGGAAAAACTCTTTAAATAAGCTATCAGAGGGCTCTCGTGCTGTTATTTTAGGTATAGCATCAGATTGTGGTGGTGGAATTCTTCGAGGAGCCAATTGGGGCCCCTTATTTATGCGAACTACATTATTAGAACAACATCCTACCTTAACGGCGTTTGATTTAGGGGATATCCGTATCATTCCTCATTTGCTATCAGATAAATATTT